>JBBSPS010000085.1:0-15396 GCA_038258655.1 Bacteroidia bacterium
AAATTGATATTACAAATGGTATTGAACTGAAAGAATTCAAATCAATAAAAGAATTAAAAGAGGAATTAAAAGATTTACAAATTGAGAAAAAACAAACTGAGGATCTCTTAAAAACCGTTGTTGATAAAGAAAAAACAGATGCAAAACTTAAATCCATTTTAAATGAAATCGAATTGATCAAAGAAAAGATCAAACGCATTGAAAATAAACCTCAGATAGAAAAATTAATGAGTGCTATTAGTTCCGATATCAAAAAATTAAATACAGAGAAAAAAGAATTAGAAGTTTTTTTAAATGAGTTGGTAAAAGAGATTTCCCAAAAACAGATATCACTTGAAAAATTTCAGGAAGAAAAACGCAATTTTGAGGTTCGAATAACACAATTAAAAGAACGTAAGATCGAAACTGAAGCGATTCAAGTGGACCCAATAGAATACGAAACTAATGACAACCTCGATTACATTTATTCGAAAATTCAGATCCATCAAAAAGACCGCGGAGAACTAAAAGCGAAAAAAGACAGCACATTTGACACATTGAAATTTAGGCTTCGCAACAACAGTGCTGATGAAGAAGAATTTATCAAATTTGTAGAAGAAGAAATTGCTTGTTTATCAGATAAAGAAAGAAGTATTGATGGTTTATTACAAAGTATCTCCACACAGTTTGCAAACCCTGCTTATACTTTATTAAAACGTTACGAAGAGTTCAAGCAATTTGTATATACCAAGTTCAACGAAAAACTTTCTCAAACACGTATTTCCAATATTGAGTCAATGAAAATTGAACTATTGGATAACGAACGCATCATTGGTGAATTAAAAAAAATAGCATCAATACAGGAGTTTAACGGACAAATGAGTTTTGAATTTGATCAGTCTGAAAATTTAAAAGTATTGAACACCTACTTGGATGGCGGTAAAAAAGTAAACTTTGACGAGCTATTCAACATTGAACTATTACTTCATATCCAAGGAACCGACAAACGTGTGGATCTTGCAAATCAGGTAGAATCAGATGGTACGGACCGTATGATTCGTTTAGTAATGATTATGTCCATCATTAATCGCTTAGCCGTTACAGATGAACAAAACAAAATAGCTTTGTTTATTGATGAAGTTGCAACTATAGATAAACAAAATCGTCCGGAAATTGTGAAGTTTTGTAAAGAACATAATTTCATTCCAATTTTCGCGGCGCCGGATGCTGTGGAAGGATTCAACAAATACTATTTCATTTATCCTTCAAAAGGTAAGATCAATATCAATGAAAGACAAAATGCTGTACTTGTTGAACGCAATGGTATTGTAGAAAAAGCGATAACTAGTAAGAAAAAATTAAATTAGCACGTCATTGTGAGTTCCCGCCTTTTTGCGGGACGAAGCAATCTAATTAACAAGAGATTGCCTTCAGTTGTGCCTCCCTCACAATGACGAAATAAATAAAATGCAGCATATCTATGAAAGCAGAACCAAAAAGTATATTACGTTTTTTATTAGAGCACTACGATATAATTGCCGAACTGTTTGAAACACAATTAAATGAAGGCATTATAGTGTTTGAAACGCTCAACCGAATAATAAAAAAGCACGATACGGACATTCGATCACAATTATTGGATTACAAAATATTAAGCCCTGTAAACGACAATTACGAGATACGAACCGTTTATTATAATCTCATTGAGTTTATTTTAAATGAGTTCAAACCAATGTTGCCTGAAACAATTGAAAAATATCATGTTTCCATTTCTGAATTATTCCGTAAAATCAAAGAAAATATCAACGGGGATAAAGTAACATTGACGCAGCGCCTGAATGACCTTGCCATTGAAATCCGTTCCTTTTACGAAATGGTGGAACGCAATACAGCCAGTCTTTTACACGAAACACGTGAACTCAAAGCAAATGTAAAAAAGATCGGTTACCGCGAAAAAATTGTTCGTGCTTCCCGCTGGATCGATGAATACATTCTTCCGCTTAACAAAATACTTGATATTAACCATGCAGGTTCTGTCGCAAATAAATTATATGACATTTCAGAATATTCAAATAAGTATCGTTTGAATTTTGATGATGAAAACACCCGTATACAATTTGAAAAGCTATATTTTCAATTGATACAGGTGAATGACAATTTATTACGTCAGTCAAAAATATTGACCAATGAATTACTACCATTGATAGAACGCATTCGCACCGAATCAATTATTTTAACAGGTTGGATCACGTACTTAAAAAATCCATACAAACAAAAAACTCCGAAATTATTGAAACGCAAAGAAGTTTCAATTTACTCGAAGAGTACGTTCTTCAATGCTGCCGAACTTTTTGAACAATTCAAAAATGATACGGACATTTATTTTGAAGAAGAAGTAAATACGGACGAAAAATGGATATTTGATAAAGTACTTTATACTGAAAAATTAAAAGCGAATTTGCCTGTAGAAAATTTCTTTAAATGGTGCAACAAAACATTAAAAGAAGATTACAAAAAAGTAGAAATTGAAAAATTCTTTGCACTTACCACACTCGCTTTTGATGAGGACATTGAGCGTGACTTTGGTAAAAAGCCTGAATTTGAAAAAATAAAAATTAACGACTTAACACTAACCGTTCCTAAAATAACAATCAATCAACATGGAATTTCCTAATCACCATCGCCAAATTGTAGAAGATCTAATGGCAGGCAAATTTGTATTGCCTCAAGAACGCACGTTTGAAGTGCTGAAAGAAAACGAAGACTTTTACACCACCTTTTTTAAGGCCTCATTCAACTATGATATAAAAGTTACACAGGATTTTGTCTATCTCGTTTCTGATGAATCCAATGAAATGTTGTCCCGCGACATTTGTATTTTTATTGCCCTGTTAAGCTATGAGCTTGATCGCGATGGTAAAAATTTTATGGAACGTATTCAATTCAGTGAATTTGAAGTTGAAGAAATTGAAAACTATTTTACCAACTCTTCTTATATTGATCTCATTTTATCCAATAAACAATTGAAGGATGCAGACTCGCGTAAAAATTTCCTGAACACACTTAACCGCAGAAACGTTATTGAAAAAACTGCTGATAACCGTTTTGTGTTTACATCAGCACATAAATTCTTTATGGATTTTGCAGCGGATATTGTGAAGTTTGAGGATGCGGAGAAATCAGAATAAAAAAATTATTTAAAGTCTGTTATTTTGTTCGTTTGAAAAATAAAGAATAAACTTTTACTTCACTAACGTCACAATTCCTTTATACTCTTTTGCAAAATCATCCATGAACGTTACATTTAATTTATAGATATAAGTATCAATCTGACAATGAACTTCGGAATTTTTAAAATTCCCATTCCATCCTTTTTCAATATCATTTGTAATAAAAATAGAATTTCCCCAACGATCAAATAGTTGAAGTGTTGCTGTTTTATAATAAGCAATAACGGGCTTGAACTCATCATTACGTCCATCATTATTGGGAGTAAAACTATTGGGAATGTACACTTGGTTTGTTTCTGTAATAACTATTGTTCCGTTAGTGGTATCCTTGCATCCAAAATTATTTGTAACAATTAAGAACCAGTTGTACTTTCCTGTTTCAACGTATGTATGTTTAACAATTGGTATAATGTCTGAATAGCCATCACCTAAATCAAAAAATGTTGAATGTGACAAAAGTGTTTTGTCAGAGAACGTAATATCAGGATGTATAATATCAGTTTTTACAGGATCAACTATTGCAATTGCTTGTGGTTTAGGATTAACGTGTATGTAATTATTTTTGACTAACGTGTCTGAACAGCCATTTGCACCGATTGCGACAAGTCGTACGGAATAGGTTCCCTGATTGAAAAAAGTATGATCGGGATTTGTGGTCGTGTCGTTTTTATTTTCTATTGACCAATTATATTTTAAGGGTGTTTGTAATGTAGAAGTATTTACAAACGATACAAAGAATGCCGGACAACCAACAGTATCAGCACTATAAAACGAGGCGATTGGATTTTGTATTAATTTAACCGATGAACTTAATGTATCGGAGCAACCATTTTCAGATACAATAACAGAAAAAGTATGCGTACCTAAGGTGTCAAAAATTATATTATTAGGATGGCTTAAGGTTGAATGATTAGGTGCTGAATGATTTCCAAAATTCCAATTAAAAGTTGCAGATGGTGAATACACTCCACTGAGTTGGAATGAAAAATTATTTTTATTGAAACATTGCGTATAGCTTGCTGGAATTGTTGGAGCCAATTTGGGATATATTTGAAATGTAGTATAAGCGGTATCTCTGCATTTACCATTATTGTTGATTGCTACTAACATTACTTTGTATTTGCCGGTATCAGCATATGTATAAGATGGAGATACTAAATGAGATGTATCGCTTAAAGTAGGCGCCCCGAAGTTCCAGAAAAAGAAAGTCGCATTCGTGCTTGTGTTTTGAAAATCTACAGTTAGTCCATTACAAAAAATTGTTTGGCTTGGGATACTGGAAATAGTTTCGCAAGGAACAGTATTTAGTTGTAGTTCTCTTCGTGTTGTATTTATTAAATTTCCGTTTCGGTATTCTTCAACACATACACAAATCTCAAACTGCCCGATCATAGTTGGAGTAAATGAAAGTTCCCCCGTTTTTTGATTAAGTGTAACGCCAAAAATTGTTGGGATTGGATTGGTAGCTGAATATCCCGCTGCCCATACAATATTAGTGTATGGTGGCGGATTGGCAGGATTACCGGTAAGTCCATCAAATGGTGTACATAAATTATATACTAAACTATCTCCATCATTATCAGTAGCAGAAAAATCATACGTAAACGGTGAGCTGACACAAATAAAAACAGGAGCCGATAAAATAAATTGCGCTGAACTATTGTAAGTTGCTAAATTAGTTGAGGGAATATGAGAAGTCATTGTCATTCCCGTAACATTTGGATATTTTATATTTAAAACAGAATTGTTGTGGCAACAACTTTCATACGCTATATCATACCCATAAATTGAATTAGGTAATAAAACGGTATCAATGTAAATACCTGTTTCAACACATACACCCGGAGGAGGAATTAAACAAGGATTGGGAAGATTTGCACCAGTCTTGTTTCTGGAAGATAATCGAACAAGCCGGTTAACAATTAATTTACCGTTTGATTCATAAACGGTGATGGAAGCAGGATTATCAAAATCTCTTGGATCATTACAATCACGAAATATTTGTAATTGAATTCGATATTTATTACTTCCGAGATAACTATAGGATAAATCACCACCTATTAAATGAGAGGCTTGTATGGAATTTGATACTAATAAAACACTAATGAATAGGAGTAGCTTTTTAAACCTGTAAGTAAAAAAAAGCATTTTCACCTTTTTAGTTTTTTATAAATTTCGCAACTACTTTTTGTTTATCACTTTGCAGTGTTACAAAATAAACACCATTGGAAAATTCCGACACGTTGATACTTTGAGATAGAGTATTACTTTTCAATTTTTCAGAATACAATATTTCTCCTAACACATTTCTGACTTCAATTAAAGCATTTTGTTTTGAAGCATTAAACTCAATTGTAATTTGATCTGTAGCAGGGTTGGGGTAAATATTTATCTTAAAAGAGTTATTTTTAATTTCTTTTATTGCGGTAGTAACGTTAAGATCTATTTTACTGACAAAAACATAGACTCCTGTACCGATAAGAGTATCAGATCCAAAATAAGTATTCGTATTATTACTAAAAAAATTTCCTGTAACAAAAGTATTGCCCGAATTGTCAGTACATATACCATAAACACAATCATTCCAGAAGGAACCACCGGCACCTATGGCATCAATGAAATTGCCGTTGCTGTCATATTTAGCAACAAATGCATCATAGTTCCCCCAACCGGTTAACGGAATGCCACTAAAATTTATTGTTGGAACGTAACAACCGCCAATTAATATATTGTTTTGATCGTCAATTGTAATGCAATGAGCTTCCTCGTCACTACCTCCAGTCGCATGCCTCACCCACAAAGCATTTCCGTTTACATCATATTTTGCCAGAAAAATATCTTCTGTGGAATAAGTATTAGGACCGCTTACGATAAGTGTAAAAGAATCAAAATCAGCAGTGTCTACAAAGGCACCGGTAAAATAAATGTTTCCTAAATTGTCAGCTATAACAGCATTGCCACAATCAATATGATTGACAGTAGCATTTTTGCCTCCTGCACGTTTTGCCCACAAACAGTTTCCTGATGGATCATATTTTGTAATAAAAATATCTGCTCTACCCAAAGCTGTAAGAAGGTTGATACCAAAAGAAGCTGTATCATAAAAACTTCCTGTAATATAGCAATAACCAAGGTTATCTGTGCAAACAGAATTACCGGTAACATATATATTTGAATTCCGCGCCCAAAGTAAGTTCCCGGATGTATCAAATTTTTGAAGAAAGGTAAAAGTCCCGGTTAAATAAATAAACCCTAAATTATTATCTAAAGTTAATCCACTACAACCTGGACCTACTTTTATTTTCCATATCAGAGTTCCACTGGTATCATATTTTGCAAGTGAATCTCCTGCAACATATAAGTGTCCCAAATTATCCGTAGCAATTGCTTGAGCAGCCCCTTGCCATATATTTACTTTCCAAATCAAATTGCCAATGGAATTATATTTTAAAATATTTGCATGGGATGCAGAATCAACTGCTGCATAACAATTGCCCATCCCATCTGTACAAATTGAATGACTAGTATGAGGATATGTAGCAGCTTCTTTCTTTGTCCACTGCCAGCTTTGAGCAAATGAAAATAAGGGAAGAAAAAGAAACAGGATTAGTGCTCGTGTCATTGTTGTCTGTTTTTATTTACACATAAAGTGCTATAAAAAAATTGAGTCCTTTAGTTTTTTATAAATTTTGAAACTATTTTTTGCTTATCATTTTGCAGTGTTACAAAATAAACACCATTGGAAAATTCCGACACATTGATACTTTGAGATAGAGTATTACTTTTCAATTTTTCAGAATACAATATTTCTCCTAACACATTTCTGACTTCAATTAAAGCATTTTGTTGTGAAGTATTAAATTCAATTGTAATTTGGTTTGTAGTCGGGTTGGGATAAATGTTTAGCGTTTCATTATTAATTTTTGATTCTATTATTCCTGTTGTATTGCCACATCCACTTACATAATTTCCACCGATCCATTTGGAAACATAATTCATTGTATCACCATTAATAATATCAAAACCACCTGCAATGTATAATTCGTTATTTAAAACAGCTATAGAACTTATTGGATTACCATTTGTGGAACTATACCCAAGCCCGCACCAATCTGTTCCATCCCATTTGGCAATATCATTGATTGCAACACCACCAGCTTTAGTAAATCCACCAACTGCATATAATTCACCATTAAACACTTGTAAGTCATTTACAGAAGCATTATTGCCTGTCATTCCTCCTCCCACATCACTCCATTGGGTGCCATCCCATTTAGCAACAGCATTACCGGGGTTGCCATTTGAAGTATTAAACCAGCCACCAACATATAATTCATTTTTATAAATTTCGAAAGATGTAACGAATGCTATTCCACCTTTTATTCCGTTTCCTACTGGGTGCCATTTCACGCCATCCCAGCGAGCGATTCTATCAATTGAAGCATCTGCATTCCAAAAATTACCGCCAATATATAAGTCTCCTTTGTAAATGATAGAACAAGCTATATTATTTTCCCAGTGCGTAGTATCAATAGCTGCCCAACTTGTTCCGTTCCACTTAGCCACCCTGCTTGCAGGAACCATACCAATAGAATCAAACCACCCAACTGAATACAAATAATTGTTGTTGTCATTATATAGCCCAACACCGCCGCTTCCTATTGGCACCCAGTTTGTTCCATCCCATTTTTGATTACCATAACCACTTGAAACAATAATATTATTTTGAAATCTATTTATAGCATAAACAGGAGTTTGAACATAGGCTAAAGAATCCCAACTACTGCTATTCCAAATGTTCAATCCATTAAATCCCCCACCCATAAAATCTTTCCCTATATATAACTTATTATTAGTGGTATCAGCAAACATACAACGGACAGCATGGTTGGAGCCGACTCCTAATTTCTGCCAGTTTTGTGCTGTAATAAAAAAAGGAATAAACCAAAGGCTTATTCCTATAATTACCGTTTTTATTCTAATCATGCTTTATGATTTTTTTACTTACCATTTTGTTATCCGTTTTTATTTGCAATAAATATACGCCATTATTAAAAGCTGAAAAGTTAATTTGTTTTGTAATCTCTCCTTGTTGTTTTCCCATTGCTTCCGTATAGAGCAACTGCCCTGTAATTGAATAAACTACAATATTAACATTTTCCTTTTCTGATAAATTAAGTTTTAATGTAACATCATAAGAAGCAGGATTAGGATATACCAACGCATCAAATGTATTTTTATTGCTGATATTTTCAACTCCCATCATATACATACCCGTTATGCTAAAACGTGCAACAATTGCATCGGTTGCACCATTGGAAGTTATGTCCAAATAAGCATTCGGGCAACAATCCCCATCCGATATAGAATTAAATGCCATAGTATGAAAATCCGTGCTGCCAGTCGCACCTGTAATGTACCAAAATTCATTATTAGGAGCGGTAGAATATACTGCAATACTATTACCAAATTCTTTCGAAGTTCCTCCAAAGTAGCTTGCCCAGGGACGTGCATTGGTAGCATCAAAGTAACCCATAAAACAATCGCTTACACCTTGAAGATTAGACTGATCGTACCACCACGTATATCCTGAAAAAGGAAGAGTTCCATCGTATAAGTTTGATGATGGACTTGCACTCAATGTTTTTCCTGTAAAAAATAATTGATCCCTGTAATCCATAGCAAGCCCAGTAATAATATCGTAAGTGCTTCCTCCATAATATGTCCCCCATGTTAATATACCGCTACTATTAAACTTAGCAACAAAGCCATCGGTTCCTCCACCATAGCTACCTACATTTCCTGTACCCTGAAAATAAGAACCTGAAGGATGACACATTGGAAATTGTCCAGTTGTGGGAACTGCACACATACAGGTGGTGGAACAAGCCGGAGTGCTACTGGAAGTTTTACCCGCTATGTAAATATTGTTGTTTGAATCCTGTGTTATAGCGTATCCTCCATCATCACCATCACCACCATAATAACTACACCATACATTAGTTCCTGAACTATTGAATTGAGAAACAAAAGCATCAGTTGTTCCTAATGCACCGCCATTAGTTCCCTGATTATACACACCTGTACCCGTTAAAGTATGTAAGGGGAAAGCCCCCGGGCTTGATGTTATACCTGTTAAAGTAAGAACATGAGTAGTAGCATTAACGCTCATTGCATTAATTGTATCATTGCCTGTTCCTCCATAAAAGCTACTCCAAATCAATTGCCCGCTACCATTGAATTTTGCTATAAAACCATCGGATTGTCCTCCACCATATCCCAATGCAGCACTATATGTACTGCACTTAGGAAAGTTATTATCCGTTGGGTACGGTACATCGCAAGTAACGGTTGAATAAGTGCCAGAGTTAGTATTTCCTGCGATATAAAAATTTGTTCCATCTGTTTTTATACATTTTCCGATATCGTCTCCATATCCACCAAAATGAGTTGCCCAAACGTCTAATGTTGGAGCAGCCCCGCCCAGTTTATTATCTAACCTGATAATAAAAGCATCTTTGCCACCTGCATTCGTTGCCTGATAATAAGCACTCCCGTTAGCTAATTTAGGAAATCCTCCATTAGTTGTATAACCTGTAACAAATACGTGTCCGGTAGTTCCGTCACCAGAAGTAGAGATTCCAAAAGCTTTATCTTCACCTGATCCGCCATAATAAGTTGCCCATTGAAGCTTATCCGCATTTGGTACTATGCTATGCGATGCTCCATTAGCAGAACCAAATCTGGCGATATAGACATCAAAATTACCGCCAAAACTTCCCTGCACTACTCCTGTTGTTATTGGAAAATTGCTGGAAGCGGTAAATCCTGTGAAATAAGGATTCCCGTCCGTATCTGTTGTAACTCCTGTTCCTTCATCATATCCGTTGCCACCAAAATACTGTGACCATTCGGGACTACTTATATGGCGTATACCTGTTTGAGCATCCCCACCCACCTCAATCAACAAAATTTGAGCGTGGTTATATGTACCAATATTAAAACTATACGTTCCGGCTCCGTTATCTACCCAACTGGCTGTAGTAGGTACTATCGTGCTATCTGTTAAATGTAACTCGTATGCAATAGGAGGAATGAATGAAATATTACCAATAGTACTATTAATAGTTAAATAATTAGTTGTTCCATTCAAATTAATGGACGATGCTCCCGTATATTTAGTAAGGATATTAGCGGTATTACCACCGGGCCTTACTACAAAACAATATTTTAATGTGTTGTTATTGCTAAGATATATCAGATCAATATTGGGATACAAGTTGGGTGTTACTAATCCCATATTTCCATTAGCGGTTATTCCATTGGGGCATTGAGGCAAAAAGTAGTTGAGGTAGCCGGAAACTTTTTGCCCCCTTGGATAAACTTTTACATTGGGATTGGCTTGCAGGAAGTTAACATCAATGCGTTGTAAGGTGTCCTGAGTAGCAGCAACAGTATCTATATGCGCGAATACCATACTGAAACTATTATTTGTAAAATATAAAGAAGGTGATGAATAATTGGTATAAAATTTCACATCGGGAATAGCTTGCCCTGATGTGTTTATTAATTGCCCTTGGTTGCCGTAATATAAAAAATTGATTTTTGAAGTGTCCATAACCTGTGATGGGGGCGAAAGCACTACAAATAGTTGTACCGAATCCTTGGCGGAACAACCTATCGCATCCGTTACAGTTACTGTATACGTTGTTGTTACGGTGCTGGTAGCTATAGGATTGGCTATAGTAGTGGAGTTTAAACCTGATGAGGGTGTCCATAAGTAGGTATAAGGACTTATTCCATTTGAAGCTGTCGGGTTTCCGCCAATTACAACAGGGGTTAATGAAGTTGCATTGTCCGCACCTGCATCCGCAAATGGTGTACTCACTGTTATTTTTACAGTTGTATTGTTTATACATCCATTCGTATTTGTGCCTGTAACAGTATAAGTGGTAGTTACTGTTGGGCTTGCTGTTACTATACTCCCCGTAGTAGCACTCAAACCTGTTGAAGGAGTCCATGAATAAGTGGTAGCTCCACTGGCAGTAAGACTAACGTTAGTACCTGAACAGATCGTATTAGAAGAAGGGCTAACCGTGATCGTAGGTAAAGGATTGATCGTTACTATTACACTTGCTGTTCCTGTACATCCCACTGTATTGGTTCCAGTAACGGTGTATGTTGTTGTAGCGGTTGGGTTCGCTGTTACTGTTGCTCCTGTGGTAGTACTTAAGCCTGTGGCAGGAGCCCATTTATAAGTGGTAGCTGCCGCTGCTGTTAAACTTGTTGAACTTCCATAACAGATCGCTACATTGGAAGATAATCAAACATATTTTTCAACTATAAATAAAATAGTTGGGATAATCGTGGATAAAAGCGTAGCCAAATCCGACTCGAACTAAACATCTAATTTTATTGATATTTTCAGTGTGTTTGAATTGCTTTTTATGATCGGTTTTGTTAATAAAATAATTTTAAATTGGCAGTCAAATATACTTTTTTTATGTTTTTTGCGTAAATTATTTTTCAAATCATCATCACGAAATTTTTGTTTTTTTGTTCCTGAAAGGTTGTAAAAAAACCACCTCCAAACGTACATTTCAACATAATAATATATTTATTGTAAAAATAAATATATGCGAAAAGCTGTACCTATAAAGGTTATAGCCACGTTGTACTATAAAAATTACAACAAGAAAGTTGAAATCTCGAACGATTTAATAGACAAAGAGGAGGATATAATAGTATCATCAAAGGATTGAATAAACAAAACGGATGATTCAATATCATCGTCAGACGATTGAGTAGACAAAGGAGATGGGTTAGTTGTATCATCGGATGAAATAACAGACAAATCGGACGATTCGATTGTATCGTCGGATGATCGAATGGACAAAGCGGATAATTCAGTTGTATCATTGGATGAAACAACAGACAAATCGGACGATTCGATTGTATCGTTGGATGATTGAATAGACAAAGCGGATAATTCAGTTGTATCATTGGATGAAACAACAGACAAATCGGACGATTCGATTGTATCGTTGGATGATTGAAGACAAAGCGGATGGTTCAGTTATACAATCGGATGAAACAACAGACAAAGAGGACTATTGGATAGTATCATCGGAGGGTTGAATAGTCAAAGCGAATTATTCAGTAATATCATCTGACGAAGCAACGGACAAACCGAACGATTGAATAATTTCATCCGAGCGTTGAATAGACCAAGCGGTGGAACCCACTAACAAAGGACTTTTTAAAGTCTGAGTGTGTTCAAAAAAAGTGTGTAAACGGAAAGAATATATTAAAACCTAAAATAAAACAAGATGAAATACCACTACAAGTCATTGACTATAAATGTGAATTAACCCGTTTCGTTTGGTTTTGCAGGCATCTCATGAATGTTTTAAAACTGAACGAAACGCAAAAAACAAAATTATGAAAAGACAAGTAGTGGTATTGAAGCTTCCGCGTTTATCAATACCAAAAAAAATAGAAAAAGCAAGGTTCATTGGTGTATCAATGACCGGTAACGCGAATTTCACAACACCAAATCCAATTGGTAACCATCACTATCACTACCAATAACGTGGAAACTATACCCATAGGTGCATTGGGAGGTGGGGCGGATGATACCGCGAACATGCGCGAAAGAGTTGGTACTTGACCTCTCGACTTGCTATTACTTCCGCGTAGCGATGATAGATAAAAACGGACAAGGTCCTAGAGCAAATGTGCTGAATATTATTGCGTTGTAAGTTGAATTTGAAAATAAAAGAGACTGTCTAAGAGACTGTCTAGAAGGATGGTTTTTTTTATTTATTTGCGTGTTTACCGATACACTCGGTTGCTTTTCGAAATGACATTACACTTATAATTTAACCTGCTTTGACTCAACAGGCTTTCCAAAAAATACACTTGCCGCTTTATCAAAATTTTCAGGAGAATCAGTTGTGTAAAATTCAATGCCGCCACTTTTACTGCATTTCTGCTCTATTTTAGAATGTCTTTTTAAATAATCAACAAGACTATCAGCAACAATTTCTCCCTGAGAAAGTAATATAATATTGGAAGGCAAATACTTTTTTATTTTATTAATAAGCAATGGATAATGTGTACAACCAAGAATGATTGTATCTATTTGTTTACCTTTTTTTAAAAGATAATCTAAGTTTTTCTTTACAAAAAAATCAGCTGCTTCAGAATCAAATTCATTGTTTTCAACCAGTGGAACCCACATCGGACAGGCCTCTTGGTGAACTGTTAAATTAGGAAAAAATTTAGCTATCTCTATAGGATAGGAGTTTGAATAAACTGTGCCGATTGTTCCCAACACACCCACATGCCCCGTTTTACTATAGTTGCCCACTACTTCTGTTGTTGGCCGTATCACCCCTAACACTCTTTTGTTTGGTGCAATACGCGGTAAATCTTTCTGTTGTATGTTCCGCAACGCTTTTGCTGATGCTGTATTACAAGCTACTATTACCAATTCGCAACCCATTGAAAATAATTGTTGCACACATTCCAATGTGTATTCATATACTGTTTCAAACGAACGAGTACCATATGGAGCACGTGCATTATCACCTAAATACAAATAATCATATTCCGGCAACCTTTTAACAATTTCTTTCAAAATAGTTAGACCACCATAACCGGAATCAAATACACCAATTGGTTTTTTAACTTTATCAAACACAACAATTAATTTTATGCAAGTTATAAAAAATTTAGTGCATACTATAACGCATTTTTTCAAGGGAAGCACTTCACAAGAAAAGGTCTAACATAATATTATAGCGGATAATAATATTGTTACGTTCTTCCAATAAGCGTTTCATATAACCAACAAGGAACAACTTAGAAACGATTTTACCGAAAATGCCGAGTGGAGCTTCAAAATCAAAATGATCTTTCATAATTGTACTCTCTCCCTTTTGTTCGAACAGGTGTTTACGGTCAATCTTTTTTAAATGCACCTTTCACCATTTCACTTTCGAAAAAATTAGGGGATTCATAAACGGTTATTTTTGAGGTTAGATAGAAGATGTAGATCAATACTTCTTGAAAGATCAAAACATCTTTCTATCGGAGCTTTTATTACTGTGGTAAGATAAATTATGGGCATGTTTTTATGAATTAATTAGGTTATCAATTGCTGAACTTATTTCCGGATATTGAAATTGAAAACCCAATTTTAAAAGTTTGTCAGGCAAAACCCATCTGCTTTTTAATATCAATTCTGTTTCAGTACCAATAATGACTGCACCCATTTCCAATAACCATTTGGGAGAGGGCAATCCTATAGGCATTCCGTAACATTTTCGGATAATAGCCATCAGCTCTTTGTTTTTTACCGGAAAAGGAGAAGTACAATTTAGTATTCCGTTAATTTCAGAGTGATCTGATACAAATTCAATTATTTTAACAACATCTTCTTCGTGTATCCAACTGCTCCATTGCTTTCCATTTCCTTGTATTCCTCCTAAACCAAATCGCACCAAATTTTTTAATCTTGGAAAAACACCTTCTTCTTTTCCTAACACTAAACTTATTCGGAGTATTATTTTTCGTATATCTTTAAATTGATCGGTGTATTTCCAAAAGTCTTTTTCCCATCTTTTACATACTTCCACAGAGAATCCAGTTCCAATTTCACCATCTTCTTCTGTCATGGGACGATCTTCCGCATGTCTGTATATTGTAGCAGAAGCGCTTTGTATCCATAATTTAGGAGCTTCTATACAAGTGGCTATCGCTTCGGATAAAACCCGAATAGAATTTGTTCGTGAATCAAAAATTTCTTTTTTATTTTTTTCATTGTATCGACAGTTTACATTTTTTCCTGCCAGGTTAATAAGAGCTACCCAACTTGAACTGTGGTAGATGAAACAAAAAGCCCCACTCAAAACTGAGCAGGGCTTTTCAAAATAGTATAAAACTATTTTTTAGGACTTGTAGTAAGTGTTTTTGGTGTCGCCGGTGTTGAAGCTGAAACTGTTATTCCTAATTTTTTAATTACCAATGCTATGATATCATCAACAGGCTCGTTGTATATAACGAGCCCTGTGCTTGTATCTAACACATATTTAAAACCATTTTCTTTTGCAACCTGGTCAATCGCTTTTTTTGCTTTTTCGTATACAGGTTTTGAAAGCTCAGCACTTTTCTTTTGATAATC
>JBBSPS010000086.1:0-15290 GCA_038258655.1 Bacteroidia bacterium
CATTTTATAATTACGCAATGGCTGATGGAATTTATGAACTGTTGAAAAAAACACGAGTCGGGATAGATAGTTTTAAGGGGAAACAGGGAAACATAGACCATTTTCAATTAGATTTATTACCAGAGTAATTTTTGAGGAAACTCCAGCTATTTTGTATCCATTTGAAATAACATTGGTTGCTGATATTAGAAGTTTCCCAGGTTCAAGGCGTTATCCTCATTTTAATCTAGTGAATTACTCTAGGCTCTGCCTCGAGGTATGCGTAAGCTAAAATTAAAATGAAGTTTTTAGAATAAATCATGTAATAGGATTTTGTTTTTTGATACTTGCAGTTTATTTTACATTCAAAAATAATTTAAAATAAATATCCGTAACGTTGATTTAAAAAATGCTTGTCTCTTCTTCTGTGCTTGTTTCTTGAAAATGCGTCATAACTATACACAAGCATAATTTCATGTGAACCACTGCTATAGTTGCGCAACTTACCGATCAATACATCATACGAATAACTTACCTGCATACATCCCATGAAGTTAAAACCAAACTGAAGCGCAATTGCATCGTGCAACCGTAGAGCAAATCCGGTAAAAAACATTTCCCTGAAATGCATCCTTAATGTATAATCAAGCATAAAGGGGACGCCTGGAACATAATTAGCGTGAATGGTGCTTTCCCATACATAATCAGGGTTTTGAGAGAAGTTATAACCCAGTGTAAAATTTATATGAGGAACAAAAGGAACAAGGCCTTTTTTTGTGGTGTCCTTCTTGTAAAATTCCGCTTTTGAACTTGCAAGGTGCCATGCGCTTAGTCCAATATGGAAACGGTCGTTGTATAAATAAATACCTGCATTTGCATCGCCAACCCAGGCGCTATTTATAATAGACTGATCCACGGCCGGGTCCTGGGTATTATGTAATGTTATTTTATTTCCATACAACGTGTATTTGGTAAAGTTGCCTGCTGCGCCAAGTGATAATTCACAATCAGGAAATCGGATGTGATACGCGTAGCTCGCACCTAGGTTAGTTTGTTTGGATGGGCCGATATTATCCTGCATTACATACATTCCGGCTCCCATACTGCCATTAAAAAATCGGCTGTGAAGGCTAAGTCCTACAGTTTTTGGCGCACCGTCATAACCTACCCACTGATTACGATAGCTCAGGCGTGCGTCAACTTCACGTTTGGTACCTGTAATAGCGGGGTTGAGCATAAAGCCATTACTTACAAATTGCGAATAGTACGGCAATTGTTGTGCAAATAAATTATCACGGCCCTTTCCTAGGAAGAGATAAAAAATAAAAAAAGAAAAGAAAATATATTTTTTCAAAGGTTACTTATAACTTATCACTTAATAATAGTAACTGTTCCATGAAATTTCCCTCCACCATCACCAAGGTCCATACTATAAAAATAGGTAGCAGCCGGCAAATCCTGGCCAAATGCTTTGCCATCCCATGTATTTAAATAGCCTTTCGTTTTATAGATCAATTTACCATACCGATTATATATTTCCAATTGATTGTTCGGATGATTTATAATATTACCGATATACCAGGTGTCGTTATTTCCATCATCGTTAGGAGTGAATGTGTTATAAAATACAACATCATTAGCAGGTTCTACAAATACCGTTACAGAATCATAATTAGGACATTTATTTGTAGCATCTGTACAATATAAATAGTAGGTAGTTGTTACAATTGGTTCCGCATTGGGGTTAGCGGTATAAAAATAGGTGAGGGTAGCTGATGGGTACCATGAATAAAAAAAACCACCGGAGGCATGCAAAGTAGCTCTCTCCCCAAGTTTAATAGTTGTATCGTTTCCTGCGCTAAGTGCGGGTGGAGGAATAACCGTAACAGTAACAAGGCTACTTTTAGATGTACAACCGGGTGTAGTGGTTGTTAATGTATACACAGTAGTTTTTACAGGGGCTGCCGTTGGGCGGGGCAATGTAGTGTCATTTAATCCGGCTGATGGTTTCCAGCTATAAGTAATATTTTGTCCGCTTACGTTATATTGTCCTCCAATTAAAGCCGAACTATTTGTACAAATGCTGGTATCGATACCAGCATTAACATACGTGATATAATTCAACAAAATGGTGATAACATCTGTTCGTACAGCGCCTGTATCATCTCTTACAGTTACAGTATAACTAATATCTGAAGAAGGAGAAGCTAGTGGGTTGGATGATTTACTATTTGATAAGGCTGTTGATGGGTTCCAGGAATAGGTGTATGGAGCCTTGCCGCCAGTAGCTGTAGGCGAACCTCCAATGGTAACAGTTGCCCCGGAACAAATTATTTTACCATTTCCGGCATGAGCAGCAAATTGCGCTTTTGCTGAAGGAATAATAAAAAATAAAATGCAAAATAAAAATTTGCAGGTAAAAAATTTATTCATTTGAATTCCGGTAATTATTTAGAGTATCAAAGATAAATATATATTTATCAAAATATGATTTTTTAAATGCCTTAACAGTTGGATGTTTAATGTAACACAGATTTTTTCGATCGTTATTAAAAATGGGCGCTCATTTGTATATAAACTAAAAAATTATATTTGATCGATTATAAAATCAGCGTTCCAACAATATATCTCAACAATGATTACCTTTCGTTTTAAAATTAAGATGTTTTGGAAAAACATATTTTAAGTAAATCTACTTTTTTGCGAGGGCTGCAATGCGTTAAATCATTGTATCTGTATAAAAATTTTATACAATTACGTGATGCGCCCTCAGCGGAAAAAAATGCCATTTTTAACAGGGGGAGTAATGTTGGTGTGCTTGCACAGCAGATTTTTCCGGGTGGTATAGATGCAACACCCACAAGACGTAATGATAACATTGCCGCTGTTGAAATAACAAAACAATTAATTGAGAGTGGAGCTGAAGTTATCTATGAAGCTGCTTTTCAATACAAACAAGTGCTTGCGATACTGGATATTTTAGTGAAAAAAAATGACCGGTGGTATGCATATGAAGTAAAAAGTTCCACAAAAATATCACACGTTTATTTATTGGATGCATCCCTGCAATATTGGGTGATAACTAATTCTGGAATAGCACTAGCCGATATTTCTCTTATCACGATAAATAATCAATACATAAAAAATGGTGATATAAATGTGAGTGAATTATTCAGCATCACATCAGTACAGGAAGATGCATTGCGTAACCAGCCAATGGTGGAAGAAAAAATAAATTTATCAAAAGAAGTAATTGGGAATACACATATGCCCGAAATACAAATAGACGAACATTGTTTCAGTCCTTATCATTGCGATTTTATGGGCAACTGTTGGAAAAATGTACCCAAAAATTCAGTCTTTGAAATATCGAGTATTCCTAAAGCTGAACAATTTAATTTATATAATGCAGGATATAAAACCGTAATTGAAATTCCTGATAAAAACACATTGGATAAAAACGCGAACATACATATTCAAGCAGTAAAAAAGGGTGAAGCAATTGTTAATAGGGATGCGATAAACATTTTTTTAAATAAAATATCGTATCCTGTTTTTTTTATGGATTTTGAAACATTCATGCCTGCTGTTCCCATCTATAATAAAACCAAGCCTTATCAGCATTTACCTTTTCAATATTCACTGCATTATAAAAAAGAGGTAGATGCTCCATTAGAACATTTTTATTTTTTGGCGGAACAAGGCATCGACCCAAGAAAATTATTTTTGGAAAATTTATTGAAACATACTTCAACACCTGGAACTATTTTAGCATACGATACGCTTATGGAGCGGAATGTACTAAAGGGTTTAAAAAATGATTTCCCTGAATATGCCAATGAAATTGATTTGCGTTTAAAACGCATGGTCGATCTGGCACAACCATTTCAGGAGAGAAGTTATTATCATCCTGCAATGAAAAACTCTTTTTCAATTAAAAATATATTACCTGCATTGATTTCCGATTTAAGTTATAATGATCTGAAAATATCTTCTGGTAGCATTGCTATGATTGCTTTTGAAAAATTGCAAACGGAATCAGATATGTTTAAAATTTTAGAGGTACGTGAACAGCTTTTAGAATATTGCAAACTCGATACCTTAGCAATGGTGAAGGTGTTTGAGGTATTGGAAAAAGCGTGTGAATAGAGATATTATTCAACCGTTCAAAAATAGTTTGCTCGTTTTTGTAACAACAATTTTCTCATTATAAATTTCCTGATTGTTTGCGCTTACTCGAACAAAATAAATTCCTGAGCTAAGTTTTGAAATATCAAGTGCTGTTTGATCATTTGTTGTGGCGTTAGAAGTTTTCTATAATATCATCGAGTAATGATTATTTTTTTATTGAAAATATCTTTTCGATTTGTTGCACGAAGAAAATAAATTCCTTCTGCAAAGTTTGCAGTTTCAAGTTTGATATTAGAAGTTGTTTCTATTGAATAAATACTCTTTCCCTGATTGTTGTATATGGTGAGTGAATATTTTTTGTTATCGGGAAAATTGATGTTGAGAGTTTCAGAAGCTGGATTTGGGAAAACGGAAATGTTTTTTACTTCAGAAGAAATTCCGTTAAAAGAAGTTGTTGAATTGCAAAACACTCCATTCAATCTCACCCATATTGAATCATTAACAGCATTGCCAACAGGGAGTGAAAGGTCAAAAGCGTTGCCCATGCGAACGGTAACAAGGCTCATAGAGGGAACGATGTTGAGTATCTGGTCGTTTTTTCCAAGTGCTGAAAACATATCGGCAGGTGCATGTGGTTCTAAAAATCCTGTAAACTGAAATTGTGTGGATGGCAGATGATAAGATGCTTTTCCATTGAGCCACCATAAATAACCGTAAGCATGATTAATGTTTTGCGAAGTGTTTACCATCTGATTAAAATAGTTGGTGTCGTGCATGATAGTGTCAGTGTCCCAAATTCCTTTATTGAGAATGAGCAATCCATAACGAGCCATGCTTCGGGGTTTGCTATAATAAACATTGTCGTACCCTGACGGAAGATATAAACCGGACATTCCGGTAGGAGTTTTTATTTTTTGCGTTACATAAGAATTGATTGATTGTCCTGTTGAATAATAAATAACACTATCCAATATAGTATAGGGAGCATTGTGATAAGCCCACCGTGTTCCTGCATCAGCAAGGTATTGCAGGCAGGTGTTTGTTGTGCAGGTTTTATCCGGAACTCCATCATTTAAACCGCTGGTCATGGTTAATTGATTTCTAACTGTAATTAATTTTTCTTTTGCTAAAGGGCATGTAGTCCATCCCTTTCCAAGATAATCAGAAGTCATGCTATCAATGGAAAGGAATCCATCTTGCTGTGCCAAGCCGACCGCGAAAGCCGTAAGTGATTTGCCTGCCGAAGCCCAATACCAAGCACTGTCTTGTGTGAATGTTCCGAAATAATGTTCTACAACAATTTTTCCGTCTTTAAGAATGATGAATGCTTTAGTATTGTTACGTCCAAGATAATTTATCAAGGTGTCAATTTTATCCTGACACCATCCAAGTGATGCAGGTGAAAGTGTTTTCCATGTTGTTCCTGTGGTTGGTGGGAAATATAGTGATTGCGATTTTGCGTAGAGTGCGAAAAATAGAATGATAATTGTTAATTTTTTTTTCATTTTGTTTGTATTTGTAGTAAGATGAAAATTTTAGTTGAAAGTTTAATGGATGGAGAATTTTTTTTGGTAAGATTATAATGTAATGCCGCTATTGAAGTAATTGTTTCTTTTGATTCATTGCTAAGTCTTGAATACATTGCTCTCTGATTGCCCATAGTTCGGCAAGTGAATATTTAATTTGTTTGTTATTAGCAAGCCAATCTTCCAAATAGTTTTTATGATACTCTACTTTGTAATAGGTGATTTGATTTGAAGAAATTTCAATTTCCTTAATTAGGTCATCGATAAAGTCAGAAGGTTTTGAATTAGTCTTAGTGACATCAAGAATTTGATTACCGAATTTTAAATAATTATGAGCTTCAGGAATAAAGTCAAGATTGTATTGTTTGAGTGTATCCGATATTTCAGGGGTGTTGCTACTATTCATTTTAAAAAGTCCGATGATTAATTGTAACCCCTTAAAATTATTTTCGTCGGCAAGTTGTTTAAGTAATGCGTGTTTTGTACTGCACGTTCCACGGTTGTCTGAAAAAACTGTAGTTAAGTCTTTTTTATTTTCGTTGCGTCCATAAGGAAGGTTGCGAACAAAAAAAGCAGCTTGATTAAACGTTAAAATATTTCTTTTAATAAATTCTTGAGAGATTGGATTAGTAGACGTTATCGCAAAGTCTGAATATTCTCTTGTTTGTGTATTAATACTCATTAGTTCTAGTAATTTCACGTCTTTAAAGTCAGAAAAAAACGAAGTAATTCCATAGTCTAATAATTTTTTACTGCCGATTCCAATGAAATCAATATTAATATTCTTTGATGTTTCATAGTCCCAAAGCCCGTCTCCAAAGGAAATAATTTGTTTATATTCTTGGCAAGAATAAAAATGTTTGGCTTGTTCTATTGCTTTTAATACAAGATGGTCTCTCGAAAAAATTTGATTTGACGCTACAATTAAATCGTCAGGTAACACAATACCAACTTGTTCAAGTTTAAGTTTTGCGGGTTTTAGTAAAGAGCCAGTTGCAAAAACAATATGAAATGTTGAGTTATTGGCAAGCCAAGTTAAAAAGTTTTTTGCACCTGCAATTTCGTTAAAAGGGTCATTAATAGTAGCATCGTTAATTAGTTCATAAAGTCACTAGTGTTTTGATATTAGTCAAAGATATTCAATTGGTTACGATTTAGTTCTTTGAAATTTTGTAGTACTGAGTTTGCAAATAGCTGATTAATGGGCACTTTGTCGAAAATGCAGATGCTAAATATCTGTAATATTTCGTAGAGTGATTGTTTTAGCTTGAATCTCTTCTTAGCAATGGCAACAAGCACGTAAACGGTAATAGCAATCCATATTTGGGTTTTAACTGCATTTTCAGTTCTTCCCCAAAATGATTTTATTTTAAGGTGTTGTTTTATCCATTTAAAGAATAACTCAATTTTCCAGCGATGCTTGTATAATTGAGCGATTTCAGTGGCTTTCAAGTCAAAGTTATTGGTTAGGAAAACAAGGACTCTATTATTTTCTTCATCATAGAATTTAATTCGTCTTAATTTTTCCGGGTACTCTTTTGAAACATAATAGTTATTCAAACAAATAGATTGGTCGCACATCACACCTTTCTTTTTGTTCACTTTATGAGAGTATACTCGACTGAAATTAAGATTACCTTTTGCCCTGATAACAAAGAAAGCATCCGATTGATGAATTTTATATAATCGTTCAAAATCGGTATAGCCTCTGTCTAAAATGTAAAAGCTGTCTTGTTGAAAAAAGATTTGATCTAAAATATTTACCTCATGAACGGCAGCCGGGGTTATATGAATAAATTCCGGAATAGCTGTTTTTAGATCAAGTTGTGTGTGCATTTTAATACCACCTTTGGTTGTTCTGAACTTAGCCCAGTGAAAGGCTGATAAGCACATATCAATTGTAGTGGCATCAATAGCAAACACATTGTTTTTCAAATCAACTTCTAAATCGCTATCGCCCAAATAAAGAGTTTTAGCTTGTTCAATTAACAACATCGCTAAATCAGCATAAATGCGCCAATTGCGATTCTCATTGGCTTTTGATAACGTACTCTTTGAAACAATTTCTCCAATTCCAACATGATAAAGTTTATTGGAATTGGCTGTTAAACAAAGAATGGCGTCACTCAAGCTTTCCCGATGGGTTAACTGGCCAAAAGACATACATAGAAATTGTTGCCAACAACTAAAACGCTTGATTTTATAGTCGCCATCGTAACGTTTTACACAAGAATTAAAACTGGTTGATGACAATAGTGACATCAATTGAGAAAAAACGTATTTGCCTTGATTCATTTGTTATTGATTTTGAGCATATTATACTCAAAAGTCAACAAATAAAATTCAAATCGTTTCACCCATTAAAACCTTGCAAACTCAATATTGACAATATTTTCAAAGAACGTTATATATAAACATCAAAACACTAGTGTCATAAAGTATATTTTCAAATTGTACGATGTCATCATTTACAACTGCTCTTTTTAGTTGAGACTCAACTATTGTTTTAAATATAAAACTATCAGTATGATGTTTATAATTACTCCAATTTGTATCGAAGTTAGATAGCCCAACCTTTTCGAGAGCTTTAATAAATGTGGATTGATGAATAAAAACACTGTCGGTTAGCGTGCCGTCTATGTCAAAAACTGCAAGCCTGTTTTTTACATGAAGTGAATTATTTATCATTATTTCAATGTTTTCAAGTTCATCTCTTTTATGTAGTGATTACGTTTTTTATTTGGAGTATATACATAAGGCGTTATGTCCGTTATGAGTTTAAAGTCATCTCCTACTTTGTTTATATAATAGTCCATTTCGGGTTTGTATATGCCTATAACTACCGCACATTTTTTACCTGTTCTGATTGATGAAGGGTAATAACCAGATCCTTTCTCTGGCTTTAAGGTCATCGTGAGTTCTTTGTCGTCATTAGTGAAAAATGGGTAGAAAGCATTTGAAATTCTAATTGTCGTATCATTTTTATGAAGTCGTTGAATTTTCAAATCCCAATATTTTATTTCTTTAAATAGTATACTGTCAATGTAAAATGGAATGGTGTCATTTTCATTTGTTTGGTAACTATGGTCTGGTTCATCACAGTCGTCAATATAAATTGCCTTATCAACAATCACTTTGTAAGTGTAAATGTTTGAAGATACAATGTGCCCAAAATATTGTCTATTCATTTTTCTGGTGTCAAGCGAATCCTTTTTCATAGAACACAACATTTGAATAGAATCATTCTCTAAAAGTTTTATTGTCCAGTCATTGTAGTAGCCAGCAATATCAGATTCTCCAATTCCAGAAAAAATAATCTTTGATTGCGATTTTGTCCCAGTTGCAGTGCTGTCTGGTTTGCTGGCTGGCTGTCCGCAAGAGGCCGTCAAGGTGATAAGAATTGTTAAAATGCAAAATTGTCTTGTCACTGCTTTTTGTTTTTTTGAAATTGGTGCTAACATAGTTATATATGTAATAAAACTAAACAAAGCCTACCAAATTACGTTGGCTTTGTGCAACTCGTATTACAACTTTACTTTTACAAATATAAACTATTTACAAGGCATGAAAAAAGCCTTTCCATGAATGGAAAGGCTTTAATTAGTATAATTCGTTTTTCGTAAATTTTTAAAATCGTTCCAATCCAGAAAAATAAAAATCACCTTCAATTTGTGCATTCTCATCACTATCCGAACCATGAACTGCATTAGCAGCAATTGATTTAGCGTATAGTTTACGAATAGTGCCATCAGCGGCTTTAGTAGGATCAGTAGCGCCAATTAATGTTCTGAAATCAGCAACTGCGTTTTCTTTTTCTAAGATAACAGCTACCAATGGCCCGCTTGACATATACTCTACCAGTTCGCCATAAAAAGGACGAGCTTTATGTACTTCATAAAATGCGCCCGCGGCTTCAGCGGAAAGCTTCGTGTACTTCATCGCTACAATGCGAAAACCAGCATCATTAATCATTTTTAAAATCCCGCCTATGTATCCATTCCCTACTGCATCCGGTTTTATCATTGTAAATGTTCTGTTTGTTGTCATAAGAGAGTTATAAATTAAGTTATGAGTTATAAGTTGGGCAGCGAAATTAGAAAAAAATGTGAATACTCTGTATTCTTTGTGGTAAAAAGAATATCCAGCATTAAAATAATTTAATATAACATAATTTAACAGCGTATAAGAAATGGAAAAGCGGAGTATTTATTGTAAATTCGCATCTAAATAATACATACTATTTTGAACTCAAGTCAGGTAAAAGAAGTAAAATCGCTGTTAAATAAGCCACAAAACATTGTGATAATAACACATTGGTCGCCTGATGGCGACGCGATGGGTTCATCCCTTGGCCTATATAATTATCTTATCCAAAAAAAACACAAAGTAACTGTTGTAACTCCAAATGATTACCCCTATTTTTTATTCTGGTTGCCGGGAAATAAAAAGGTGATAGATTATTCTCTGAAAGCCACATTGGCTAAAAAAGCGGTTGCGAAAGCAGCTGTTATTTTTTGTCTGGATTTTAATTCACTCAAACGTATTGATACGTTGGGTAATGAAGTGGCCAAATCAAAAGCTGTGAAATTAATGATAGATCATCATTTGCAGCCGGAAGATTTTGCGGATTACACGTTGCATAGCATAGAGGCTTGCTCCACATGTGAGCTTATTTATGATTTTATTGAATTGATGGGCGATAAAAAGTTATTGAATAAAGCGATCGCCAACTGCTTATATACAGGAATAATGACGGATACAGGCTCCTTTCGTTTTCCTTCAACTACTTCAAAAACACACCGTATCATTGCGGAATTAATTGACGCAGGGGCCGATAACGCGGAAGTTCATAACCGTGTTTACGATTGTAATACCGAAGATAAAATAAAACTGTTGGGCTTCTGTTTAGGGGAAAAATTAACTGTTATCCAGGAATATAATTCTGCATTTTTTAGTTTGCGTGCCGATGAATTAAAACGTTTCAATTATAAAAAAGGAGATACCGAAGGCATTGTTAATTATGCTCTTTCTATTAAAGGGATACGTTTTGCAGCATTTTTTGTGGAGCGCGACGGCGAAATAAAAACATCCTTCCGTTCAAAAGGTAGTTTTAATGTGAACCTCTTTGCCCGTAAACATTTTAATGGTGGAGGGCATGCCAATGCTGCCGGCGGTATGACCGATCTTACGCTGGATGAAACAGTAATTAAATTTGTGTCCTTATTACCTGATTATAAAAAGCAGCTTAATTCTAAAAAATAGTTTTTGAGTTATAAGGCATCAGTTATAAGTTTCGAGATAAAGGGAAGTTAGAACAAGGTAGCTCTTCTTTTTCAGAAGTGGAGCGAGAGATATCGCATCAGGGGAGGGGATAAACACAGGTTTGTAGCGTCTACATTGAACTACGGAGTAAGCGTTAAATTTGTATAGATTCGTAATTTGCAATGAAAGTAATATATTTTCTTATTTTGATCAGCTGTATCTCCTGCGGCGATACTCAAAAAAAAACTTCTAAAAATGTGAACATGCAAAGCAGAGAGTTTCAGAACAAACTCATTGATGCGAATAAGATCTATGTTAAAAAAGAGAGTGATGAAATCGACCGCTATGTGGCGCATCGCAGCTGGCAAATGACCACAACAGGAACCGGGTTACGTTATATGATCACTAAAAATGGAACAGGTGCCATTGCTCTACCGGACCAGCGGGCAAAAGTGAATTTTAAAATAAGTTTACTCGATGGAACACTTTGTTATTCTTCGGATTCCACAGGAGCAAAAGAATTTACCATCGGCAGGGATAATGTAGAAAGTGGTTTGCATGAGGGAATACAATATTTACATGTAGGAGATAAAGCTGTTTTTATATTGCCTTCACATTTAGCGCATGGCTTAATTGGCGATGAAAGTAAAATACCGCCACACGCTTCAGTAAGATATGATATTGAGCTATTGTCATTAAAATAAAAATTGAAAGCGAGGTATTTATATATAGTAGTAGTTTTAGTTTTATCATCCTGTTGGAATAATTCTCCCTATAAAGGCTATACCAAAACCGATTCCGGCCTATGCTATAAGTTGCAAGTGATAGGTGATGGAAAATGTAAACCCGCTGCCGGTGATCTATTGCAATTAATCATCACTTATAAAACGGAACAAGATTCAATTTTTTACGATACCTATTCCAGCAACGAAACAGGCAAAGTAATTCTTCCATTCGCGCACTCTTCTTTTAAAGGAAGTTTTGAAGAAGGCTTAACTAAAATGAATGCGGGAGACAGCGTTTCTTTTATAGTAAGTGCTGATTCCTTATTTCAAAAATTCTTTAAAATGGATATGCCTTTATTTTTGAAGCCGGGAAGTGTTGTAAAAATGGATGTAAAATTGCATCGGATATTAAATAGAAGAGGGTATGAAACGGAATTGCAAAACTATCAGCAATTGGTGGAAGACCATGATATTGAAGAACAACGTAAGTTACAAATGTACCTCGATACCAATCAGGTTCAGTTTTCGGCGCTTAAAAACGGGATGTATTATTTACCTATAAAACAAGGTGCTGGCGATGTTGCTGAAAAAGGAAATAGTGTGAAAATAAACTACAAAGGCTATTTTTTAAATGGAAAAAAATTTGAATCCACTTATGAACGCGGACAACCGCTGGAATTCACGATTGGCGAACAGGAACAGGTGATCAAAGGTTTTGAAAAAGCAATAAATTTAATGAACGAAGGCGCAAAAGCGAAATTTATTATACCTTCGCAACTTGCTTTTGGAAAAACAGGTTCATCAACAGGAATTGTTCCACCATACAGCACAGTAATTTATGAAATAGAAGTAATGAATATAACCAGAAAATAATATAAAATAATTTAATACTATAAAAAAATCAAAATGAAAAACAGAACATTAAATACAATAACACTTGCAGCCATTGCTGCTGTAATGACAATCACCGCATGTAAAAACTCACCTTATCCCGGTTACGAAATGGCCGAAAATGGTGTGTATTCTAAGTTTTATAAACAAGATGAAAAAGGTATCAAACCTAAAGAAGGCGATCTTCTTAAACTCATTGTTTCATTTAAAACAAGTAAAGATTCTGTGATATTTGACTCTAAAAAAGCGAACCCAAATGGAGGAAATTTTATAGAATTCCGATTGATGAAATCAACATTCAAAGGTAGTTTTGAAGATGCTTTGGCAAGCATGTCGGTAGGCGACAGTGCAAGTTTTTTGATAAATGCCGATTCATTTTTTCTGGTGACGAACAAAGCAAAACAACTTCCCCCATTTGTTGAAAAAGGAAGTATGTTAACCTTTGAAACAAAACTTGAAAAAATAACAGCTAAGGAAGAGGTGGATAAGGAACAACAAAAAAGAATGGAAGAACAAAAAGTGATGATGGAACTTCGTAAAAATGAAGAACCTAAGGCACTTGCTAAATATTTGGAAGATAATAAAATTGCTGTAAAGCCTACTGCCAGTGGTTTATATTATCTTGAAAAAACAAAAGGAAAAGGCCCTAAACCAACTGCCGGAAGCATAGTAAAAGTAAATTATACAGGTCGTCTTTTAGATGGAACTATTTTTGATACGAGTGATGAAGCTATAGCGAAACAAGTAGGTGTGTATGATCAAAGAAGACCATATCAGGCAATTGAGTTTCCATTAGGTCAGGGACAAGTGATACAGGGTTGGGATGAAGGTATTATGTTGATGAGTACTGGTTCTAAAGGGCAATTGATAATTCCTTCAGCTTTGGGTTATGGAGAAAGAGGGCAAGGACCAATTCCTCCGTTTTCGCCCATGGTATTTGATATTGAATTAGTAAGTTTTGGACCAGCACAAACTGCACCGGCCGTGAAGTAAAATCATTAGTACAAGTCACTTTTTTGGGAAGTGTAAAGGATAATGTGCATGGCAGGGAGATGATAAAACACAGATTAGTACATTAATATAAATTAATAATTAGTAGATTTTATGAAAAAAATAGCAACAATAATGCTGGCAGTACTTGCATTAAATGTAAGCGCACAGGAAAAAATAAAAAGTGTAAAAGTTAAAAAACCGAAAACTATGAAAACCGCATCGGGTTTAGAATATACAATTACCGAAAAAGGCAACGGAAAAAAGCCGCAAAATGGAGATAAAGTAAAAGTCCATTATACTGGTAAATTAACTAATGATACTGTATTTGACAGTTCAGTTAAACGTGGGCAGCCGTTTGAATTCAAACTGGGTGTGGGACAAGTGATCAAAGGATGGGATGAAGCATTTTTATTATTGCAGGTAGGTGATAAAGCGACCATTAAATTAACTCCTGAATTAGGTTATGGCGCGCAAGCGCAAGGCTCTATCCCTGCTAACTCAACACTTATTTTTGATATAGAATTACTGGATGTAACCCAAGGAGTAAGGCCATGGGATGTAAAAGGAAAAGATACTATTAAAACAGCAAGTGGGCTGAAGTATATAATGGTAAATGAAAATAAAAGTGGGGCACTAGCAGCAGGAGCAAAAGCAACAGTTCACTATAGTGGTTTTTTTAGAGATGGGAAAATGTTTGATTCTTCTGTTGAGCGGGGCCAACCATTCAATTTAAAAGTAGGGGTAGGGCAAGTAATTCCGGGTTGGGATGAAGCATTAAGTTTATTGCATAAAGGTGAAAAAGCCAAAATTATTATTCCTTATAATTTGGCGTATGGCGAACAAGGCCATCCGCCTGTAATTCCTGCAAAATCTGATTTGATTTTTGATGTAGAAATTATCGATGTTGAACCGATAATAGCCCCTTCTCAATTTGATATTAAAGGGTTGGAAGCTAAAAAAACTGCATCAGGTTTGCAATATTATGAAGTAAAACTTAGCGGAAGCACCGTTAAAGCTGGAGCTGGTAAAAAAGTGAAAGTGCACTATTCAGGGTATTTAGCTGATGGCAAAATGTTTGATTCATCTGTTGAGCGTGGTGAGCCTATTGAATTTGAACTTGGTAAAGGAATGGTAATTCCCGGTTGGGAAGAGGGAATTGCATTGATGAATGTAGGTGATAAATTACGTCTGATTATTCCTTACTTTTTAGCTTATGGTGAACAAGGTCGTGAACCGGTTATTCCTCCTAAAGCTGATCTTACATTTGATGTGGAGTTACTCGATGTAAATTGATTTTTTATAATTAAAAAAACACTGTTCAACTATAGCAGTGTTTTTTTGTGCGCTATGGTTCCGAATCCCTTTATGGGAGAGGAATTTCCTTTGATTGAAATTTCTCTATCTTTTCGGAACAACAATATGTTACTATCTTTACTTCCAATTTCCTTGATGTTTCAATGAACGATAAAAACAGGCTTTCACAACCTTTTGTAATGGTACTTACAGTTACCATTGCCTTGCTTGTTATGTCACAAATCAATACCGAAATAAATTTATCGGGTTACCAAACAAAAAAAATAGAACCACTTGCGGATATTATTTTAAAAGGAAAAACAAAATTTGTTCCTTTACCGATCCGAATAATAACTGATTCCATCAAAGTAAAAGACAGTACCGCTTTTGAAGTGCGTCAAGAGGACTCAACAAATATTTATGACTTTGAATACGATAGCACTTCCTCTTTAAGACATTTTTTTCAGGCATTAAATGAAGTGAGAAAACA
>JBBSPS010000087.1:0-15154 GCA_038258655.1 Bacteroidia bacterium
AAAACACAGCGTGATCCAGGGGTAATAACATTGCAAAAAGGGTTAGTGAAATTTTATCATATGCTTGAAGGATGGCTTATCGCACAAGAAATACTTGTGGGTAAACAGTAGCTCCAAAGGAGAGGGGAGCAATGGACTAATATATACCAAGTATTGGTATTAAACCTTTATCCATTTGTTATAATAAGTTGTTCATGTGCAATTTCAATGGTATCAATTACTACTTCATTTCCATCTGATTTTAAATCAGTACTAGTAATTTTAGTTGGCCAAGCATTTTCCAATCGCCATTGCATGGTAACCGCTCCATTTTCATCTAACAGTTTAATTAGTACTGTTGTTCTTTTAATGGTATTCTTAGTAATTTGTGCATGCCAATTCCAGAATGTATTATCGTTAACAAATACACCTCTTTTCATTGTTACATTTCCATACTTTGTAATGCCCGGCATTTTTTCAGTGGAAAATAATGGACTGTTACTTTTTCTATATTCAATAATTTGATTTTCCACATCCATCCCAGAAACTTCCTGAAAGCTTACGCCTTTCAATTCTGTTCCGAGATCCACTTCAAATCTAAACTTCGGTATAGGCCATGTTGCGCCTTCTGAAACTGGGTTATCGTTTTCCATTTTTTTGATAAAAGTAAGTAGTTAGAACCTTTAAAAAATTTACAATTAATTGATAAAAAAACAAAACGCCCTGCATTTCTACAGAACGTTTCAAACTTATAACTTATAACTTATAACTTATAACTCATCACTTATATCTTTATCTCATCTTCCTTCTTATTCAGAAAATGATATTCCAAAAAGTTGTAAGATTCAACCGGACGCACATTTATTTTCTTTTTGTATTTGTAACTCCATTTGCGTCTCAACGAAATAAATCCTCTATTTAAATATGCTTCTAAATAAGGATGTACACAAAGTGTTACCGCTGATTCATTTTGCTCTTTTAAAATATAACGTAAATTATTTTCTATTTGGTCAACCAATAATATGCTTGCTTGTATTTCGCCGCTGCCGCCACAGGTAGGGCATTTTTCTACTGTAACAATGTTCATTTCGGGGCGCACACGCTGACGGGTAATTTGTATCAATCCGAATTTACTTGGCGGTAAAATATTGTGCTTCGCACGATCCTTCGTCATTTCATCACGTATCTTTTCAAAAAGCATTTTGCGATTTTCGGCTGAATGAAGATCAATAAAGTCAACAACAATAATTCCACCCATATCGCGCAAACGCAATTGACGAGCTACTTCAACGGCTGCTTCTATATTAACTTCCAACGCATTTGTTTCCTGGTTGTTACCCGATTTTGCACGATTGCCACTATTCACGTCAATGACGTGTAATGCTTCGGTATGCTCTACAATGAGGTATCCACCACTTTTCATTGTTACAGTTTTTCCGAACAATGCTTTTATCTGACGATCAACACCAAAATTTTCGAAAATAGGAACAGTGCCTTTATAGAGTTTAAGAATTTTTTCTTTATCAGGAGCAATGGTATGTAGGTAGGTTTTTATTTCTTCAAATAATTTTTCATCATTTATATGAATACTGTTAAAGCTTGCATTTAACAAGTCGCGCAAAATAGCGGAAGTACGATCAATTTCGCCTAGCACTTTATCTGCCGGCTGCGCTGTTTTTAAATTTTCGAAACACTGCTCCCATTTTTTCACAAGGTCATTCAGATCAGCATCCAGGTCGGCAACAGTTTTACCTTCAGCAACAGTGCGAATGATCACACCAAAGTTTTTTGGCTTGATACTTTGTATCAATCGCTTAAGACGATTTTTTTCTTCGTTAGTTGTAATTTTTTGAGATACCGATACTTTGTCGGCAAATGGTATCAATACTAAGTAACGTCCTGCTAATGAAATTTCGGTAGTAATGCGCGGACCTTTTGTGGAGATCGGTTCCTTAGCGATCTGCACCAATATTTGTTGGTTGGAATTGATCACATTTCCGATCTTCCCATCTTTTTGTATTTCCTTTTCCGTCTTAAAATACATTAAGTTGGAAGTAGTTTGTTTTTTGGTTTGTACAAGCTTAGTGTAACTCGCCAATGATAATGCCTGTGTACCCAAGTCAAGGTAATGCAGAAAGGCATCCTTTTCATATCCAACATCCACGAAAGCGGCATTTAATCCGGGCATTACTTTTTTAACCCGTCCCAGGTAAATGTCGCCTACAGAAAAGTTATTATTGTTTTTTTCGCGATTAAGTTCAACTAATCGTTTATCATCTAATAATGCAATAATAACTTCGCTAGGTGTTGAATCAATTATTAATTCGTTGTTCACGCTATAATTTTTTAAATAAATACAATTATCCCAAGGTGCCGTATTGCGGAACTTGGAGATAATAAAATAAGGTTGATTGGTGCTAAAATCCGGTGTTACCGGAAAGAATACAAACACATGTATAAACTAAACAGATAGTGTTCACTATCTTGCCTAGTAACATTTTATGCTGTTCACGCATAGGTGTACAACACAGTTTAAAATAATTCCGATTGTACGGAATTATTTTTTCTTATGTCTGTTTTTTCTCAAACGTTTTTTACGTTTGTGAGTAGCCATTTTATGACGTTTTCTTTTTTTACCGCTTGGCATTGTAATAGTTTTTTAAGATTTCTTTAATTTATTTATGTATTCCTGTACTTCTGTTTTGATAGTTACATCATCTATCAATCCAATATATTTTTCTAAACTTTCTATCGCTTTTGCTTTATCTCCTTTTTGTTGATAGGCATCGGCAAGATGTAAATATGCTTCACTAAAATCGGGTTGTATTTTTAATACTTTTTCAAAACGTGCTATTGCTCTGTCCCATTGTCCTGACTTTTCTGAAAAAAAAGCGAAATTGAGTTGCAGATTTACATTGTTTGAATCTGTTTTCTCTACTTCTTTCAATATTCCTATCCCTTTCATCGGCTCAGAACTTCCTTCCACATAACAAGCCCCTAAATTAATTTTTGCTTCTACATTTTTGGGGTTGAGCTCCAATGTTTTTTCGAAACATTCCATTGCTTTGGCAAAAAGTATAGGGCGTTCAGCTTCTTTCATAAAACGTGTTGCCGCATAATAACGGTTACCTGCTTCGTTCCAGTTCTTTTCAATTGGTGATGCGATGGCAGCCTGTTCCATGTAATAAGCTGCAACAGCTGGTTGACGTAAACTGTCCCATTGATTGATAATGTTTTCAAAAGCAGTTTTTTTATCAGGGGAAGTTTTAGTGGCTTCCTCCAATTTTGCTACCACTACTTTTTGATTCGCATTTAAAGCATTTTTGGCGCTTTCAATCAACGTTTTTATGCCGGCCGTATTAGGGCCCGCATGATCAGATAGTTTAACATCTTCCTTATTTTTTGGAAGCGTTGTATTTACAAACAATAAAAGAACGATCAATATTAATGAGCCTGCAATTACTCCAATTTGCTTTTTATTTACAGGCTTCATTTTTAATTAGAATTCAAAAAATTAAAATTCTAAATTTTCTTTTTTCACAGTCTTCTTTACTTTTTCGGTAAAGGTTTTTGCCGGTTTAAATACCGGAACATAGTGCGCAGGAATAATAATAACTGTATTTTTCAAAATATTTCTTCCTGTTTTTTTTGCTCTTTGTTTTATAATAAAACTTCCAAATCCTCTTAAATAAACATTTTTACCACTTTCCATGGAGTGTTTTACTGATTTCATAAACGCTTCAACACTTCCCTGCACCACTACTTTTTCAATCCCTGTTTTTTCCGCTATTTCGGCGATGATATCTGCCTTGGTCATATTCTATAATCAGTTAAAAATCAAACAATTAAAGTCTAAAAAAATTTAATTGGGCTGCAAATATAGTATTAAAATCTTCAAACAAAAATTTTAGCCGGAATTTTATAGAAATCCCGGCTAAAAAGCACTGTTAAAATCAATGATAGTAATGGGTATTGGATTATTTTCTATCGCCGAACAAGCGCAGTAAAAATAGGAATAAGTTTAAGAAATCCATGTAAAGGCTTAATGCGCCCATAATCACTAATTTACTCGCAACTTCAGTTCCAAATTCTACACCGGCGCCAATGCGTTTTAATTTTTGCACATCATACGCTGTAAGACCTGTAAACACTAATACTCCGATAAAACTGATGATATAATCCATTGTACTGCTTCCGATGAAGTAGTTGATAATGCTTGCGATAACAATGCCTACTAATCCCATGATCATAATAGAACCAAATTTAGTAAGGTCGGTTTTTGTGGTATACCCTACAACTGCCATTAAACCAAACATTCCAGATGCGGCTGCAAATGTTCCATAAATTGAACCTGCTGTGTATTGCTGAAAAATGAAACTTAAGCTCATGCCCATTACTGCCGAAAATAACAGAAACAGGAATAAGAGTATTGGATAAGCAATCCTGTTAAACCCAAAAGAAATGACTAAAATGAACGCAAAAGGAGAAAACATGACCACATATCCAAGTGTTGTTAGTTTTCCCAGTTCAGGATTTACAAGCAATGATATTAATTCAATGCTGTTACCGAAATAATACGCTACAACCGAAGTAATAGCCAATGCTGCAAACATCCATGAAAAAACACTTGACATAAATGTTCTTGACAAACTGCTTGTTTCTTCTTGTGATTGAACGTAATTAAAATTATTAGTTTCCATAGTTTTTTATAATTTGTTTTTAATGTTTGAATTAAAATTTATGTTTGAATTAAAACGATACAAAGATAATACCGTTTAAGGGTTTATGCAAAAATGGCAGTAGAATTATGAGAAGAATACCTTATTTTTGCATCAGAATGGCGAATACATCAACACAATGGTTTGAGAACTGGTTTGATTCACCTTATTATCATATTTTATATAAGGATCGTAATCTGAATGAAGCGGAATTATTTATTGATAATTTAATTCATCTTCTTCAACCTAATGCTAACTCAAGGTTTTTGGACTTGGCTTGTGGAAAAGGGCGGCATTCGATTTATTTGAATAAAAAAGGATATGACCTAATTGGTGTTGATCTTTCGCAGGAAAGCATTGAGTATGCTAATCAATTTGAAAATGAATCATTACAATTTTATGTTCATGATATGCGAAAACCCTTTCGAATTAATTATTTTGATTACGTACTTAATCTGTTTACCAGTTTTGGATATTTCGAAAACCAACGTGATGACAATGCTACCATTGATGCTGTATACAAAGGGCTGAAACCCAATGGTATTTTTGTACTTGATTTTTTAAATGTACATAAAGCAATTACAAATTTAATTCCTGAAGAATCGAAGATCATTGATGGTATAAAATTTAATATCGCAAAGAGTATTGAAAATAATTTTATCATAAAGCACATCCGATTTTCAGATAAGGGCAAAGAATATAATTTCCAGGAATGTGTAAAAGTGCTTACGCTAAATGACTTTGAGCAATATTTTGCTGCTAAAAAACTTAAAGTATTACATTTGCGTGGCAATTATCAGTTGGATAATTTTGATGCAAAAACATCGGATAGGTTAATTTTAATAGTGCAGAAACAATAGCATATCATTACGTTCATTGCGAGGAACGAAGCAATCTCAATTAAAATTGTTGAATGAGATTGGCTTCGTTCCTCGCAATGACGCTTCGAAAAAATACCTTTATCTTAAATGCACTACTGGATGTACATACTGCTTTTTTTATCCGTGATCATAAGCGGAACAAGTGTACTATATATTAACATCAGCAATAAAAATTTAAAACTGATACTTTCTTTCAGTGGAGCATATCTATTCGCTATCAGCGTGCTTCATCTTATACCGGAAATTTATTTATCAGGCACTCCCAACATTGGCATTTATATTTTAATTGGATTTTTTGCCCAGATACTTTTGGAATTTTTTTCAGAAGGTATCGAACATGGACACATTCATGTTCACAAACACGATCATCAGCACAATGCATTTCCTTATGCAATGATGGTAGGACTTTCTATTCACTCATTTTTAGAAGGGATGCCCTTGGCAAATATTAATACGGATTCACACAGATCATTACTTACCGGAATTATTTTACATAATATTCCCATTGCAATGGCTTTGATGACAATGCTTTTGCAATCTCATATCAGTAAACAAAATGCGATATTATGGTTAATCGTTTTCGCATCCATTACCCCATTGGGTACTTTCACCAGTTATGCTATTGGTGAAAACATGATCGGAAATTTTTCGGCTTACTTCGACAGAATAATGGCTGTAGTAGTAGGTATATTTCTTCATATTTCCACCACCATACTTTTTGAATCCAGCGAAAATCACCGTTTTAATTTACTTAAATTAGTAATAATATTATTAGGCGCCGGATTTGCATTGTATACTCTTTAAAAGCCAATCGCATGAAAAACACATTTTTTACATCAGCCTTTATTTTATTTGCTCTTTTCTCAGTAGCACAAACAGATACACTCAGAACTAAAGGGAGAAGAACCATTCCAACTGTTGTAGGGAAATGGCAGTTAGATTCTATTGTTGGCCCTGCAAAAAAAGCTTCGTTGCCACATATCATTGAATTCCTAGCAACCGGAGATTATACTGAAACCATTATAGATGTTGCCAAAAATGGTAAATGGAAAATGGAGAACGGCGAAATCATTAGAGAGGAAAAATCGAATTCCATTGAAAACCTGACCATGAGAAAAATGGTTTTATCTGAACTAGAAAACAAAAAAAAGGTGCTTTTCTATTTCAGCAGAATAGATTATAAAAATCCATCACTTGATGTGATACCTCACTAAAATAAAAAAAGCTCCTGTTGTAGCTTTTTTTATTTAGTATTATTTTTTATTTCAATTTTGATAATGTTGTTTTTATCACATCAAAATTTGGATAATCACTTGCATTTTCAAGAACCTCTGCGTGACGAATAATTCCTTCTTTATCAATTACAAAAGAAGCGCGTTTGCTCACTCCTTTTAAACCTGCTATCCACTCACTATAAATTGCACCATAAGCGGTGGATGCTTCTTTATTAAAATCAGATAACAATGTAAAATTATAATTGTTATCGGTTTTGAATTTCGCCAATGTAAATGGCATATCTACAGAAACGCCAAATACAGTGGCATTCAGGTCGTTATAAAATGAAAGCTCATCACGCGTTTGGCACAACTCTTTTGTACAAGTGCTTGTAAATGCCGCAGGAAAAAATAATAACACTACATTTTTTCCTTTTTGGTCTGCCAACGAAACCATTTTTTTATCTGTATCAGGTAATGTAAACAATGGCGCTTTTTGTCCCGCTTCTATTTTCATATTCTTTTTTTTGTTTTATGTATATTTCAATTATCGTACAAACATAAACTTTTTAGAAGTTACATGAAAAATAAATACTTAAAATCATTTACTTTATTCTGCAGCATTTTTTTTGTTATCCATTAACAGGAAAATTTATTGTTGAATAACAGGCACTTTAGCGAGTAATGCAGGGGGATCAAATCAAGCCAGCATCTTTCTATTTTCGTAAATACGGCTCAAAAGAAAAAATGTTATAAATTCGCAAAAAATTTAACCATTTCTAAAATCTAAAAAAAATGAAAATTGTAAAAAAAATTTTACTGGCAATCGTAGGTATTGTCGCACTATTATTGATCGTTGCACTATTTGTCAAAAAAGAATATTCAGTGGAAAGAGAAATCACCATCAATAAACCAAAACAAGAAGTTTTTGATTATGTAAAGCTGTTGAAAAATCAGAACAATTTCAGTGTTTGGGCTCAAAGGGACCCGAACATGAAAAAAGATTACAAAGGAAATGATGGAACAGTAGGGTTTGTATCTGCATGGGACAGTGAAGATAAACACGTGGGGAAGGGAGAGCAGGAAATAAAAAATATGAAGGACGGAGAAAGGCTGGATTTTGAATTGCGTTTTATGAAGCCTTTTGAAGCCACTGATAATGCATATATGACCACCGAAAGTGCAGGAGAAAATCAAACAAAAGTGAAATGGGGGTTCAATGGAAAAATGCCATACCCGATGAACCTAATGCTTCTTTTTATGAACATGGACAAAATGTTAGGCAAAGACCTGGAAGATGGTTTGACTAATTTGAAGACTGTATTGGAGAAATAATATAGTACTCTGCCAAGTAGTATGAGAACGCAGATATATTAAGATTTTTATGATAAAAAATGATTTCTTAAAAATTATTTATTTATGATTCACCTTCGGCTATTTTGATAATTTTAGATCATTCATACTGATGCAGTTGGTTTATAAAAATATAAAAACCATAAAATACTCAACAAAAGATATTTCTTGATCATAAAAATTTTAATATATCTGCGTTCCATTCTTTGTTGAGTTGATTTTTGTACTTTTACGTTGAATTAAAAATCAACGATCTCAAAATGAATCATTTAGTTGCCCCTTCTATTCTATCAGCCGATTTTGCAAACATTCAACGTGATGTTGAAATGATCAACAGTAGCCAGGCTGATTGGTTTCACGTTGATATTATGGATGGCATGTTCGTCCCGAATATTTCATTTGGATTTCCTGTAATTAAAGCGATAAAAAAGCACGCAAAAAAACCATTGGATGTACATTTAATGATTGTTGACCCTGATAGTTATTTGCAAATATTTAAAGAAGTGGGAGCGGATATTTTAACTGTTCATTTAGAAGCTTGTCCACACCTGCACCGCACTATACAAGCTATCAAAGCGTTGGGTATGAAAGCAGGCGTAGCAATAAACCCCCATACATCAGCGGATCAATTAATAGAAATAATTGCGGATATTGATCTGGTATGTGTTATGAGTGTGAATCCGGGCTTTGGGGGACAAAAATTTATTGAAAACACGTATAATAAAATTCAGGATTTAAAAATTATTATAGACAGCTCCCAATCAACTGCATTGATTGAAATTGACGGAGGTGTGGATAGTAAGAACTACAAAAAATTAATTACTACCGGTGCAAATGTTTTAGTCGCGGGCAATACTGTTTTCTCTTCCGCCGATCCTACACAAACTATTGCTGATCTAAAAAAATGAAGGCACAAAAATTGTTTCACAGGGATCAAACTATTAATTTTTATTCTAAAAAGTTTCTCCAATGAAAAAACTAATTACTTTTTTAATCATCGCTTTTGCATTCAACTGCTCTGTTGTGTTAGCACAAACAAAACCAGCAATTAAATCTACGGCAAAGCCAGCAGCGAAAGCGCCGGCAAAAGCAAAAATGAGCAAAGCCGATTCACTTATGTGTGATAAGGAATGGCATGTAACATCTGTTGAAGAGTGGGCCATTGTTACAAAGCCACCTGCAGAGATCAACAAAAATGACATGCTGAAACTGTCATTGGATGGAACCTATAGCTTGATTATGTTCAGTAAACCATACTCAGGAACCTGGAGCAAACCCGGACAATCTATTACTCTTAAAGGAGTAGAGGGATTCTTTAAGGTGCTTGTTCAGGAACCCGGAAAGTTAAAATTGGATCACTTTAGTACAGAGGACGGTCATTCTATATTTGAGTACGAAGCTAAATAATTGATAATTGCTGGGTGATAGTTGTTAATCTATGGTGGTATAGGTGTTCTAAGAGAAAGCACCCATTACCTTCAAAAAAAGCCATAAATCTATTGCAGATTTCAAAAAGATGGCTATCTTTGCGTCCCGATTTTACTATCGAACATAAAAATTAAGAAAAACAAAATATTAGGATACAATGTATTTAACAGCTGAAATTAAAAAAGACATTTTCAAAAAACACGGTAAATCAGAAAAAGATACCGGATCTTCTGAAGCTCAGATCGCTTTGTTCTCTCACAGGATTGATCATCTTACTGGACATCTTAACACCAATAAAAAAGATTTCGGCACTCAAAAAGCGCTGATCAACCTTGTTGGTAAAAGACGTAGTTTACTTGACTATATTAAAGGTAACGACATTGAAAAATACCGTGCTATTGTTAAAAAACTTGACTTAAGAAAATAAGTTGATTTTTATAATAACACTTAATAAAAAGCATCCTGTAAAAACCAGGATGCTTTTTGTGCATATAAAAGGTATGATTAATAACACTTATAATTTATAACTCACAACTTATAACTATACAAAAAGAGGTAAAGAAAACAATAAATTAAAAAACAAAAAATATGTCACAAATTGGAATTTCACACACATTTAAATTAGCTGATGGACGCGAGATCACATTAGAAACAGGAAAACTAGCAAAACAAGCCGATGGTTCAGTAGTAGTAAGAATGGGTGATACCATGTTGCTTGCAACAGTTGTATCAAACAAAGACGCGAAAGAAGGGACCGACTTTTTACCATTATCAGTTGATTACCAGGAAAAATTTGCTTCCGCAGGAAAGTTTCCAGGCGGGTTCTTTAAACGCGAAGCCCGTTTATCTGATTATGAAATATTGATCTGCCGTTTGGTAGATCGCGCTTTGCGCCCACTCTTCCCTGAGGATTATCATTCCGACACACAAGTATTGATTTCATTAATTTCAGGAGATAAAAATACAGCACCCGATGCATTGGCTTGTTTAGCAGCATCGGCAGCTATTTCTGTTTCTGATATTCCTTTCAACGGACCCGTATCGGAAGTACGTGTTTCAAAAGTAGAAGGTAAATTAATTGTTAATCCTACTATTGAACAGATCACTAAATCAACATTGGACATTATTGTTGCCGCAAACGCAAAAGACATCATGATGGTGGAAGGCGAAATGAAAGAAGTTTCTGAAGCCGAAATGTTGGAAGCAATTAAATTTGCGCACGAAGCAATCCGTTTACAAATCAAAGCGATCAATGAATTGGTTGCTAAGGTGGAAGCGGTAAAAGGTAAAATTGTTAAACGTGAATACAATCACGAAACAAATGATGCTGAATTAAGAGAGCGCGTTCATAAAGCACTTTACGACAAAGCATACGCGGTTGCAAAAACTCAAAACCCGAATAAAAAAGAACGTGGTGTTGCTTTCAAATTGGTAGTTGCTGAATTTTTAGCCTTGATGCCTGATGAAGAAAGAAAAGCAAAAGAAAGTTTGGTAAAAAAATATTACCATGAAGTGGAATACAATGCAGTACGTCGTTTTGTACTGGATGAAAGAGCCCGCCTTGACGGACGCAAAACCAACCAGATCCGCCCAATATGGAGCGAAGTAGGTTATTTACCTTCTGCACACGGTTCTGCAATATTCACCCGTGGTGAAACACAATCATTGACTTCTGTAACATTGGGAACTAAATTAGATCTTCAATCAATTGACAGGGCTTTGTTCTCCGGACAAAATAATTTTATGTTACATTATAACTTCCCTGCATTTTCTACAGGTGAAGTAAAACCAAACCGTGGCCCTGGCCGTCGTGAAGTAGGACATGGTAACCTTGCTGAACGTGCTTTAAGACAAGTATTGTCTCCTGAAAATCCTTATACAGTACGTATTGTTTCTGATATATTAGAATCAAACGGATCATCATCCATGGCAACAGTTTGTGCAGGTACACTTGCGCTGATGGATGCAGGTGTGAAAATTACTAAACCTGTTTCCGGAATTGCGATGGGATTAATTACAGATGATAAAGGTAAATATGCTATCCTTTCGGATATCCTTGGTGATGAAGATCATTTAGGTGATATGGATTTTAAAGTTACCGGAACTAAAGACGGTATCACAGCTTGCCAGATGGATCTAAAAGTTGACGGACTTCCTTACGAAGTTATGGCGGAAGCATTGGAACAAGCGAAACAAGGACGTTTACACATCCTTGGCGAAATGGCAAAAACTATTACTGCCCCTCGTGAAGATTACAAATCACATGCACCACGTATCGTGAAGATGACCATTCCAAAAGAATTCATTGGAGCGATCATTGGGCCGGGAGGAAAAATTATACAGGAGATGCAACGTGAAACAGGTGCCATCATTGTTATTGAAGAAAAAGACAACATGGGCCACATTGATATTGTTGCAACCAACAGGGAAGCAATTGATGCTGTATTAACTAAGATCAAAGGCATTGTTGCACAGCCTGAAGTTGGCGAAGTGTATGAAGGGAAAGTAAAATCCATTATGGCATTTGGTGCTTTTGTTGAATTTATGCCGGGTAAAGATGGTTTGTTACATATCTCTGAAGTAGAACACCGACGATTAGAAAGTATGGATGGTGTTTTGAAAGAAGGCGAAAAGATACAAGTGAAATTAATTGGTGTTGACCCTAAAACAGGTAAATTCAAATTATCTCGCAAAGTATTGTTGCCGAAACCGGAACAAACTACCGCTCAAAATTAATACAACATCATCGCGAGGTACGAACCAATCTTACATCGACATAAGGGCTTCGATAAAAAATCTCGCGATGACGTTTAATTCCAATGCTTAATATAAATTAGTCCGCTTTCATTAGCCTCACCCCCGGCCCCTCTCCAAAGGAGAGGGGAGCAATGGACTAATAATCCCAATGCTTACATGAAATTAGTCCAAAGTAAAATTGTATAATGCCGATACGGTATCTATACTATACTTTAAGCTTTCGCACTTCTCCACTAAGTTTATGCTGAGCGAAGTGGAAGTACTAGAAATGACTCAACGCGAAGGACATTTCAGCGGAGTAGAGAAACTAAGTAAGGGATAAATTATTTAATTTTTTTATCCGTTAATTAATATATTGTTTTTCCAATTAATCATTCTTGCTTTTCACAATCAATTTTTTATATTTGTTGCTCTTCAAAATCGATTACGCTTTTAACTAAAAAAATCATATAAAATGAAAAAACAACTATTTTTAAGTCTTGCTTTATGTTCAAGTATGGGACTTGTGGCACAAACCGTTTACACAGTTTCAGGTGCTGTTGTACCAAAAGTAGATCCGGCCTTAGCTAACAAAGGCGTGGAGTATAAAGGCCCTGTTTCTGAGGCTTACCAGCCAAGCTTTCAATCCGCTGTAAACAAATTAATACCAAAAAATCATAATAATAATAATAATCCAAGCAGGGCGGTTTTTGCAAAAGACACTATTGGTACAAGTATTTATGACTTGCAAACAAACGCTTCGGTATGTAACCGTATCATATTAAATACGGATGGTACTATTAGCGCTACGTGGACCATGGATCATGGCAGCGATCCTGCGACTACTCCTAACAGAGGTACGGGTTATAATTATTTTGATGGTACTAATTGGATATTTGGAGCGGCGGCATTACCAACAATGCTAAGATTAGAAAACGTACGTGTTGGTTGGCCAAATATTGGTGTTACCAACATGGGGTCAGGCGCGTTCGGCGAAGTAATTGTTTCACACGAAGCTAGCGCAAACCCGGGCAATATTCACGTGTTAAGCCGCCCGGCAAAAGGAACAGGTGCCTGGACAGATAATCCAACAAACTTTACTGATACATGGCCACGCATGGTAGTAGGCGGTGCCAATGGAAAAACTATTCATTTAATTTCACAAACATCCGGCGCTGCGCCTACAAAACCACCATTTATGGGGCAAGACGGGGCAATTACTTATTCTCGTTCACTCGATGGTGGAGTAACATGGGATAAATTGCATACAGTAATTCCACAAATTGACTCCTCCAATTATTTAGGATTTACCGGTGATGATTATGCCATAGATGCAAAAGGTGATGTAATTGTAATTGTTGCAGGTGGTGCATTTTTAGATGTGGTAATGGTTAAATCAACAGACAATGGCAATACTTGGACCAAAACCATTGTTAATAAATTCCCTATCCCATTATATAATATTAATACAATGATCTCAGATACTAGTAATCCAAAAGATGGAATTCCGGATAATATACAAACAAATGATGGTTCACTTGCCGTATTATTAGATAACCAAGGGAAGGCACATGTATGGTTTGGAAATATGGTAGTAAGGGATACAGTTGCAGCAGGAACCAATTATACCTATTTTCCTTTCACAGATGGTTTAATGTATTGGAATGAAAATATGGGAAATAAAAAACCTGTGATGATCGCTGCCGCGCAGGATCTTGACAACAATGGAAAATTAAGTGTATTTGATAGAGGAACATACGGTGGTTCAGGGCTAACTTCTATGCCAAGCGCTGGCATTGATGCTTCTGGAAGTTTATTTGTTTCTTATGGCAGCGTTTTTGAAGGTGTTTCTGACGATGGAACAGGCGCAGGCCCTAATGGTTCTTTGCCTGCTACTGGAAAAAGTTATCGCCATACTTATTTAACGCACTCGGATGACGGAGGCATTACATGGTGCACACCACGCGATATAACAGATCCTGATTATACTTCATCACAATATGATTATTTGGAAAGTGTATTTGGAGCTGTTGCCAAAAGAGTTGATAATAATGTACACTTGATTTACCAACAGGATGGTGCTCCCGGAAATGGTTTAACAGGTACGCCTCCCGGAAGTACCGATCCTCAAAGTGGCAACGAAGCTAACATTATATATGTAAAAATACCTGTTGCCGATTTAGCTTGTAGTGCCATAGGCATCAAAGAAAATACGGAAGCTGTAAGCAATGTAAGCTTGTACCCAAACCCTGCTACAACAACTGCTACACTTTCATTTACAGTTGCACACCCTGCTAAAGTGGATATTGCAATTTACAATGCTATAGGACAAAACATTGCTACTTTCAGCAACCAGCTTACTGTTGCAGGTACACATACTTTAAATATCAATACTGCTAATTACAAACAGGGAATTTATTTTGTTAATTCCACTATTAATGGGAAAAAATTTTCTCAGAAATTAGTGATTGAGTAAACCTCGTCAATGCAAAGGCACTCATTAGAGCGTCGCTGCGAGGAACGAAGCAATCTCATTTTTAAAATAACAAAAAACCTTCGATAAATTATCGAAGGTTTTTTGTTATTTTTACTGAGTACATAGCGTATTCGTCATTGCGAATTCGCAATGACGAACGAGTAATCACTCATAATTCAGCACTTATAATTTTTTTGTACAATCTTATTTTAATTCCTTAGCTCAAATTAGATTGCTTCTATGTTGTAATGCAAGTTTATTATCAATTATTTTTAAAATATAGCTTGTTAATGATGTTTTCTTGTTGTAATGGGCAATAATCGGCCAAGCCCGTGTGTGAGGGATTATTCTCATTTCAACAAGACGCAC
>JBBSPS010000088.1:0-14859 GCA_038258655.1 Bacteroidia bacterium
ATATAAGTGGTGGCCCCACTGGCTGTTAGTGTAGCACTATTAGGTGCACAAACTGTTGCAGGTGAAACATTTACTATAGGGTTAGGATTGACCGTTACCAATGCCACCGCGGTTGCAGTCTTGGCGGCATTATCAGTTGCTGTAACAGTATAAGTGGTGGTAACCGTAGGACAAGCTGACACACTTGCCCCAGTAGTAGAACTTAAACCTATTGCAGGACTCCATGTATAGGTGTAAGGTGCCGTGCCACTTGCTCCTGATGCAGTAATTGTTCCGCAAACTCCGTTACATATTGTTGCTGGCGTAGTTGTAACAGTAATGCCGCAGGTTCCTTGTTTAAATATAGTTACAGTATCTATAACTGTGGCACAACCATTTTGAGTACCAACCTGAACTGTATATGTCCCTGCAGCAAGCCCCGTAGCAGTTTGGGTTGTTTGTCCTGTGGGTGTCCATAAATAAGTATAAGGAGGATTACAAAAAGTAGGATTTGCTGTAGCAGTTCCAAGAGTACCACAAATGTTTGCGTTTGTATGTGTAATATTCAGGTTATTAGTACAGGTAAGCGCTGCATATTGAGCTACAAACCCTTTCCCAACAACACTCGTAGTAGAACTCGTTGCGCCGCAAACCGAAATTATACCATTATTGTATTTTACGTCAAACGCTATATTTGCAGCACCAATATTATAAGAGCCAGCGTTATTTAAATTTTCATCATAAATATATACGAACCCCTTAGATCCAACATATACATATCCACAAAGCAAATCAACAGCTATTCCTGAATTTACATTTGGATTTGCACTAGACCCTCCAGGAATTGGAATACTTTTTAGCAAAGCTCCTGAAGCTAAATCACGTTGATCTATTTTAGTTCCATCCATGGTATAAAGGTACTTACATCCGGCTCCCACACCATTGGTTCCAAGAGACAATGGCATTTTAGGGTTAAAATCGGTACAAGAATAATTTACTTTGCGATACCATAATTCTGTGATAGTAGCACCACTTATTTGGTAGCATCCCACATAATTACTGTTTGCCCCCGTATATGCTGTATATGAAGATGTTGTCCAAGTTTTATTACTATCTGCAGCAAGCACATAATAATTTCCATTAGGAGCAACAGTACCTGCATATATTTCACCTTTTAAAATATTGTTAGATGATGCACCCAAAGCGCCTGTGGCGGGATTCGCTATAGCGGCCTGGGCTGTATTCAAAGGTTTATTATAAGTTCCACCTTGAATGAGTGTGGAATAATTACATGAATAAGCCAAATTCCATGTTTCACTAACAAATCCACTATTTGCACCGGTACCACAATAATTATAATTTAAAGCTCCGGCAGTGTTTAGTGAAATCATTCCCCATTGGTTTGGGCATTGTCTATTTTGATAGTATGCGGCTATATAAGAAACACCCACAGGATTCACAACGAAATCAGCAACCCAATAATCACCATTACCCCCCTGCCATTGACTGAGATAATATGTCCACAATAAAGCTCCTGCATTACTATATTTTTGAACGTATTGACGGATATCCCATGTTGAAGCAGAATACGCTCCAAAGACATACACATTATTACTAGCATCCACACCCACATTCACAGGAGCAAAGGTTCCAGTAGTAGGTGATACAAACCAAGGGTCAATAACTAAATCTAATGAAGGATCAATACTGCCAAGTTTAAAATTCACTTCTTTATTATTTAATTTTTGAAAAGAAGAAACAATTGTTTTCCCATTTTGAAAACACACCGGAGCATGATCTATAAAATCTCCTAAGAAAGTTTTAATATGTAAATCCCCTGATTCATCAATCTTCAGACTTTTCTGTCCGTCGTATTGCATGGTAAAAACAGATGGATCAACTCCGGGTTTTACAAAAAGCGAATATTCTATTCCTTTTCCTTCGTGAAACTTAAATTCTACATCTATTCCGGGGTAAACATCATGATATAAAAGTTTTGAATATCCTTTTATGTGATCAGCGCCATCAGCTGAAAAATAAAATGGAGTTTCCTCTATAGGTTCTACTCTTGGGTGAGGGTTTGCATTTTTCCAGTCAATAGATAACTTGTGTAATTTAATCTCTATATTCTTTGAGTCCTCTTCCATTTCCTCCTCTTGATTTTCAAATTTTTTATCAAGATTGGAAGATTTTTTTTCGATCGATTCTTTCATTGAATAAATCATTCCTCTTTCTGTAAATAAAATAGTCAACCCGTCATAAAGGCAACCATACAGCACTTTTTCCTCATTAAATGGGTTTACATATTGCCCTTTGTTTTCTTCAAATGCTTTTATACTTCCCGGAAATGTTGCGGAATTTTTTAACCACTCAGCAGAATGTTCATTAACAGATTTTGTATTTTTATTGAAATTACTTGTGTTCTCATTATTAGTATTATTTTGAGCATAGCTACTAGAAGTTATTAATAAAATAAAAAACAAGCATTTTAAAATTAAAAAATGCCCACTACTATTTACTTTTTTTAATGCTTTCATAGTTTTATAATTTAAACATTGTGTTTTACTTTATTGTGATGCAAAAAATGCTTTAAAGGTTGCACCAAATAAAAATTAAGTCCTTTCAAAACTCCATATTATCTAGGAAATATCAAATAAGAAGGCTTTAAAGTTAACATTTGAAAATTCGAATTATTCTTAAAAAAACATGTAAATACCTGCTAACATTGGTTATTCTAATTTATAAGTTTAAATGTCGAATAAGCTGTTAAATGCAAGTATATGAAAAAACGGCTTTATAAAATAAAAAGAAATGTCTGGTATTTTTAATAAGTTTACTTAATTTTAAATATCATTAATGGCTTAATTATTGCATTTGAAGCAAAAATTATACTCGTATGAAAACTAAATCATTTATCATCTTGTTTCTATTTGCTTTTACAACAGCGGTATTTGCTGCCGACGTAATTGATAATATCGCAGCAGCTATTCGCTCAGGAAACCCTAAAAATATATCAAAGTATTTTATTGAAAATATTGATCTCAAAATAATTGAACAGGAAAGTGTATGCAGTAAGCAACAGGCAGAAATGATCTTAAAAGATTTTTTTACAAAGCATCCAATAAAATCATATACTATTGCACATAAAAGCGACGCTAAAAACGGCTCGCAGTATGTGATCGGCACTCTTGAAACTGATAATGGAAGATTCCGGACTAATTTTTTTATTAAAACTTCCGGCGGACAAACACTTATTCAGCAATTTAGAATTGAAACTGAAAATGAGTAAAAAATTGTTACCCAACCTTCTTTATAATTTCAACACTCCTAAATTTATTGAAAATGCCTTAATGGAAGATGTAGGTGATGGCGACCATACATCGCTTGCCTGCGTTCCTTCATCCGCAAAAGGAAAAGCACAATTGCTTGCTAAAGAAAACGGAATAATAGCGGGCATTGATCTTGCAATTGAAATTTTTAATTATGTGGACAAATCGCTTCAATTAAAAGTATTTGCTAAGGATGGAAGCAAAATTAAGAAGGGAGATATTATACTTACGGCAAAAGGAAAATCGCAATCTATTTTAACCGCTGAACGCCTTGTTTTAAACTGTATGCAACGTATGAGCGGAATCGCGACGTATACCAATAAATTAGTAGGATTGTGCAAAGGGACTAAAACAAAAGTAATTGACACACGCAAAACAACTCCCACAATACGAGGTTTGGAAAAATGGGCCGTGTTACTCGGTGGTGGCGCTAATCATCGGATTGGTTTATATGATATGATATTGATAAAAGACAATCACATCGATTATGCAGGTGGCATAAAACAAGCTATTGAAGCAGCAAATACCTATCTGAAATCAAAAAATAAAAAATTAAAGATTGAAATAGAAGCGCGTAACATAAAGGAAGTAAAACAAATACTTGCCATTGGAAACGTTCATCGTATTATGTTGGATAATTTTACGATCGCTGAATTAAAAAAAGCGATAAAGCTGATCAACGGAAGATATGAAACAGAAGCATCTGGAGGAATTACAGAAAAAAATATTTATAGTTACGCAAAATGCGGAGTAGATTTTATTTCCGTAGGGGCATTAACACACAGTATCAAAAGTATTGATTTAAGTTTAAAAGCAATCTAACGGAATGAGTCATAAAAAAGTCGGGCGCTTAATAAAATTCAAGCTGGTTTATAAATTAGTAAAAGGGAGTAAAAAGATCATTTTACCAGGCTTTGAAGGTTTGTCATTCTATGTGGTATCAAAATTTTTTTTTCACGGTATACGTAATGGCTCATTAAATATGCGAGCTTCATCACTTGCTTTCAGTTTTTTTTTAGCGCTCTTTCCTACTATAATTTTCGTATTTACGCTTATCCCTTATGTTCCTATTGCACATTTTCAGGATTCCTTATTTAATTTGATACAGGCAGTACTTCCAAAAGCCGCATTTGAAGCCACCGAAGAAACCATCACGGATATTATTAAAAATCCGCATGGAGGTTTATTGTCCATTGGTTTTATTTCAGCCTTATATTTTTCAACCAATGGCTTTAGTGCGATGGTGAACTCTTTTAATGAAACGTACCATGAAATGGAGGCTCGTAATTTCTTAACGCAACGCCTTATATCGTTGTTAATGGTAATTGTTACCATGCTAATGATAACAATCGGTATCGCCTTAATTATTTTCAGTGAAATAGGATTACAAAAACTTATTCATACCGATAAAGTTTCTTATTACCTGATACTGTTTGGCAAATGGATTATTCTTTTCGGACTATGTTTTTGTCTTATCTCTTTCAATTATTATATAGGCCCAAAACGAAAAAAGGGATGGCTTTTTTTTTCAGCAGGCTCAACCTTCGCTACGGTATTTATTATTATCGCATCACTACTGTTTGGATATTACGTAAATAATTTCGGGAATTACAATAAACTTTACGGTTCTATTGGAACGCTTATAGTAATTATGCTTTGGATCTATATCAATTCCTTGATATTACTTTTGGGTTTTGACCTGAATGCCAGTATTCACAGTGCTAAAAAAAGCACATTGATTAAATAAAGTGTTGATTTATTTACAAAGAAAATCCTAGTCTCCAATCAAATTACATCGCGAGGATCTTTATTGGAATCTGCTTTTCGCTTTCCCTGTTTTTTTCTCATTTGTATATTCAGCGTTTCTACTAATAATGAAAAAGCTATTGAAATATAAATAATCTTTTTATCCACTTCTTCGTGGAAAGCCTCAAGCACCAATATCACGCCTATCATCAATAAAAAGGACAATGCCAATATTTTAATCGTTGGATTATTATTAATAAAATCACTTACTCTTCCTGAAAATGCTATCATTATGATCATGGCAACAATTACAGCAAGGATCATTATCAATAAATTGCTTACAAGGCCAACAGCAGTTAAAATTGAATCAAATGAAAACACAATATCTATTAATACAATCTGCATTACAATAGCGTTAAAATTTGTCTTCTTTATTTTCATTTGATCCTCGTCATAGCCCTGAATTTTATTATGTATTTCGATGGTGGTTTTATAGAGTAAAAACACGCCACCGGCAAATAAAATAATATCGCGTCCGGTTACACCAAAGTCTCCGATCGTAAACAAAGCCTCTTTCAATCCCACCACCCAAGTAATGCTAAAAAGCAATGCTACGCGCATCACTAAAGCAAGCATTAAACCAATGGTTCGCCCTTTAGCTTGTTTGGCTTTGGGCAGCTTGCCTGATATTATTGAAATAAATATAATGTTATCGATACCAAGTACTATCTCCAATACTGATAAAGTAAATAAACTAATTAAAGAAGCGATAGAAAACAGTTCACGAAAATCCTGACCTAAGTGCATAAGAATAGTTTTTTTGTAAAAATACGTAGATTTTTTTCATTCACTATAAATTTTTTATTGCTGATAATCAATGACTTATAAAATATTTTAGTACTATGTTATACAAGGTACTAAATAATGCATATATTTGCATCGTTAACAAAACAATTTAGATACTATACTATAAAAAATGAATATAGAAAACACCAAAGCACAAATGAAAAAAGGGGTTCTTGAATTTTGCATTTTGTCAATTCTTTCCGATGGTGAAAATTATCCGTCTGAAATAATCGAAAAAATGAAAGCTGCAAAACTTATTGTAGTGGAAGGAACGCTCTATCCTTTACTAATGCGATTAAAAAATGATGGCTTATTAACTTATCGCTGGGAAGAATCAACTTCAGGGCCACCACGTAAATATTATAAACTTACTCCTGTTGGAAAACAATATTTAAAAGAATTAAAAACCACTTGGAATGAACTAGTGGATGCAGTAAATAAAACGATGACTTAAAACTTAAGTTATAAGTATTAAGTAAAAAATTAAATTATATCTAAAATAAAACAACATGAATCGCACTATCACAATGAATTTAAGCGGCATAATTTTTCATATTGAAGAAGACGCGTATGAAAACCTTAACAAATACCTTGCAACTATAAAAGGATATTTTAAAAGTTCAGAAGGCCGGGATGAAATTATGAATGATATAGAAGCGCGCATCGCGGAAATGCTCCAGGAGAAAACAAGCGCTTCCAAACAAGCTATTTTAATGGCGGATGTGGAAAGTGTGATCTCGGTAATGGGTAAACCCGAAGATTTTGCCGATGAAAATACAACTTCAGAGAATGAATCAACCTTTGAAAATAAATCTTCTTATACCAACGAAAAAAGAAAACGCGTATTCCGCGACCCTGATGATAAAATCATTGGAGGGGTTTGCTCAGGCATTGCAAATTATTTTGATTTCGATCCCATATGGCTACGCGCAGCATTCGCAATAAGTTTTTTTGTTTTCGGCAGCGGACTTTTATTATATATCATTCTTTTAATAATAATCCCGAAAGCAAAAACCACTGCTGAAAAATTAGAAATGCGAGGTGAAAAAGTGGATGTCAATAATATTGGAAAAGCTGTAAATGAAGAATTTGAAGAATTTAAAAACCGCGTAAAAAATTGGAGTGATGAAGTAAAATCACCTGAAAACAAACAATATTTTAAATCATCAGCGCAAAAAGCAAGTGATTTTATCAGAGAAGTGTTGTATGGTATATTTACTGTTTTGGGAAAAATTATTGCCGTTGTTTCTGTGTTCATAGGAATAGTCCTGATGATTGCTTTGTTATCAACAATTTTTGGAATAGGAAATATTTTCATTTTTGATACCCCTGGGACTTCTTTACATTTATCTGCGTATCAACTAAGTATGGCTATATTGCCAAAAGATCTGTCAATTTCATTTGTATTGATTGGCTTATTTTTATTTATTGGAATTCCACTGTTATCTATTATTTATGCCGGCATTAAATACTTATTCCGCATTAAACAAAAAAATAAAATTATAAAATACACAGCTAATACACTTTGGTTATGCGGCCTTTGTATACTTATATACAGCGGTATTCAAGTAGGAAACGATTTTTCAGAAAAGGCTTCTGTAAAACAAAAAATTGAAATTACACAACCAAAAAATAATTTGCTTTTCCTTGATTTAAATACCCTTACACAGGATGAAGATGATGTAGATATTACTTACCATCATCACAGGATACACTTTAAGGATTGGACAATAATTTCTAAGGATGAAAATAAATTTCGCTTAGGATACACCAGCATGAATATTGTGCCAAGTGAAACAGATAGTTTTGAATTAATATCAATTAAATCTGCTAGTGGATTTGATAAAAAAGAAGCAAATTATCGTGCTAAAAATATTGATTATGCAATCACTCAAGAGGATTCAATATTAAAATTCAATAGTTATTTTGACATAACACTTGTCGATAAGTTACATGGGCAGAATGTTAAATTAATTTTAAAAGTTCCGGTCGGTAAAATGATCTTCCTGAGCACACGAATGAAAAAAATAATTTTTGATATTGATAATATTAATGATGCTTTGGATAATGATATGGTAAACCGCCGATGGATAATGACCAAACAGGGTCTTGAATGTATTGACTGTGATGGATTAGAAAATGTTTCCAAAAGAAATAGGATCATATCTTCAAATCCTTCATATTAGACAGAAAAATATTTTTTTCAAATTATGTAACTTTTAAACAATAAAAGCGTCTTACTAAAAAACATCTTAATTCTTAAGGGGAAATTAAACGTGCAAAAGTTTAAATAGGGGAATAAGTTCGTAGCATTTCTTATTCCCTACCCTTTTTCTTAAAAACATCGGTGCAAGTTCTTGGAATTTGCACCGATGTTTTTTTAGTATATTTGTTCGAAAGCAAAAAAAAATAATTTATGAAAAAATATATTTTAATCTCAATAACGATTTTATTTTGTCAATTTTTAAAAGCGCAGGACACAATTTTAAAATTCAATGGCGAAAAAATAGCTGCCAAGATCACCGAAATAACAACTACTGAAGTAAAATATAAAAAAATTGATTTTCTGGATGGGCCACTTTATATTTTAAATAAATCAGATATACAATTAATAAAATACGCAAACGGACTTAAAGAAGAATTTCAGGTACAGCAACCAAAAGATCAACAAATCTTACAAAGCGCAAATGATTATTATGGAAAACCTGCTCCTTCAAACAATAAAATTGAAATGTATGGTTATCGATATAGATATCAAGGCTATAACATCAATGAAAGAAAATTGCATACTATATTATTACAAAGTAAAGACAAACAAATTATTTCATTAGTAGGAAAATCAAAAGATGCGCATGGATTGGAGTTTATTGGGTTTGTCGCTATCCCGCTTGGGATTGCGGCTGGGTACTTTTTTTTAATGAGCAACTCTACTTTGGGTACAGGGACGGGGGCTAATTCAGTTAATTCGAGCTATCTTACAGGAGCAGGCCTTTGTTTAGTTGGATCCATTGCCTGCCCAATCGCTTCCGGAGTATTTAGACATAATCGTGCGGATTATAACCGACAAGCAGTAAAACTTTACAATGAGAAATATTAGTCTGAAATTTTATTCTTTGATTTTTTTCGCTTTAATTTTTGTGTCAAAAATTTCCGCTCAGGATACAATTATAAAAATAAATGGAGAACAAATACCTGCCAGGATAATAGAAATAACGTCAACAGAAATAAAATATAAAAAAATTAATTTCCTGGACGGGCCAACCTACATTGAGAATAAATCGAATGTACAATTAATAAAATACGCAAACGGACTTAAAGAAAATTTCCAATCAGCACAAATACAACCACAAAACAACATTGTGAAGGCCAATGGTAAAAAAGACACTTTAAACAAAACTACCGCTAAAATTGAAACTGATGATTATTACGGTAAACCGGAAATTGCCGGTGTAAAATCAGGCCAGTTAAGCGTTACTAAAAAAATATTTAAACAAAACAATGATATTATCACTGAAAAACAATTTTACACTTTATTAAAACAAACAAACGATAAAGAAATTATCGCCTTAACGGAAAAGTCAATGAAGGCAAAAAAACGTCAATATATCAGTTTTGGTTGCATTATCGGAGGTACAAGTTTTTTGATCATATGGCCTATATTTTTTGTTGTTGAACCTATCCCTGTATTACTTTATTATAATTTCAGATCCGTACGAAAAACTTCCAATAAAAAGGCTGTGGAATTGTATAATAAAAAACAATAAATACTCTGCTGTTTATACTACAAAAAGAGTTTTCCACAATATTAAAAAAGCGTACATTTTTCTGTCCAAATACTTACATTTGTAAAACACGGTATTTTATTAATCGCATATGGCAAGAGAAACAATTCAAGGAGAGAAAAAACAAAATTTTTCGAAAGAAGAATTTGTGAAAGTTGTTTTAAACGATTATCGTATCGCTAACGAAAGCCGTGAAGCTAGCTTATTGGGAAGACGAGAAGTGCTTACAGGGAAAGCTAAATTTGGTATTTTTGGCGATGGTAAAGAGATCCCTCAATTGGCAATGGCAAAGGTTTTCAGAGAAGGGGATTTTCGTTCAGGATATTATCGTGACCAAACATTCATGTTTGCTACTTATAATCTTACCCTACAGGAATGGTTTGCGGGTTTATACGGACACAATGATATAGATGCTGATCCGATGAGTGCAGGCCGTCAAATGGGCGGACACTTTGGTACTCGTAGTTTGAACAACGATGGAACCTGGAAGGATCTGACAAAAATAAAAAATTCATCAGCCGATATTTCACCTACTGCCGGGCAGATGCCTCGTCTATTGGGTTTAGCTATGGCATCAAAACATTACAAATTAAACCCTGAATTACAAACAGAACAATTTCATAAATTTTCTACTAAAGGAAATGAAATTGCTTTCGGTACCATTGGTGATGCAAGCACTTCAGAAGGTTTATTCTGGGAAACTATCAATGCTGCCGGGGTTATGCAAATACCAATGTTGGTATCCGTTTGGGATGATGGACATGGAATTTCTGTTCCTAAAAAATATCAGACCACAAAAGAAAGTATCTCGGAAATATTGAAAGGTTTTCAACGCGAAAAAAAAGGAAGTTCAGGCTACGAAATTTTTAAAACAAAAGGCTGGAACTATGTTCATTTATGCGAAACGTATGAAAAAGCTGCAAAAGTTTGCAGGGAAGATCATGTACCTGTTTTAGTCCATGTTGAAGAAGTTACACAACCGCAAGGGCACAGTACATCAGGATCGCACGAACGTTACAAATCAAAAGAACGTTTGCAATGGGAAACCGATCAGGATGGTATCAAAAAAATGCGAGAATGGATATTAGATAGTAAATTATCCACTGAAAAAGAATTAGATGAGCTTGAAGAAAAAGCGAAACAAACCGTACGCGATGCAAAAACGGCTGCGTGGAATGCATACATCGACCCAATAAGAAATGAGCAAAAAGAAATAAGCACCGTGATCGATACAATTGCAATACAATCCGCGAATACTGCTTTCATCATAAAAATCAAAAACGAATTAGCCGCCATAGCAAATCCATATCGCAAAGATGTAATAATAGCTGCTAAAGCCGTTTTGCGTTTAACCCGTAATGAAACGATCGCGGATAAAAAACAATTGACAAACTGGCTGAACGATTCTAAATTGGCGAATTATGATCGCTTCAGCTCTTATCTTCATAGCAATTCGGCCCAAAATGCGTTAAACATACAACCTGTAAAAGCGGCGTATGAAGGCGAAGTGATTATGATAGATGCTCGTAAATTACTTCGTGATAATTTTAATGAGATACTTTCGAAATACCCTGAAGTGGTAATATTTGGGGAGGATTCCGGGAAGATCGGAGGAGTGAACCAAGGCTTGGAAGATCTGCAAGCTAAGTACGGCGAAATACGAGTGTTTGATACAGGTATTCGCGAAGCTACTATTATCGGACAAGCGATAGGACTTGCTATGAGAGGACTGCGCCCCATCGCTGAAATTCAATATTTGGATTATTTATTATACGCACTGCAGATAATGAGCGATGATCTGGCAACAATTCAATACCGTACCAAAGGCGGACAAAAAGCTCCTATTATCGTCCGTACACGTGGGCATCGCTTGGAAGGTATCTGGCATAGCGGTTCGCCAATGGGAACTATCATCAATGCTTTGCGAGGTATTTATGTTTGCGTTCCACGCAATATGACGCAAGCTGCAGGCTTTTATAATACATTGCTTTGCAGTGATGAACCGGCAATTGTAATAGAACCATTGAACGGCTATCGTTTAAAAGAACAATTACCTTCCAATCTTGGTGAATATAAAATTCAATTAGGTGTAACCGAAACCATTCATGAAGGGACTGATGTTACCATTGTTACGTATGGTTCCTGCTGCCGTGTTGCGTTGGAAGCAATCGCGCAATTAGCGGAAACCGGTATTTCAGTGGAATTAATTGATGTGCAAACTTTATTACCATTTGATTTGAATCATTCCATTGTTGAATCAGTAAAAAAAACAAATCGTTTGGTAGTGTTAGATGAAGATGTTCCCGGAGGAGGAAGTGCATATATCCTACAAAAAGTTTTGGAAGAGCAAGGTGCTTATAAATATCTTGATTCGGAACCTCGAACATTGACAGCAAAAGATCATCGTCCTGCATATGGCAGTGATGGTGATTATGTTTCTAAACCAAGCACGGACGATGTGTTTGATATTGTTTATGAATTGATGCAAGAAAGTAATCCGAATAAATTTCCAAGTATCTATTAAAATAATGAGCCACAGATTCACAGATTAAATCATATAAATTATTTTTTAATTAGTGAATTTGTGGCTTTTTAATTCATAAAATTAATCCTATCATCTTTTGAAAAAAACAACTGAATCAGATTCAAAATACGATGCACTCGAAAAAATGAGTGTACGTGAACTTCTTACCAATATTAATAAGGAAGATAAAATCGTTTCGTTTACAATTGAAAAAACAATTACGAGTATTGAAAAATTAGTAAATGTAATTGTAAAACAAATGAAACGGGGCGGACGATTATTTTACATGGGAGCAGGTACCAGCGGACGATTAGGAATTGTGGATGCATCTGAATGCCCGCCAACATTTGGTGTTGCCCAAGGAATGGTAATAGGACTAATTGCAGGTGGGGATAAAGCGATACGTAAAGCGGTTGAATTTGCGGAAGATGATAAAGAACAAGGATGGAAAGATCTGAAACAATATAAGATCACAAAAAAAGACGTTGTAATTGGAATTGCAGCTTCAGGATCTACACCTTATGTTATTGGTGCTTTAGAAAATTGCAATAAAAATGGAATTACTACCGGCTGCATTGTTTGCAATAAAGGAAGTGAAGTAGCAAAAGTAGCTATATATAAAATTGAAGTGGTTGTAGGTCCGGAATTTGTAACCGGCAGCACACGCATGAAAGCAGGCACCGCTCAAAAATTAGTATTAAATATGATATCCACTTCTGTGATGATAAAGTTGGGGAAAGTAAAGGGAAACAAAATGGTAGATATGCAATTGAGTAATAATAAACTTGTCGACCGTGGCACAAAAATGGTAGCTGATGAATTAAAAGTGTCTTACAAAAAATCACATGAGTTGCTGTTGAAGCATGGAAGTGTACGCAAGGCAATTTTAGTGGGAAATAGGAATAGTGAATAGATAATTGAACAGTAGGCAGTAGGCAATAGGCAATAAATAAATTTAAAAAATTCGCGTAAATCATAAAAATCTGCGTCATCTGCGTTCTATTAAACACAGATTTGTATATTAGTAATGATCGTTATCCGTAACATGCATACAATAGAACCATTTTATAATTGGCGACATATTTACATTGCATCGGAAGATGAGCGTTCGCCTTTTTATGAACGGGAGTATAGCGAGTTTGAATATACTAATGCAATTTATAATTATCTTATTCATCCTCAATGGGATGATATTGACTCCCCTACTCTATACATAAAAATACTTTCTGTTGATTACGATCAGGACTTCGCAATAATAGAATTAATAGGCGAATGGAACGATTGCATTAACAATGACATCATGTTATTAAAACGTGATATCATTGATAAATTGACAATACTCGGTATCAATAAATTTATCTTGATCGGAGAAAATGTATTGAACTTTCATGCTTCTGATGATTGTTATTATGAAGAATGGTTTGAAGATGTGGAAGACGGATGGATCGCGTTTTTGAACTTTAGAAAACATGTATTGGATGAATTTCAACATGCTAACATTGATTACTATATTGTGTCCGGCGGAAAATTAAATGATGTTGCATGGCGCACTTCTACGCCACAATTGTTATTTGAGAAAGTAGAACATTTTGTGCAGAAGAGGATTGGAGCATAGAAGGGGTTAGCCCACCGACATCCGGTCAGCTTCATAATTTGTATCTTTGTAATCTAAAATAATTCATAATCTATAATTCATTAACACTATGCCAAAAGGATTTTATACTGTTCCCATACCGGTGAACGAACCCATTAAAAGTTATGCTTCCGGAAGCCCTGAAAGAAAAGAATTGCAGGCAATGCTGAAAGAATTACGTTCAAAAGAAATAGATATCCCCATGTATATTGGTGGTAAAGAAGTACGTAGTAATGATAAAATACGTCTCGCTCCTCCGCATGATCACAAACATACATTAGGACATTTTCATAAATCCACGAAAGAACATGTACAACAAGCTATTGATGCTGCTTTGGCTGCGAAAGTAAAATGGGAAGCATTGGCTTGGGAACACCGTGCAAGTATTTTCTTAAAGGCGGCAGAACTCATTGCAGGGCCATATCGCATGAAACTGAATGCTGCAACTATGTTGGGGCAATCAAAAAACGCGTTCCAGGCAGAGATTGATTCAGCCTGTGAGATCATTGACTTTTTACGTTTCAACGTGATGTACATGACTGAAGTTTACAAACAACAACCTCCTGTTCCGGGCACAGGATATGGTGTGTGGAACCGGGTGGAACATCGTCCATTGGAAGGATTTATTTATGCCCTCACTCCATTTAACTTTACCGCTATTGCAGGAAATTTGCCTACATCATGCGCTATGATGGGAAATGTAGTGGTTTGGAAACCTTCCAACACACAGGTATATGCTGCAAATGTGTTGATGGAAATATTTATGAAAGCCGGTATTCCGGATGGTGTTATTAATTTAATTTATCCTTCAGGGCCTGATGCCGCGGAAATTATTTTCTCGCATACAGATTTTGCAGGTATTCATTTTACAGGCTCAACCGAAGTGTTCCAAAACATTTGGAAAACAATTGGTAACAATATTCATAAATACAAAAGCTATCCGCGCATTGTAGGTGAAACAGGCGGAAAAGATTTTATTGTCGCGCATAAATCGGCTGACCCGAAAATTGTTGCAACCGC
>JBBSPS010000089.1:0-14805 GCA_038258655.1 Bacteroidia bacterium
TGACTATAAAAAACCAAATAAAATACATATGAAAAAAGGAACTTGAACAAATAGACGATATACTTATTATCGGGGTAAAAGTGTAAGCCTAAAAAATAGTAATTGTAATAAAATATATGCCAGTTTTAAAAATCTGGCAGATATATAAAATTGCAAGTTTCATTAAGCAATTTCATAAATAAAAATGCTATTTTTGTTATAATAAAATTTGTCTTTTTCAGGGCAAATTTTTTATTTAATTATGCCAACCCCAATTGATAAAGATGCTTACCGAAAAAAGATGGGTGCGCTCAACTGTTGCATGATCATTCCTACCTACAACAATGAACAAACTTTATCGAAGGTAATTGAAGACGTGCAGGCTTTTACCAACAACATTATTGTAATTAATGATGGCTCCACCGATTCAACAACTGAAATTTTAAAACGCTTTAATTCCATTGAGTGTATTTCCTACTCACCCAATAAAGGAAAAGGCATAGCATTACGCACCGGTTTTAAACGTGCTATTGATAAAGGCTATCGATATGCTATTACAATTGATTCGGACGGGCAACATTTTGCTGATGATCTGCCATACTTTATTGATAAAATTGTCCAAGAACCTGATTCATTAATTATTGGTTCGCGCAATTTGAACCAAGAGAACATGCCGAAAAAAAATACATTTGGAAATAAATTCTCTAACTTCTGGTTTCGTTTTCAAACAGGAATTTCATTGCCTGATACACAATCGGGGTATCGCCTCTACCCCATTGAAAAAATGAAAGACATACATTATTTTACTTCAAAATTTGAATTTGAAATTGAAGTGAGCGTAAAAGCAGCATGGAATGGGCTTAAGATAATACCTATTCCAATTAATGTTTTTTATGCTGAAAAAGAAAAACGTGTTACACACTTTCGTCCGTTCAAAGATTTTACACGCATCAGCATATTAAACACCTATTTTGTAATTCTTGCTTTATTATGGTACAAACCTATCAGGTTTTTTAAAAATTTCTCAAAAAAAAATAGTAAACTATTTTTTAATAAACACTTCTTAAATTCAAGCGAATCTATTTTACGAAAATCAACAGCTGTCGGTTTTGGGGTATTTATGGGCATTATACCCATTTGGGGATACCAGTTTGTATCCGCATTGATACTCGCCCACTTTTTGAAATTAAATAAAGCGATAGTTGGAGTAGCTGCAAACATAAGCGTTCCACCCATGATACCATTTTTATTGTACGGTAGTTTAAAAACCGGGCAACTTGTTTTAAGAAAAGATGTGACCGATAATATTATTAATAGTAGCCTAACAATAGAAACAATGAAACTGCATTTATTTGAATATGTCATTGGGAGTATGATATTTGCATTAATAATGGCTATATTGTTGGGATTAGCAACGTATTTTATTTTGAAAATGGTGGGTAAAAAAGTATTAGTAAAACTTGAATAGGTAAAAGTGTTGCGAGGTTTTTCACAAAAGGAAGTTATGAATTAGGAGTTGTTAGTACAGTTTATTGCAAGGGACAAAGCAATCTCATTTGATCCTTCGCACAATCAGGCTCATAATTCATAACTCATAATTTATAATTCCATTAGATTGAGTCTTCTCTTTACATACATTTACCGCGTTTTAAAGCAAAGAAGGATATTGTTTTTTCTTTTGCTGATAGGCGCTGTAGTATTCTCTGGATATTATGCTTCTAAAATCCAATTAGAAGAAGATATCACGAAGATGATGCCTACCGATGCGAAAGTAGAACGGTTAAATGCCATTTTTAAAAACTCCAAATTTCTCGATAAGTTAGTTGTAACTGTTTCTTTAAGTGATTCTACTGCCGAAGCGCAGCCGGAAGAACTAATGAAATTTACCGATAGCCTTGTTTCATCCATTCAAAAATTATCACCTACGCTTATTAAAGAAATTACTTGCAAAGTGAATGATGATGTGATGTATGATGTGTACAACACATTTATTGATAACCTTCCAGTGTTTTTAGAAGAGAAGGATTATAAAACGCTCGATCATCTAATTACTTCTGAAAAACTGGATACCACACTTGAAAAAAATTATAAGACACTGCTTTCACCAGCAAGTGTTATGCTAAAAAAAAATATTCTTCGTGATCCCATCGGTATAACACCCTATGCGTTAAAGCGAATGCAAAGTTTGCAATTGGATGACAATTTCGAATTAGAGAATGGTTATATTTTCACAAAAGATAAAAAGCACTTATTATTTTTTATCACTCCCGCTATTAAGTCTTCGGAAACAATTAAAAGTTTGAAACTTTTAACAGCATTGGACAGCGCTATCAATAAAAATAAAGTTTTTACTCATAACAAAATTTATGCAGAATATTATGGAAGCACTGCTGTGGCAGTCGGCAACGCAGTACAAATTAAAAAGGATGTAAAACTAACCGTTACAATTACCATCATTAGTTTATTTTTATTCATTAGTTTTTTTTTCCGGAGAATAGAAGTTTTCTTTTTGATATTCATTCCAGTTTTATTTGGGGGCGCTTTTTCTCTTGCTATTTTATATTTATACAAAGGTGAAATATCGGGTATTGCATTAGGTGCAGGCTCAATTATTCTTGGAATAGCAATGGATTATACTATTCATTTTTATACCCATTTCAAACATTTGAATTCTGCGGAAGAAACTGTCAAGGATCTTGCCTTTCCGCTAACACTTGGAAGTACAACTACTATTGGTGCATTGTTAAGCCTAGCTTTTATAAAATCAGAAGCCTTGCAGGATTTTGGAATGTTCGCTGCATTCAGTTTGATGGGCGCCGCTTTATTCACATTAATCCTCTTTCCGCATTTTATGCGAAAGAAAATTATTACCGAACATGTTTCTGACCATACACTCAATATTGTTGAAAAAATAGCTGCTTATAAATTTGAAAAAAATAAATATCTCATTGCATTTATTTTAATAACCTCTATCATTTCCATATTCACATCGCAATACGTAACATTCGAAAGTGATATGATGAAAATGAATTACGTAAATAAAAAATTAGCCAAAGCTGAGCAAAACTTGAATGCAATCAGCAATGTATCCTTACGCAGTATTTATTTGGTAGCAAGTGGAAAAAATTTGGATAAAGCGCTTGCAAACAGTGAAAGGAGCCTTCCAACACTTGATAAATTAGAAAAAGAAAATTTGCTGAAAAAATATTCAAGTATCAGCACCATTATCCTTTCAAAAGCAGAACAGGAAAAACGTATTGCACGTTGGAAAAATTATTGGACAACAGAAAAGAAAGATAAATTAAAATCTGAATTGATAAGTAAAAGCTCAAACTATAAATTTAAAGCCAATGCGTTCAACGGTTTTTATGAATTACTGTACAAAGATTTTAAACCAATTAATGTGAGCGCATTTAGCGGATTAAAAGCTTCCATGTTGGACAATTATATTACTGAAAATACGAATGAAACAACAGTGGTGACAATTATTAAAACCACTGCGGACAATGAAGACAAAGTTGTTAATGCCTTTACAGAAAATAAAAACTTGGTGGTATTTGATAAAAAATTTCTGACTAATCGTTTTGTTGAGATCATAAAAAACAACTTCAATTTAATACTCGCTATTTCTTCTTTACTGGTTTTGATCATGCTGATCATTTCCTATGGCCGGTTTGAATTAGCGTTGGTTACTTATATTCCAATGATATTGAGTTGGCTCTGCATCTTGGGAATAATGGGCGCTTTCGATATTAAGTTTAACATCATTAATATCATTGTTTCAACTTTTATTTTTGGATTAGGTGATGATTATAGTATATTTATTACCGACGCGTTAATGAATGAATATAAAACAGGGCAAATGAATTTAGACTCTTACAAAACAGGAATTTTTATTTCAGCAACCACCACTATGATCGGTATTGGTGTATTGATATTCGCTTCACATCCTGCTTTAAAATCAATTGGTTTAATTACCATTATCGGGATGTTTTCTGTACTAATAATTTCAAATACAATACAACCTGCATTATTCAAATTTTTTATTACCAATCGCACAGATAAAAAACGTGTACCATTTACATTCTTGAGTTTATTTCAATCTGTATTCGCTTTCATTTGGTTTACATTTGGTTGCTTTACATTGATCCCACTTGGCTTTATTATCATAAAATTATTACCACTTCCAATCAAAATTCGTAAACGCATTTTTCATCAATTACGTCATTACTATACTAAATCGATGATATACGTAAATATTTATGTGAAGAAAAAGATTATTAATACTGCTAACGAAACATTTGAAAAACCTGCCATTGTTATTTGCAATCATCATTCAGTTATTGATTCGTTACTGATGCAATCATTAAATCCAAAATTAATTTTAATGGTAAATGATTGGGTATGGGATAATTTATTTATGGGTCCAATTGTACGTTTGGGAGGATTTATTCCTAAGTCGGCAGGATATGATATAAATCTTGATAAAATTAAAGAACTAATTAATAACGGTTATTCATTGGCTATTTTTCCGGAAGGTTCCCGTTCGGAAACTCCTAAAATTGGGCGTTTTCATAAGGGAGCTTTTTATATCGCTGAACAATTGAATTTAGATATTGTCCCGATTATATTTCATGGAACTGCATTTGTGCAAGGTAAAGACGATAGTTTTTTACTGAAACCCGGAAAAGTAACTGTGCAATATTTGCCTCGCATTTTATCAACTGACAAATCATTTGGAAAAAATTATTCCGAGCGTACAAAAAACATCAGTACTTATTTTAAAACGGAATATGCAAAAATGCGTACTGAAATTGAAACTGTTGATTATTATTTTAATCGCTTAAGTAAAAATTATATTTACAAAGGCCCAATTTTAGAGTGGTACATGCGCATAAAAATAAAACTGGAAGATAATTACATGTTGTTTGAATCATTGTTACCAAAAAAAGGAACGATCACCGATGTTGGCTGTGGATATGGTTTTTTGCCCTACATGTTAAATTTTATGAGTGAGGACAGAATTGTGATCGGCACTGATTACGACCAAGAAAAAATTGCTGTGGCAAACAATTGTTTTTCAAAAAATAAAAACATTTCATTTTTTTCCGCTGATGCCACTGAATGTGAACTGCCGAAAAGTGACGCGTTTATATTAAGTGATATTTTACATTATCTACCAATTGAAGATCAGGAAAAATTGATCATAAAATGTATCAATAGCTTGCATCCGAATGGGATGATCTTACTTCGTGATGCAGATAAAAACTTAAAAAGCAGGCACATGGGAACACGTTATACCGAATTTTTTTCCACAAAATTCGGTTTTAATAAGACAAAAAATAAGTTGGAATTTGTACCTTCCGATTTCATAATTGATATTGTCAAAAAACACAACATGAAAATTGAAAAGATTGATAACACTAAGTTTACCTCAAATATTATTTATACGATTAAAAATAATCAATAAATGCCGCAATACGATATAGTTATTATTGGAAGCGGACTTGGTGGTTTGGAGAGCGCATATATTTTAAGCAAGGAAGGCTATAAAGTATGCGTACTTGAAAAAAACCGTCAGCTTGGTGGCAGCTTACAAATATTTGTGCGAGATAAAGCTATTTTTGATACGGGTATACATTATATTGGTGGTTTGAACGACGGTCAAAACCTAAACCAATGTTTTAAATATTTTAATATCATGGACAAACTCCATTTGCATAAAATGGATATGAATGGATTTGACCGTATCACATTTGATAATGACCCCATAGAATACATGCATGCCCAAGGATATGATAATTTCGTTGAACAACTTTCGCAACAATTTCCTGCCGAAAAAAAAGCGCTAAAAATTTACGCGAATAAAATACAGGAGGTGTGTAACTATTTTCCTTTGTATCAATTGAAAGAAGATGATGCTCCACTTATTGGCACAAAATATTTAGATGTAAATACAAGAGATTTTATTGCGTCAATTATTTCTAATGTAAAACTTCAAAATGTATTAGCGGGATCAAACCCTTTATATGCAGGCAATGCGGATAAAACGCCGTTATATGTTCACGCATTGGTTGTAAATACCTATATAGAAAGTTCTTACAAATGTGTGGATGGAGGTGCCCAAATTGAACGTTATATATCAAAGAATATAAAAGCAATGGGCGGAGAGATCCGAAATTATTCCGAAGTAAAAAAAATTGTTGAGAACCATGGAATTATTACTCATGTTGAATTAGCTAGTGGAGAACCCGTTGAAGGCAAACATTTTATTTCAAACATTCACCCTTCTACCACAATGGATATGCTTGTGTCTGATAAAATAAAAAAAGCGTATCGAAATAGGATCAATAGTTTAGAAAATTCCATTTCTACTTTTATTGTTGACATTGTATTAAAACCTGGTTCATTTCCTTTTCTAAATCATAATTTTTATCATTACAAAAGAAACGATGTTTGGACCGGTATTAATTGTAATAATGACCAATGGCCTGACAGTTATTGCATATTCATCCCTAAAACTTCCAGGTCAGGTGATTTTGCTGAGAGTATGACGATATTGAGTTATATGAAATTTGATGAAGTAAAACAATGGGAAAATACTTATGCAACGATTCCTAATCACAGGGATAGCAGGGGTGATGAATATGAAGCATTTAAACAAGATAGGACTGAACGCTTAATTAAAGAGGTGGAGAAAAAATTTCCGCAAATAAGAAGCTCTCTTAAATCTTTTACATGTTCCACTCCACTTACTTACCGCGATTATATCGGAAGTAAGGATGGCGGGTTGTATGGTATCGCGAAAGATTACCGTGATCCATTAAAAACATTTATTTCACCGCGAACAAAAATCCCCAACTTGTTTTTCACAGGCCAAAATTTAAATATGCATGGTGTATTAGGTGTTACTGTTGGCGCGATCCGTACATGTGGAGAGTTTATCGGTCAAAATTATTTGCTGCAGAAAATTAATAAGGCTTAGTTTTCAAAATATTCAAAGGCATCTATAATATCTAAATAAACTCCATCAAAACCCGCATTAATGATTCGGTTAGTATAGGAGTTTGAATTTCCATAAATAATGCTTTGCCATTCTTTATCCCAATATTTTACTTTATAATTACCGGCCCATTGAGCATCTTCAGCTACCAGCCATTGCGGAGGAACGCCTTTCCAAAATTTTTGCCAATAGTAACGGTAATCTTCTGCTTCTCCTATACTCATGTAACAAATTACCTTTCGTAAACCTCCGTTCTGTTTATGTTTTAACATATTGATTTCGAATGCATTAAAAAATTCGTCATTAAAATCCATATCCATTATTATCACATCATAATTAGTTGCTGCTACCTTGTTTATAAAACTTTGTTTGCTTGTAAACTGTCCGGGATCAATCAGGTATAAAAAATTTTTTGCGTTAGCCAATGTATTAATATTAGCTGTATCCATCTTGTAAGGCACTGATGGATTAGATGGAATATTATCCAATTCCAGGTGATCGGCAGCAAAAGAAATGTATCCTCTTGCAGCATTTTGGTTATACGAATCAGCCATATTGCTTTGATTAGAACAATAATCTGTTGCCATAACTTTTAATCCGTTATTTTTTGCAAGAACCATAAATGGGAGCATATCTTCTTTCGCTCCTGCACTCGTAGCCATATCAACCTGATCATAACCATAAAACAGGGCTTCACGGCCTATTCCGTCAATTGCCTGGATGTATGCTGTTGAAAGTATTCCGTTCGGCATACCATTAGTAGTTAACAGATGATGTCCATTTTGAGGAACAATAATAAAACCAGGTTTTATACTACGCGAATAAGAACTGATTTGCTGCACAAAATTTCTCATCTCTTGCCTGTAATCGACGGCCGGTCTCTTATCTTTTTTGCAAGAAATGATCATTGCAAGTAAATATATAATTAAAAATGGCCTTTTCATTTTGTGTGTATTTAGATAATCAAAAATACTAATTAGACAATACCATTCAGATGAAAATCTATTTTATAAAATTAGCATTTCTGTTTCTACCTCTTTTATTTAATGGTGATAATAGAAATTGGAAAATTAAGTCCTCTACCATTCATTCCCATCAAAAATGTGGGTATTACTGTTAATGAGTCATTAAATGGATTAGAAGCTGATATATTATTGACCCATTAAAGCCGGAAGAAGCAATTATTAAAGCATCAGTGAATTCGATAAGTATAAATAGAGGAATCGAATTGCGGAACTCTCATTTAAAAAAAACAGACTATTTTAGATCCGGAAAAATATCCAAAAATTATTCTTGTATCTACAAAAATTGAAAAAACGGATCCCATCAGTTTTACAGGATTTTTAAGTTGACCATTAAAAATAGTGCGAAAGAAATTAAAATGCCTTTTACATTTATTAAGATTAGCGACAAAACGGAATTCGAAGGCAGTTTTTCAATTAACCGATTGATTATAATGTTGGAGGCAGTAGCCTTGAAATAACTGATAATGTTACTATTTCAGTTGTTGTGCATGTCATCGAATAAGATCAAAGCATTCAATAAAAATTTTATCTTTGTAAACTTATGCCCGGGTGGCGAAATGGCAGACGTGTATGCTTGAGGGGCGTATGTCGAAAGACGTAGGGGTTCGACTCCCCTTCCGGGTACGAAAGGGGATTTTGGGTAATTTTTACCCAAGTCCCCTTTATCATTTTCGCCTAAACCCTTTGCTATTTCAGCGATTGCGAAGGCAACATCATTAATTTCAGGAGTTCGATAATCGTTATTTTCACGATCATAGGTAATTCCCTTCGGAAACATCAATTCCTGCAACTCAAATTTACCCTTATAACTGTTAGAAGCCCATATTTCAGGGAGATTGCGAAGCATTTGGCAATATTTTTCCACCTGTTTTTCAAGGTTCGATTTTCCAATGTCCAACGAAGAGATTTCCGTGCTAATATCTAATTTTTCCTTACGATACTTGCCAATAAATTTAAGATATAATTCCTTTTCCAGTTCCCCAATTGCAAACCGTTCCTCAATAGCTTCTATTTTCTGTAAAACGTCATTTAAACGAACTTTCAATAAACCCAACTGGCTTATACTCTCTTGCGCATTTTCATTAAAGCATTTAATAAATTGTTCCTTTGCAGGGGCAATGTATTTATCCATTAAACTATATTTCTTAAGCAGCTTTTCAATAAACAGGTCATTTAACTTTATGGCACTACGGTTACATTTACAACCCAACTTATTGCATTTATAATACCACAGGTTTTTTTTCTTAACCATATAACCCACAAAAGGAGTTCCACAATTACCGCATTTTACAAAGTTTTTTAAAGGGACATCTTTAAAGTCAGCATTGTGTTTCCATGTTACAACTCTACTGCGTATATTATTTGCCTTTAAAAAAACTTCTTTAGAAATTAATTTTTCGTGCTTACCTTCAATTACATCACCCTCTAAAAAATTATGTGAGAGAATACCACAATAGAATGGATTGGAAAAAATTTCAGAAAGTTTTTGCGGACGGACAACCAATCCTAAATTTTTTAATTTGTACAAAATTTCCACATTCGATAAACCCTCAATTCTCCAGTAAAACGCTTTACGCAATAATTTACCCGTTTCATTCACCTTTGTAATTTGCTTTTCAGGTAAATCCTGATTCATTCTCTTACGTCTTGTAATTTGGGTATAACCAAGTGGAGCTTTTGCCACCCAATACCCGCTTATAAGCATTTCCTTTACGTTCTCCCGTATTTTCTCCCTTTTAATATCATTATCATATTCGGCAAAAATAAACTGTATGTTTTGCTGCATTTTACCTCCCGCCGTAAATGTATCCGAAGGTTGCCGTATAGAGAGTATGCGAATATTTATTTTTCTTAATTCGTTTGCAATATAAATGGCATTTGCACCCGAACGGGAAAAACGATCAACATCACTTACCACAATATAAGATACTTTTTCTTTGGCGTTACGGGCAAAACTTAACATACGGTTAAACTCTTTGCGTTCGTCTGTTTTGGCACTTTCATATACTCCTCCGAAATAAGTCAGAATATTCAACCCGTGGCGTTTGCAGCCTTCCTCATTCTCTTTATTTTGAGTTCCGATGCTCCAACCCCTTTCTTGTTCCTTTGAAGAAACACGGGAATACACCACACAATTATTTCCTGTGATCCGATCGTGCGTTTTATCCTTTTTCGCAAAAGGCGTAAAAATTTCAAGGTCTGCTTTCATCTTCTATTTCATTTTGATTCGTATTGATTTGCTTTTCATTCATATACATATAGTACATAATCTTGGCTAACTTTTTTATGATGTCAATTTGTTTTTGCGCTTCTTCTTCTGTTGAATTTTCAAAGCCTTCATATTTTTTCAAGTCTTCATAGGTTAATTCACTTTGTGGCAAATTAACCCTATCATTATTTTTCATGGCTACATTCCATAAATCCGTAGTCCTTTTGAAAAGGTCGTTACGAAAGGTTTGCATTATTCCTCCTTTGAGAGGCGTAATTACATGGGAGCGTAGCCAACGAATAACCCTGTAATTTACTTTTTGCAAAATTTAAAAGAACGTTCACCTGAATTTGTAGCCAACAAAAACCACTATTTTTATAAAGTAACTTTTAATGTGTTTTCAATTTTAGTAATCATGCCTTTGTGTTTTTTTACCAGTATTTCCCCAAAGGCATCTTTATTTAATATATCTATGATACGCTCTTTTATATTTTCTGATTTTTTTAATTCAAGCGTTTTTATTTTTTTATTTTTAAAATGAATAATAATACTTTCATATTCTCCGCTATGTACGATTTCAAATAATTTATTTTCCGCAGGGGATAACAAACCTATTTGGGGAACAACAAAGCCCGACAAATCCGACCGTAAAAATCTTTGCAGAATAGCGGACACCGAAACAACAATATGGGTATCAAAGAGTAATTTATTTTTATCCAATTCCGTATATAACGGTTCTTTGCTTTTATCTAAAATGATAAATGTACCGTCTAAAAATACCGCCAATGATAATGGCAGTTTTTTAACTATACTTTCTATAATGATAATATGAAGCAAATTAAAATGAACAGGCTCAGCCGTTTTATATTCAGGGGAAGCAATGAATTGTAATAATTCCTCCTTTTCGTTTTTCGATAAGTTTAATTCATCTATGTAATTTTTAGCTTTTTGTATCTTAGTAATAAGTCCCTTTATCTTTATGGGTTCTAATAAATTGGCTCTAAGGTCTGCAATGGCTGTAAGGTTTAGTCCCGCATTTCTTAACTGCTCCACTGTTTTAAGCCAAACAAATTCAATGAAGGTGTATTTTTTAAATTTAGTGCCTGTGGGATTTTCTTTTAATACACTTACCCAATTATTGAGATTGCGCAAATTGATTCCCATTTGCAACCCTCCAATTAAAGGACGTTGTAATTGTTCATACAGTTCGCCCGCTTTTTGTATGGTATCCTGACCGAAAAAATCAGTCAGGTCAACAGGCAACTTTTCGCTATGGGCTATTTGTATGGCTTTCACTTTTTTCATCCTGCTAATATACAAATTATTTATTAATTACAATAATGTATATATATTATTATACGGTACATAGTAATAGTAAGTTTCAAAGAAAATTCCGCCTTTCATTTGGGCGTGTTATAATTCTTATAATTTTGTAAGATGCCAAAAAAGATCAGTTTATTTCTTCTGTTATTATTTCCACCGATTTTTTGTTTCCCCCAACAGATTAACCGTTATAAAAATAAAGAACGACATGGCAAATGGATTATCTATTCCGATTCCACCCAAACACATATAGATAATATGGGTCGGTATAGGAAAGGTACTCCCAAAGGAATATGGAACTATTACGATGAGAAGGGAAATCTAATTAAAAAAGAAAAATTCCGTTTCAAAAAAATCTATACCACATTTTATTATTCAAACGGAAAAGTCTGGCAACAAGGCAAAGCCAAAAATAGGGAGGAAGGAAAATTATTACATTTTTATTTTTATGGAAATTGGTTTGTTTATGATACGTTGGGCAGGCTTATAGCTAAGCAAGTGTATAAAATGGGGGAGAAAATTTCAGAAGTGAATTATAAAACAAGCTCTGAAAAAGGCATTAACGATTCCTTGGATTTAGCTTTAAAAGCGATAGATGGGCAGATGCGATTCTATTTTGATACCATACGCATTGCGGAAAAAGCGTTTGGAAAAAATTCCATCCAATACCAAAGAGCTGTTTCGTTAAATACCTTGCATACCTCGAAATTATTAAGTGATTTGGATAAGCTCATCTTAACCTATGGCTATCCAGGAAAAACGTTGGTCGGACAAGATTATAGTCTTGCTTTTTCTATTATTAGTTCTGCCAATACATCCTACAAAGAAAAATACCTTCAACTGGTAATTGATGCTGCTAATAAAAACGAGCTGGACTGGAGGGATGTCGCTTATTTTGTAGACAAAGTTAAAGTAGCGAAAAAAGAAAAGCAGGTATATTGTACACAATACAAATACGATGAGAAACAAAAAAAAATTTACTACTATCCTGTTGAAGAAATAAACAACTTGAATGTGCGAAGAAAAAAGGTGGGGTTGGATGAGATAACTATTTCCACGCTCAATTTTATTGACTATTAAATTAGTTTGCACCTTAATACACCTTATATTTATTAGTGTGTAGGCAGCGTATGCAGCAAAAATGCAGCTTGCACTTAACTTTCACCTTGCTTTCTTTAACTTTAAGGCTACTTGCACCCGATATGCACCTGACTTTCACTTAACTTGCACGGAGCTTAAATGAACTGTTTTTAGCTTGCCCCCGTTTTTAATTAAACTAATTCATCCATCCTGAAATTTAGTTAAGCAGTACGATGTTTGACCAGTAGCAAGGCATGAAAAATGGATAAAGTAATGCGTAAACATCGTTTATATACAATAGTGTAAATTATAAATAATTTAAAATTTATATATTTGAATAGATGAATACCCGTAGTTCAAAAACGTATGCAATCGACCATATTAGAAAATTTAGGCTTTAAAGTAATTATCAAATTAGGGCGGAAATGGCCATACTGGTGGTCATGGCAGAACACGTTTTATATATATACTAAGCCTGTGAGCGAGAACAGCAGGTTTGGCAGAACGAAAATTTTAAAAACCTCCGATCTTAATTTCACAGGCGACAAAAGAGAAAATGTTTTATTTCAGGGTTCATACGTTTTCGACAATGAGGAGTTTGCCGGCAAACTTTTAAAGAATATTGGCATAGAGGAAAAAATAAAGGGGATAATACTAACAGAGCAAAAGGAGGTTAACCATATAGAGATACTCACCGATCTTGGTTTTAAAGAGATCACCCACAATACCTGGACAAAGAATATTTTTCTTATTTCGTTAAGACCACCCCGCTTTGACACAGACAGGGGCAAATGTATCATCCTAAAAAAGCCGAATAATAAAAAATTAATGAAGAACGAAAGACCCGCAGGTGTTGTTTACAAAGGACGTTATTTTTTTGATGATCCTTTTTTTACAGAAATGCTGTTAGAAAAAATAGGATTTTATCTTTTCGAGAGCATGGAAAAAAATAAAACATACCAGTTTAACAGGGAAACACTTGCGGATACCCAAAGTTACATAGAAGATGAATTTCTTAAATTTTAGGGGCAGTATCACAAACCTTGAAACACAGAAAAGCCCCCTGCAAGATGCAGGGGGCTTTGGTTTTAAAGGAAGGAAATTAATCGAGGTTAGATAGGAAGGATATTTATATTAAAGATGTTTCTTCAGCGCAATCATCAGAGCATCAAAATCTTTTTCCAGTTTTTTCATTTCGGAAAGCGATAAATAAAAACGTTCATTATACTTCACACGATTAAGAAATACGTTTTTGTATTTATGTTTTTGTAATTTATACTGCACATATACCTCGAAGGCACGGGCGAAGATTTCATTGCGCCTGATATAATAATCCGTCTTGGCATTTTTCTCCAACCGTTTATAATAATCAGTTAGCGTAGTTTTGTTTTTCCAGATGATCTTGTAAAGCAGATTTTCCATCAGGCCGTGCAACGAAGTTTTGGTATAATGTGAATTAGCAGGGTGGGTGCTTGTACTTTGTCCACCGGAGATAGCGCCCGAAGGGGATTTCTCTACGTGCATCCCTGCGTAGTAATCCAGTGCGTGTCCGTATTCATGTGCAAACGCTCCCACACCGCCATCGTTCAGGATTAATTTCACCCGTTTAAAATTTAAAGGACGGCGATCTAATTTGGAAGGTCGGCTATACCTGGAATTTCCCTTGTCGTGTTTTGTTTTTAAGCAACACAGTAGCGGGGAAAAATTTTTTAATTTTGTTTTTGCTAAAAAATAGCAATGGCTATTTTCTTGCGTTTAATTGAGGGATGGTAAAAAATTTAACCGAAATGACGTTTAAGGGATAAAACAAGTTTGTTAAACTTATTTAACGTCAGGGTAAAAAAGTGGTTGAGTAATTTGTGAAAATTCTTGTAAAGAAGGGATGAGCAAAATTGCCCTTACATAATTTTTACGCTTTCACTACTAAAATGTGCGATGGTAGGTCAAGGAGTGTGAAAATGAGGGATACTTGTTTCACCGTGCATGAATTTCCATCGGGTTGTCCTATCTGTTCTTTGTAACGTTTCATCCTTTTTCTAAGGATATATTTTGAAACGCAGTAGATCACTGATAATTCTTTTAGGTTATAATCTTTTACACTTATCTTTTTGATCCGTGTGTTTTCATTTCCCAAATCTGACATGCCTTTACTTTTTTACTTTAGTAGCTCTTAGCCATATGTTGAA
>JBBSPS010000090.1:0-14605 GCA_038258655.1 Bacteroidia bacterium
AATTCATTCACCCTGAGCGTAGTCGAAGGACGTTATCCGTAGAATATTCGTAGAAAATGAAAAAAAACAGAATTGCAATTATACTGGTGATACTTTTAGGTTCACTTTCCTTTTGGTTTATTGTCAATAAACGCAATGGGACCATCAAACAAAATTTAAAAGATTTTGCTGTAGCGGATACTGCATCTGTCGACAAAATATTTTTAGCTGACAAAAGCGGAAACACTATTACGCTTGAACGAAAATCGCCGGGGCTATGGACTGTAAACGGAAAATACAATGCCCGAATGGATGCCGTTGAAACATTATTGTATACAATTAAAAAATTAGATGTAAAGGAACCTGTTGGAAAAAAAGCCCAGGATAATATTGTAAAACGGCTCGCCGCGAAAGCTATCAAGTGTGAAATTTATCAGAATAATAAACTCATAAAGGCGTATTACGTTGGTACCGAAACGCAAGATCAGACCGGAACATACATGATCCTGATTGATCCTGAAACATTGCAACCGGCGGAAAGACCATTTGTTATCTATATTCCGGGCTTTGAAGGGTATTTGACTACCCGTTATTTTACGGAGGAGATCGGCTGGAGAGACCGCACTATTTTTCAATACAACCCCAACGATATTAAATCGATAAAAATGGAAGTCCCTTTTAAACCTGAGCTCAGTTATGAAGTTGTGGTAAAGGGAAATAATAATTATGAAGTTAAAATGCTCTCTAATAATACACCTTTAAGTAACATAGATACATTGTCTGTAAAGCAGTATTTATCGTACTTCCAGAAAATAATTTTTGAAAGCTTTGAAGTGGACCTGAAACAAACTCAAATAGATTCAGTACTTAGCTCACAACCTGTTAATATACTTACAGTAACTGATAATATAGGCAAAAGCAATAAAGTAAAACTGTTTGCACGTCCGAATAAAAAAAGCGTATTGAATGAAACCACCATGAAACCCTTTGAATTTGACCCTGAACGCATGGATGCATTATTAAACAATGGAAAAGATTTTGTGTTGGTGCAATATTATTCGTTCGGTAAATTACTGCCTCCACCAGATTATTTTCAGAAAAAATCACAACAAATTATTCCTGAAAAAAGAAACGTAAAAAAGGAAAATAAGAAAGTAAAAAATAAGCATAAAGCCTAACATCGTTTATCAACCGATACGAACAAAATCCCCACCAATGGGGATTTTTTTTGTTAAAAAGTTGCTAAAAACAGACGTATTTAAGCTGTTTTAATTTTCTATATTTGTTCCACAAGTTTCCATAGGACTCACAAATTAAATATTATTGATATGAAATTTATTGTTTCAAGTACCTCATTATTAAAACAATTACAAGCTGTTAGCGGTGTGCTTAATTCCAATAACGCACTGCCCATTTTAGATAATTTTTTATTCGAAATTGATAAAGGCCAGTTAAAAATATCCGCATCGGACTTAGAAACAACCATGACCACGACTATCAGCATTGAATCCAAAGACACTGGAAATATTGCTGTTCCCGCTAAATTATTGTTGGATACATTAAAAACATTTGCTGATCAGCCATTAACATTCAGTATTGATGATAAGAAATTCGGAATTGAAATTATTTCCGATTACGGTAAATATAAATTGACCGGCCACAATGGCGAAGAATTTCCAAAATTGCCGGGCATTGAATCTGCATCATCATTAGAGTTAGACGCAAGTGTATTGGCATCAGCCATTAACAAAACTATTTTCGCTACAGGTAATGATGAATTGCGCCCTGTAATGTCAGGTGTGTTCTGCCAGCTATCTACAGATAATATTACGTTCGTAGCAACGGATGCACATAAACTCGTTCGTTACCGTAGAAGTGATGCAAAAGCAAAAGTTGCTTCGTCATTCATTATTCCTAAAAAACCATTGAACCTTTTAAAGAATACATTACTCAGCGTAAGCGGAAACGTAAAAATTGAATACAATAACACTAACGCCTTTTTTTCTTTTGAAAACATACATTTAATCTGTCGTTTGATCGATGGAAAATATCCGAATTATGAAGCCGTAATTCCGAAAGAAAATCCAAACAAATTAACAGTTGACCGTGTTTCCTTTTTAAGTTCTATCCGACGCGTTTCTATTTTCTCAAACAAAACCACTCATCAGGTACGTTTAAAAATAGCAGGAAGCGAATTAAGTATTTCTGATGAAGATCTTGATTTTGCTAATGAAGCAAGTGAACGCTTAACTTGCCAGTATGCAGGTGAAGATATGGAAATTGGTTTTAATTCTAAATTTTTAGCGGAAATGTTAAGTAATATGAACAGCGAAAATGTAAATTTAGAAATGAGTGCTCCTAACCGTGCAGGCATTTTATTGCCTACCGAAAAAGAAAATGCAGCTGAAGATATTTTAATGTTGGTGATGCCGGTAATGTTGAATAGTTAATATGTAGAATAATGTCAAAAATAAAATTCGTTTTAATAGGCTTGTTTGTACAAACAAGCCTATTTGTTTTTTCTCAAACTACACTTGTGGATAGTATTATTTCGGGCGGTATATATCGTTCTTATAGATTATATATCCCTGCGGCCTACACGGGCGTAACAGCACGTCCCTTGGTTATCGACCTACACGGATACACATCAAATGCAACGAATGAACAATTGTATTCAAACTTTAAACCCATTTCCGATACGGCGAACTTTTTGGTAGTGTATCCTCAAGGAACAAACCTCAGTGGGCAACCTTACTGGAATGCAGGTATGTCGGCAACAGGAGTAAATGATATAAAATTTATTTCAAACCTGATCGATAGTATTATTGCTAAATACAACATTGATGCAACTAGCGTTTATTCTTGCGGCATGAGCAATGGTGGATATATGAGCCATACACTGGCATGCGCATTAAACAATAAAATTGCAGCTATCGCTTCTGTAACAGGCAGTATGTTTAGAACTCAATATTCCATCTGTGTACCTAATCGTGCTGTTCCTGTAATGCAAATCAGCGGTACGGGCGATGGAACAGTTTCATATACGGGAAGTTCCAGCTCGCTTCCTATCGATACACTTGTAAGGTACTGGGTTGTAAATAATAATTGCACTACTACTCCGGCATTTACAAATGTTCCAAATACCAATACTTCAGATGGGTGTACTGCCGAACATTATGTTTATTCAGGAGGAACTAACGGTTCATCTGTTGAGTTGTATAAAATTATTGGTGGCGGACATACATGGCCAGGATCGCCTTATATTATAGGCGTTACAAATCAGGATTTTAATGCTTCTGAAAAGATCTGGCTGTTTTTTAGAAAATATAAACTAAACCAAGTTGCAAATGTACCTGAACAAAATAAGGAAGCTACTAATATCATTTATCCAAATCCATGTGTGGATATAATCACTGTAAATAACCCTTCATATAAAAACATTGTTATTATAGATATAAACGGTAGAGTAGTAATGGAATCCAGCCAAAAGCAAATAGATATTTCCATGCTTTCAAAAGGGGTTTATTCCATTATTTTTATTTCAGACAATTATCGTTCAATAAAGAAATTGGTAAAGATTTAAATGAATTTCAGAAAATTATTTTTGCAATTGATTTAAGAAGTATTGATTAAAAAAAAGAATAGTTTAATGTTACATACTTATTTATCCGAATTAAATCCCGTACAACGTGAAGCTGTTGAATGTACTGAAGGCCCTGTAATGATAATTGCCGGCGCAGGTTCAGGGAAAACACGTGTACTTACTTATCGCATAGCCCACCTGATGAAAAAAGGTGTGGATCCTTTTAATATACTCTCTCTCACTTTTACTAATAAAGCTGCGCGTGAAATGAAAGAGCGTATCGCTAAAATTGTTGGCGTAGGTGAAGCAAAAAATTTATGGATGGGTACATTTCACTCGGTGTTTGCTCGTATCCTGCGCGTTGAAGGAGAGAAGTTGGGGTATCCAAGCAATTTCACTATCTATGATACCGATGATTCCAAAAGCCTGATAAAAGCTATTTTAAAAGAACAGGGCCTGGATGATAAAGTATATAAACCAGGTAGTGTATTGTCACGTATATCGGCTGCGAAAAATAATTTAATTTCCGCGACAGCTTATTTAAACAATGCGCAAATACAAGAGGAGGACCGTATGGCTGTTCGTCCAAAAATGGGAATTGTTTACCAGCAATATGCCAACAGATGTTTCAAAGCTGGAGCAATGGATTTTGATGACCTGTTGTTCAACACCAATATTTTATTGCGAGACTATCCCAAAGTATTACACAAGTATCAACATAAATTCAAATACATTCTGGTAGATGAGTACCAGGATACCAACTTTTCGCAATACGTAATTGTAAAACAACTTGCCGCTGCATACCGTAATATATGTGTAGTTGGAGATGATGCACAAAGTATCTATTCATTTCGCGGAGCCAATATTCAAAACATTTTAAATTTTGAAAAAGATTATCCCGAGTTACATATGTTTAAACTTGAACAAAATTATCGTTCAACAAAAAATATTGTAGGCGCCGCAAATGCAGTAATAGCAAATAACAAAGATCAGTTAAAGAAAAATAGTTTTACCGAAAATGCGGAAGGGGAATTGATTAAAGTAGTGAAAACCGATTCGGATAATGCGGAAGGAAATTTTGTTGCTAATTCTATTTTTGAAACAAAGATGAATGAGCAGGCTCAAAACCGCCATTTCTCAATACTTTACAGAACCAACGCACAATCGCGTGCAATGGAGGAAGCTTTGCGCAGGCAAAACATTGCTTACCGAATTTATGGCGGATTATCATTTTATCAGCGCAAGGAGATCAAAGATCTTTTAGCTTATTATCGTATTACTATCAATAATAATGATGAAGAATCATTGAAACGTATCATTAATTATCCTGCCCGCGGAATTGGTGATACTACTATAGACAAAATTATAGTTTCTGCAAACGACCATAACATAAGCCTTTGGAAAGTAATCGAAAACATCAATGAATTTGAAATCGGATTAAATGCCGGTGCTAAAACAAAAATTGATGAGTTTGCTACGATGATCAAAAGTTTTTCGGCAATGTTAAAAGCACAGAATGCCTATGATCTGGGGCAACACATAGCAACGCACTCCGGTATATTACGCGACCTATATGCCGATAAATCCCCTGAAGGTGTTAGCCGACATGAGAATATACAAGAGCTGTTAAATGGATTAAAAGAATTTACGGAAAGCGAAATTGATGAATTACAATTGACAGAGGATGAAGAGGAGGAGAATCAAGAAATTGAAAATAAAGATGATTCCACAGAGTCTATCCTGAGCGAAGTCGAAGGACTAAGCATGACACAGGATCAAAACACGCAATTGTTTTCATCGGAAGAAATTGATCCAACTTTCGAAATCGAACTTCCGAAATCCGAAATAATAGAATCATCAATCGTTAATCTTAACTCATCACTCAACAATACGCTTGATCTGTTCATGCGCGACATTGCATTGATGACTGATACAGATAAAAAAACAGAAACTGAAGAAGATAGGAACAAAGTAGTGTTGATGACAATACATGCTGCAAAAGGATTGGAATTTCCGTATGTATATATTGTCGGCCTGGAAGAAAATTTATTCCCATCACAAATGTCGCTGACAGAAAGAGCGGACTTGGAAGAAGAACGCAGGTTGTTTTATGTCGCACTTACACGTGCCGAAAAACGTGTAACCCTTTCCTATTCTACTACACGCTACCGATGGGGAAATTTAATTTATTGCGAGCCTAGCCGGTTCATTGAAGAACTGGATGAAAAATATTTAGAGCTGCCCGCTGAAAACAATGGACGAATGTTTGGTGATGAAACCCATTCACACAAGTCAAAACTAAGTGTTGGCAAACCAAAAGAAACATTTGTTCAGCGCCCTGTTATTGGAAAAAAATTGGTGAAAATAAACTCCGCTTCAAAAAACACGTCTGATTTTGATACCGAAAGCCTGCGAAATTTACAAGTAGGCATGCAAGTAGAACATGATCGCTTTGGAACAGGAAAAGTAATAAACATGGATGGTTCCTTCCCTAATAATAAAGCTACAGTATTCTTTGAAGGTGTCGGGCAAAAACAACTTCTGATTAAATTTGCGAAATTGCGAATAGTAAATTAAAAAAAACGGAACCCATACATGTGGATTCCGTTTTTCAATAAACACATTATTTTATCTCAACAATGATAGAGCCCCATGCAGTTGATTATCACCTATTTTAATTAAATAGAAATAAGTCCCTTCAGGCGCACTCTTCCCTGATTTTGTTTTTCCATCCCAACAAGTTCCATTCTCATTATCATACATTTTCAATCCCCAACGATCAAATACGGTTAACTCAACACAATTTTCTAAACCATTTCCCACTTTTATTTCAAAACAATCATTCACACCATCTCCATTAGGTGTAAATACATTGGGCACAAATGAGTTGACGTAATTGTTGAAAGCATTAATAGTGATAACTTTTAATAGAGTGTCAGAACAAGCACCATTAAAAGCAATCAGTTTTACAGTAACAGTAGTACCATACGTATAACCATGAGTGGGATCCTTATCCGTAGAAGTAGTACCATCACCAAATATCCATAAATAAGAAGTCGCAGATGTACTTAAATTAGTAAATGAGGCGTACACACCGTCTTTACATGTTGGTTGGATGTTTACATCAAACTTAGCTACGGTTGAACCTGCTCCTCCTAACCTGAGAACAGCAATGCTTGCAGTAACACTACATCCATTCGCATCTAGAACTGTTACAGTATATTTTCCTACTGATAAATTAGTTGCCTTAGGATTAACTTGCACAGGATTCGTATTCCAGGAATAGGTATAACCCGGTGTTCCTCCTGATGCTGTTATTGATGCTGAACCAGTACCTACACCTGAACACGTTGTAGACACACTGTCCCTTGCTAAACTTATTTTAGTTGGTTGAGTTATAGTTATACTTTTTAAAGCGCTACATCCTTTTGTATCTGTAGCAGTAACAGTATATGTTCCCGGCGCAAGCCCTGTTACGGTTTGAGTGGTTTTAGAAATTGGTGTCCAATTGTATAAATAACCTCCTGTATTTCCTCCCGAAACGCTTGCCGTTGCAGTACCATTATTTGCCCCATTACATTTAATATTTGTAACAGATGGAGCTAGGGTAAGTACAACAGGCTGATTCACGGTAACTGTTTTGTTGCCAACGCAACCCGAATTATCTGTAACAGTTAAAATATAAGTTCCTGCTGATAACCCGGTAGCATTTGCCGTTGTTTGAACTGGAGAACTATTCCAGGAATATTTATAAGAGGGGGTGCCTCCTGTGGCAGTACCTATAATGGATCCATTATTACCACCGTTACAACTAACATCTGTAACTGTAGCTGAAGGGACCGGTGCGGACGGGTTCATAACTGTTACAGAAATTTTACCTGTACATCCAATGCCATCGGTAGCCACAATAGTATATATTCCTGCTGATAAACCTGTAGCAGATGCAGTAGTTTGTACAGGAGAACTATTCCAGAAATAAGTATAACCTGGCGCAGGTGTTCCGCCAGAAGCCGTTATGGATGCTGAACCATTACTGGTATTACAATTTGCAATTGTACTGGCTGTCACAAAAGTAATAGCCGTTGGTTGATTAATAACTATATTATTTAATGAAGCCGTACAACCTGCTTTATCTGTTACAACAACAGTATACGTTCCAGCAGGCAATCCGGTGGCTGTTTGCCCGGTTTGAACAGGGCTTGAACTCCATGAATAGGTATATCCAGGATTACCTCCCGAAGGATTAACAGTTGCCGATCCGCTATTATCACCATTACATTTTAAATCAGAAGAAAGTTTGGTTAAACTTAATGCAGGTGGCGCTACAATAGTTACACTGTCCTTTGCTACACAATTATTGGCATCCGTTACTGTGATCACACATTTACCTGGTGGCAAAGCACTTGCAGCAGATGTGGATTGTCCATTACACCACAGGTAACTAAATGGCCCTGTGCCTCCATTTACCACTACAACAGCCGAACCGTTTGTAGTACCGGAACAGTTAACAGTAGTGGTATTTTTAGGTTCAAGTCCTAATAATAAAGGTTGAGCAATTGTTACTGTAGTAGAATCCACACAACCTGCGTTGTCAGTTACCTTAACAGTATAGGTACCTGGGGATAATCCTGTTGCGGTAGCGGTAGTTTGAACAGGGGTAGTCTTCCATAAATAAGTATACCCCGGTATCCCTCCTGTTACAGAAATTGTAGCAGTACCGTTATTATCGCCGATACATTTAACATTTGTTTTTGAAGGCATTAATACCAAGGATGAATCGGTTACAGTTATAGAAGCTGTTCCTTTACAACCATTTACATCGGTTGCGGTAATAACATAATATCCTGTTTTTAATACTGTAGTTGTTTGGGTTGTTTGAACAGGGCTGGTAGTCCAGACATAGGTATAAGGCCCTACACCTCCTGTAGCGGTGCCTGAAGCGGTACCTGTATTGCCTCCTTTACATCTTACCCCTGTTTGAGAAGTGGCTATGGTAATAATAGTAGACTGAGGCAGTGTAAACGTAGCGGATTTGGAACATCCAACTGAATCAACAATTTTAACACTATAAGTAGTACCAGAAGATAAGCCGGTAGCTGTGGAAGTACTTTGGCCATTGCTCCAAAAATACGTATAGGGCGCTTTCCCCCCGGAAGCAGTCACTGTAATAGTACCATCAGAAGCGCCACAGGTTGTTGGCACTGTTTGAGAAGACGTTAATGTAAGTGTTGAATTGGCGTCGATAATTATACTTGCTGTTTGAACGCAATTGGCTGCATCCACTACCGTTACAGTATAGGTGCCAGCTGTTAAACCTGTTGCTGTGGCTTTTGTTCCACCATTTGGTGACCAGGAATATGCAAAAGGCGCACTGCCTCCTAATGAGGTTACAGTTGCATTACCCGGAGTAGGGCCACCACTACATGCAGGTTTAATTGATACTGCAACTGCTGCCCACTCCTCACCATCACCGGCACATCCACCATTATTCCACGTCCAACCCATTGTGACATTTGGAGCAGCACCCGCTAATAGTGAACCTCCGAATCCCGGATCGAAAGCAGCAGTACCAGAATATTCTTGTGTTTGTCCGGCATTTACCAATGGAGGGGCTCCCCAAAAAGAAGATGAGATTGCATCCAAAACAAGTTCATTTGCTCCACTGGTAACAACATAGGATGGACATGTAGAAATCCCACTAGCTAAACCAGCAGGCAAATTAAAAGGAGTTGTTTGATTTACATTGGTAAAAGAAAAAGATTCACCCTTTTTTTCCGGAAAAAATGTACCCGTACCCACAGGATAATTAACATCAACTGCATTAATTCCTGTTGGAGGGGCCAATAAATACCACATTTCAGCTATCTCATCATTCCCTCCGGTTGATGACGACTGACCAATTAATGTTAATGGTATACCTGCGTATGTTACAGATACTGCATAGGATGTAATGGAATGAAGAGATACTATTAGCAAGGAGTTAACACCGCCTACAGTTACTGTATGATTCCAATTAATATTTGTAGCATTTGATGCAACTTTTTTTCCTGCTTTGTTATCCAACACAGGAATCGTAGTAGTACAAGTGCTAACACCACAACCCGCATCTACTTTAGTAATACCCAAAGTCATCCCGCATGGTTTGCATGTATCAACAACTACTATAAGGTTTTTTAAAGTATCGTTACACGCAGCACTTTTACTGGAATAAGCAATTAATGTAACCGTATACGTTCCTGTTGCCGGATAAGTATACGTTGGATTGGTAAGATTTGAACTATCAGCAAGAGTGGTAGGATCTCCAAAATACCATGAAAATGAAGTAGAACCTGTACTTTTATTTGTAAAAGTTACTGTATGATTGGTACAATTTGAAGTATAGGAAGCTGCTGCTGCATATACATCCGGTTGGCAATTAACCACGTTGAACTGAAAATCACGTTTAGTGGTGCTTATATACACACCCTTTCTATATTCATCAACGCAAATACCAACTACATACGTGCCCAGTGTTTGGGGTGTTCCTGTCATCATTCCCGTTTTAGGGTCAATGGTCAAAGGTATTCCTCCCATAGGGTCGGTAGCACTGTATGGCGCCTGAAACGTTACAAAATTATAGGGGGGGGCATTTGGTGGTTGTGGTTGTGAATTACCGGTCGAAGCTCCATCAAGCGGAGCACATAAACTATAAACGAGTGAATCTCCTTCGAAATCAGTAGCGGAATGATCAAACGTAAGTTGATTGTTAGCGCAAACAAACAAAGGAGGATAATTTTTATATACCGGATTACTATTGCAGGCAATTGATTGGTCGGGTATATGCGCATAATACGTAGCTCCTGTGTTACCAGGATTAACAAGATTATTTATAATGGAATTACGGCAACAACGTTGATATGCCAATTGGTATCCTCCTGCTCTTGGAGCCAAGGTAACTGTCCCTACATATTTAGCAACCTCAGTGCAAACATTTGTTGGTACTTGTACACAAGGATTTGTTTGAGACACCGTTGGTGGCACTTTGGTTGATCCAAGGAAATTAAGGTAAACAGTAGTTACCAGAACATTGTTAACATCAAAAATCCCTACCGCGGCAGGGTCATCAAATGGAGGAACTCCATTGTAACAATCTCTATATACTGTTAGGGTAATTTGATATTGATTTCCACCAAGACATTTATAATTTAATTCTCCTCCAATAATGTGAGTTGAATAACCAAAGAAAGGGATTAAAGATAGCGCTACCGTTAAAGTTAATACTATTTTTTTTGTTATACTCTTCTTCAAATTTTGTACTAGTGAAATTTTTTCCATGCGTGTATTATTTATTATTTGGGATTATTTGCCGAGAGTGTAGATACATAAAAAGAGCATAAAGTTGCATGCTTTGAAATTTTAGTTTTTAACTAATTTTTTTTGGGGAAGCCAAATATAGAAATAATATTATCTGAAAAAAGTATTTTAAAAATAGATTTTAAAATAGCTTCTGATTCTAACAATAGATTTATTTACTTTTTCAAAAACGCCCTTACTACTTGCATTGTTTTTTCGGGTTCTTCCACTTGCGGATTATGCCCTGATCTTTCAAATAGTACAAATTGAGCTTGCGGGCAATATTTTTTATATAACAAAGCCATTTCAGGAGTTGATACCCTGTCATAACGGCCCGCTAATATCAATACCGGCATTTTTAAATCTTTTAATTGTGTTCTAACATCATAATCAGCGATGCACCCACCAATAATAAAATCTCCATCACGGCCAACCATTTGGTAATACACAATACTACTCATATTTATGGAATGATCCTTAGGCAAAGGGAAACGCAAAGTTGGGTTAAAACAATATAAATATCCGTAAGGGACGTTTCCATACAGCTCCTGATGGGCAGGATCTATTGATACGGCTCCTTCCGATCTTATTTTCATCAGCTTTTCCCATACCTCGGGATACCCCGCTTTAATGCAACGATTACTGTTATCACAGTTTTCCTGCCACATCCATCCACTATGAAAACCATTTGCTATAATAAGCCGTTTGATATTCTGCGGGTATTTGATCGCATACGCCTGTGCTACCAATGAACCATATGAATGCCCTAACACTGTAATTTTTTCCAGTTTTAATATTTTGCGGATGGCCTCCATTTGTTCTACATCATTGGCAACAGTATATTCTGAACGTGTTTTAGCAGTATCCGATTTTCCACGTCCAAGAAAATCCATGTACACCAATTGAAATGAATCTTTTAGCTGATGATACGCATGTAGGTAAGCATGATTATTTCCCGGGCCGCCAGGTATAAAAAAAATGGGTTCGCCTTGTCCTTCCGTTTCCACCCAATATTTGTATCCGTTAACCGAAACAAATTTCCCTTCCGGAGGAGTGTAGGTTTCCGGATTGCCTGGGGTAAAAGAATAGATGAATACGCTTACGCTTATTGCAGCAATAACGGAGAGAATTTTTTTCATGGATTTTTTAATATTATTTATGTAGCCGCCAAATTTAGTATTATATTTTTATTTTATGGAACATTATACTTTATATAAGTTTGTGTATAAAAATCAAACAAAATAAAAGAATTTGTTAGCGCGTCATTGCGATCCCGCATGTGCGGAGAAGCAACCTCATTGAAGCACTGGAGTGAGATTGCTTCGTTCCTTGCAATGACGCACTAAATAAACAGTATAGTTTATTAATAAATTTAACTTATATAAAGTCTGATATATTTATTGACCAAAAATGCAATACATTTGTAAGAACCATTAAAAAATTTGGAGGATGATAACTGATTTTTATTTGATGCCTATGAAGTGTGCTAAAGCTGTTTTATATAAAACCATAACAACTACCATCAGTTGTATGCTCATTTGTTTTTATTCTTTTGGGCAAAAAGATAAAAATACAATGCCTTCCAAAAAAACGGAAATAAATTATGATTCGGTAGTTTATTATACTGCCCGTATAAATGGTGATTATATTGTTGCTATTAATACCCTCTATTATATGCTGGCGAAAGATCCCGCAAACATCACTTACAAAGATTCACTAGCGAGGCTTTATTTAATTTCGGGTGGATACGACAAATGCGCCAACATTGCCGAACAAATAATTGCCAAGCAGCCCGATAACCAAAGAGCAATGGAATTTATTGCCTTATCAGAAAAAGCATTGGGGAATTTTAAATACGCTCTTCAGATGTATGAAAAATTATATTCTCAAACCAAAGATTTGGGACAAGCCTATTCCATAGCCGAATTGCAGTTTGGGTTAAAACGCTTTGGAGAGTGCATGCAAACTATTGAAAGCATATTGGCAAACCCTCAATCAGAAAAGAAAACATTGCAAGTATATGCAACAGCGCAAACCGAACAAACAGTTTCATACAAAGCAGCCACTTTAAACATACAAGGAATGGTGCATAAAGAACTGCATGAAACCCAAAAGGCAAAAGTTGCGTTTAATGAAGCACTTGCAATAGCCCCTGATTTTTTGCTTCCGGCAAGTAACATAAAAGACATTGATAAAAACAACCCAACTACAAAAAAAAAGTAACAAAAATTTAAATCATCAACGATGCTCAACCTAAAAAAACAAATTACCGGTTTAATGCAAACAACAGTTGTTGTGTTTGTGTTATTTTCTTTATGTGGCAATAAACTATTTGCCCAGGGAATGGGAATCGGGACTAGCACCCCTGCCAGTGTATTAGATGTGGAGGGGAATGTAGCCATAGGAGCAAGCTATTCCGGTACCACTGCTGCGCCCACCAATGGTTTAATAGTAGAAGGCAATGTTGGGATAGGCACTTCTGCTCCGCTGAATGTTTTTAATATTAAATCTACAAACGATGCGCTTACAGGAGTTGGTACGCCATCAAATTATTTTTTATTCCTCCATGATGCCGCTGCAATAAACGGCAAAGGAGTAGGAATTGGTTTTGCTAACACCAGCCTTACAAATACTGTGGGTGCGGCAATCATATTTAAGCGTACAGGAGCAAATGCGCAAGGGGAGTTGCAATTTTATACCAAAACATCAACAACTGGCGGAGTAGCACCTGTGCAGGCAATGGTTATTGACAATGCGCAGAATATAGGAATTGGAACTGCAGGGCCTGCCGCACGTTTACATCTTTACGAGGCTACAGGCACTACTCTTTCGGCATCTGCCGGAACATTAATATTGGAACACGGTAACAGTGGAGGTGAAAGCAGTATTCTTTTTAAAAGCAATGTGAGTGTAGGGGGCGATTACGGCTATATAAAATATTCGGATGACGGCAGTGCTAACGGCACCACAAACGACAATTCTCTTCTCGAAATTGGAGTACAAAATGACGTGTACGGAAGTGGGTATGACGATGATATTGCATTGATGCCATCTTCACACGTTGGGATAGGCACACGTGGGCCAAAAAGTATGTTAGATGTTAACGGCAATTTAACCGTGGGTTCAACTTATTCAGGAGTTACTGCAGCACCAGCTGATGGAGCTATCATTAAGGGACATGTTGGAATCGGCACAACAGCACCTGTAACCAATGCTATACTCGCTGTTAAAGATGGACATCTTCAATCTCAGCAAACAACGGCGCCTACTGTAGCTGCTACAAATGCCGGAACAACTCCCACGGTTTCATTAAGTAATGCCACTGATATTGCAGGGCTTATTACTTTCACAACAGGAACCGGTGCTCCCGGAACCGGTGCGTATGTCACAGTTACATTTAATAAAACATACACAACAGCGCCTATGGTTTTATTATATCCTAATGGTCCAAATGCAGCTCAGGATATCGCTAGCAAAGGAATTTATGTTACCTCAACAACAAGTACTTTCGTTATCAATTTTAATGTGGCAGCGGCAATAAGTACCCAATATAAGTGGTTCTATCATGTTATACTGGAGTTTCCTTAATTTCCCTCCTATACTAATCTAAAACTAAGTATTATCAGGCTTTTGCCCCAGTTTAGAAGTGTAATGGGATATTTTTTTTCAAAAAAACAAGATTCCTTAAAAAAGTTCCGTCCAAAATGTGCA
>JBBSPS010000091.1:0-14391 GCA_038258655.1 Bacteroidia bacterium
ACATCTATCGGTAACCACGCTGTTTTATTAGGCAAAGTTTCTGAGGCAGTAGACGCTTTTATGGCAGATCTTAAATTTCTTACTGTTTCTAACAGAGTAACGGGCATGACTTTTTCAGAGTTTGGAAGAAGAGTTAAATCCAATTCAAGTATTGGTACTGATCACGGTGCAGCGGCTCCACTATTTATTTTCGGAGATAATATAGTACCTGGAATTTTAGGAACAAATCCTGTTATCCCTGCCAATGCAAATGTGAACGATAACATACCTATGCAATATGATTTCCGTTCAATATATGGCTCTGTTTTGGAAGAATGGTTTTGCGTAAATAGTGCGGATGTTTCAACTGTTCTTTTAAAAAACTATCAATCATTACCGCTCGTAAATCCTGCAGCTTGTATGTCTAACGGGGTTCATGATTTGAATAATAAAGCAGGGGTAGCATTAATTACTAACTTTCCTAATCCGTTTACAAGCACTACTACAATCAATTTTGAAACAAGTGGAAACCATACGTTGATACAAATATTTGATACAATGGGAAGATTGGTAAAAACTCTTGTTGACAAAGAATATGATTCAGGGAAATATAGTGTTCTCTTTGACTCTGAAGATCTGCCGGCAGGAACTTATTATGCCCGTTTGCAAAACGGAGCAGTGCAACAAGTAAGGACGATAATGAAAGTGCAATAGGACTGGACTTCGAAAAAATCCTTTCAATTAGCTATGCTAAAGCAGATTTGGAGGTAAAACAAATAATAGTGGGTTCAAATATTTCCTGAAAAATTGATCTGTGAAAATTATCAATACGAACCCTTAAAGTAAATGAAGCAGTATCTCTAATTTGCTTAAATTATAAGAATTTAGAGGAATAAAAAAGGGACTGAAAGGAAATTTTTTCCAATCAATCCCATGAGGTGATCCCGCTGGGATTCGAACCCAGGACCCCTACATTAAAAGTGTAATGCTCTACCAGCTGAGCTACGGAATCTAATCTACACCAATAATATAGCCCAAAAACATTTTTTGGGAGTGCAAATATAGAAGCATTATTTTATTTTGCAAAGCCTTTTTTTTTAAAAGGCTAACTATTTTTAAAAAGCTTGATTCTATTGGGGTTCAGGCCTTATAAAATTAATTGAAAAAGAGATGGATTTATCCCGAAAATGTGCTATAATTGTGTATGTGCTTCGTTATACAAACAAAGCATCCTAAATCATCCAACATGGCAAAGATCTTTTTAACGGGTTATATGGGCAGCGGTAAATCTACTGCAGGTAAGAAACTGGCTGCTAAATTCGGTTATGATTTTATTGATTTGGATCATTTTATTGAATCTGAATACAAACTAACTATCCCGGAGATATTTGCTACTAAAGGGGAAAATGAATTCAGGGCAATGGAACACAATGCACTTAAAAAGGTAATTGAAAAAAACAATATAGTGATCGCTTGCGGCGGAGGGACTCCGTGCTACTATAATAATATGGAGCTAATGAACAACAATGGCACCACCGTATATATAAAAATGAGTGTAGATGCCTTAGTAAACCGCTTGATAAACGCGAAAGAAAAACGTCCTTTGATCGCCAATAAAACTGAAGCAGAACTGCGTGCCTTCATCAACAGGCAACTTGAAAAGCGTGAAGATGCATATCACCAGGCACAATATACTGTAAAAGGAAAAGACCTGGATGTAGATGAATTGGCTTCGTTTGTGAAACAGCATGTAGGTGCTTAGATATGACACGAATTGCACTAATTAAAATATAAATATGTTTTATTTTATTGCATAACTAACACCAATATTAAAACAAGCAATAGAAATATTCTTTACAAATTTAAGAGTATTTGTTTGTTCGGTATGTGTATTTGTATTTGTATTTGTATTTGTTGTGCCGTTATAATAATCAGAAGTATAGCTTGATTGTCCTTTGAATGTTGCACGAGAAGTTAAAAAATCAAAAGCTATAAGGAGGTCTAACTTCTTTTTCAAATTGATTTTAAAATATAGTCCACTATCAAAAACAAAATTGTAAGTAGTAATTGCGGATTGAATAGTACTCGAACTGTAAGGATGTGTTGATGGCCAATTAAGTTGCCAGGTATAACCTGCTTCATATAGTTTCGTTTCCGGTGATTCAATTCGTTGTACACCACCGGCAAATTTTAAATTAAATTTTATTTTACCGGTACCAAAGCCAATAACCGGACCTAATAAAACACCATTGGTGTACCACTTTTTAGTGTTGTAATTATAAGAGAGCCTGTTAGAACCACCACCCAATGCAAGACCTGATTCAGGAAATAATTCATTGACAGTTGGCACCTCCGTTTCATGAACAGAGGAATAACACATAAAATTTATTCCTAATTTTTCGGTAAACAAATAAGTAAGATCAAACTTACCATTGATTCCATTTTTTGCAAAACCAGCTATATTGTGAGCAGCTAAGCGATAATCTTTTTCAAAAATTGAGAAATCTCTAGCAGTTATTCCAATGCCACCGGAAATTGAAATAAATAGTTTATGTTTTGAGCTAACGGATAATGTATCTATCGCTTTAACCTTACCATGGCTTAATAGTAATAAAAAAATAATTGCTAATACGATTTGTCGCATTTGATCATTGAATCGATTCTATAAATGTAATCCAAAACATTGTTGTTTATAAAATAAAAAAACTCCACCGAGTACTAGGGGAGTTTTTTATGAAATATATAAATAGGTTTTATTTTTTAGCTGTTGCAGTAAAATCTGCTGCCGGAGCTGCTCCCGCAGGGTGTTGTAATTTTTGTACATACAATACTAATTTCCATCTTTCTTCCTGGCTAACTTGTGACGCATGTGAACCCATCAATCCTTTTCCATAAGTAATGATCTGGAAAATTTCACCTTCGGTCATATTAATTTTATCAGCTGCTGTGTATGCAGGTGGTGGCCCAGGCAATTTCAAACCAACAAGTCCGTCGCCTTGTCCGGTAGCGCCATGGCAATGAACACAAAACTTACCGTATAATTCTTCGCCTTTTGCTAAATTAATATCGTTCTTTTCAAATGGGTTATGCGCATTTGCTTTTGCTTGTTCGTATCCTTCGGGTGTGTTCAGGTAAGAGTAAGGCATGTAACCTCTCGCAATGGTTCCTGCAACAGGCAGCCTGTTTGTTTCCATTGAATCACCATGTTTATTAACGTAAGCCATGTTGGTTTCCAAAGAAGGAGAACGGTACATATCCGGCATAAATTCAACACCCGGACTGTTCGCATCATGCTTTTCACAAGATGTAAGAACTACGGCAACACAGCCGAAAACCGCCATCAAAGAAATAATTGTTGTTACTTTTTTCATATCTACTAGTACTACAAATTACGAATTTAAACGAAAATAAAATTTATTTTTTTATCAACCACTAACTAACAACCATCAACTATTTATAATGAATTTCAGATGCCCCACCTTCTCTTAACAATGATTCAATTGTATTTTTATTATCCTCTTTCGCTTCAACCACCATTAAAAATTTATCATCAGTAGTGCGTGGGTCAGGATTTTTTGCCTTTGCTCCAGGTACCAACCAACTTCTTAAATAAAAAGTAATGGCCATACCATGCGCTGCACAAAGTACTGTTGATTCAAATGTAATTGGAATAAATGCGGGCACGTTCATGTAATACGTGAAGTTTGGTTTACCACCGATATCGGCAGGCCAATCGTGTATCATCATATACCACATCATTAATGTAGCCAATGAAGCTCCGGTAAGTCCGTAAATGAAAGCGCAAATTGCTATACGTGTACGTGGCACACCAATAGCGGCATCCATGCCATGTACAGGAAAAGGAGAAAATACAGTTTGAATTTTAAAACCTTGCGAACGAAGTTTTTTTGCGCTCGCCAATACCGGCTCTTCGTCATCAAAAATTGCATGTATTATTGTTGTGCTCATATTTTGTGTATTGACCTCACCCTTAATCCCTCTCCCAAGGAGAGGGACAGTTAGTGAGATAATTATTAGTTGTTAATTTTTATGATACGCTCTCTATTATTTATTTCTTTATTCTTTTACTATTTTTTTTACGCTTAGCCCCCTCTCCTTTGGAGAGGGATTAAGGGTGAGGCTTAATGGTGTGCAGCCTTTTCCTTATACTGCTGTGCCGATGATTTCATAATTGATTTCAACTCCGCTTGTGCGATAACAGGGAAATATCTTGTAAACAATAAAAAGAAGGTAAAGAACATACCGATAGTTCCTGTAAAAATTCCAATATCAACAAATGTAGGATGATACATGTTCCATGTTGATGGCAAATACGTACGGCACAATGTAGGAACGATAATTACAAAACGCTCGAACCACATACCAATGTTTACAATAATCGACATGATGAATGTGAACGTTAAGTTGGTACGTAATTTTTTGAACCAGAACAGCTGTGGAGATACTACGTTACACGTCATCATACATACATAAGCCCACCAGTATGGCCCTGTAGCACGATTGATAAACGCGTATTGTTCATATTCAACACCTGAATACCACGACATAAATAACTCTGTTAAGTACGCAACACCTACTATTGAACCAGTTACAATGATAACGATATTCATATATTCAATGTGCTTATTGGTAATATAATTTTCCAACTTATATACCTTACGCATGATAAGCAATAACGTTAATACCATCGCGAATCCTGAAAACACGGCACCTGCAACGAAATAAGGTGGAAAAATAGTAGTGTGCCAACCCGGAAGTACCGCGGTAGCAAAGTCGGTGGATACAATTGAGTGAACCGAAAACACAAGTGGTGTAGATAAACCTGCAAGTACCAAGGATACTTCTTCGAAACGGCTCCAGTGACGTGCGCTTCCACCCCAGCCCATACTTAAAAGACCGTACATCTTTTTCGCGAATGGTTTTACTGCCCTATCGCGAACCATCGCTAAGTCAGGAACCAAGCCGGTGTACCAGAATACTAATGATACGGAAAAATAAGTTGAAACCGCAAATACGTCCCATACCAATGGTGAGTTAAAGTTTACCCATAATGAACCGAATTGGTTGGGCAATGGAAATAACCAATAGTCTAACCATGGCCGGCCGGTATGTAACAATACAAATATAGCGGCGCACATTACAGCAAAAATTGTCATTGCTTCTGCGGAACGGTTAATTGCCATTCTCCATTTCTGACGGAACAATAATAATACAGCAGAAATAAGTGTTCCTGCGTGTCCAATACCGATCCACCAAACGAAATTTGTAATGTCCCAAGCCCAGTCAACACCGTTATTGTTTCCCCACACACCAATCCCTGTACCGATAGTGTAAGCCAAACAACCTATTCCCCATAAAAAGCAAATGCTTGCCGCAGTAAGCAGCATATACCATTCTTTGCTGGCTTTCCCTTCAATTGGTCTTACAATATCTTCAGTTACTTGATGATACGATTTTTTACCAAGAATTAATGGGGTTCTAATTTCTGATTCGTGATGCATATTTTATTTTAATAAATTATGAATTATAATTCTGATTAAATTTCTCTGTATCTAGTATCCAAAAAATGAACGCTCATGACACTGATTGTTATGATCTAATATGATTTTTTAATTTTTTTTACTGTTAAAAATATCTGTGCCTATCCTATTTGTCTACGTTATCCGCATTCCATTATTAATCAAATCATTTACGCTTCCGCCTTTTCCTTTTTCGCCTCAGCCATATCCTCTTCACAATTTCTAACTTTTGTGAGGTATGAAACATTTGGTTTAACATTAAGTTCCTCCAGAACATAATAATTACGCTCATCTTCTCTTTGCAATTTAGAAACGGCGCTTTCATTATCGTTTAAGTCACCGAATACAATAGCGTTAGTAGGACATGCTTGTTGACAAGCTGTTTTTATTTCGCCATCTATTAATTTACGCTCCGCTTTTTTTGCTTCCAATTTACCTCCTTGGATGCGTTGAATACACATGGAACATTTTTCCATAACACCGCGTGAACGCACTACTACATCAGGGTTTAAAACCATACGGCCTAAATCATCCTGGGTAGGGTTAAATGCAAAATCAGGATTTTCGTTATAGTTGAACCAATTAAAACGGCGTACTTTATACGGGCAGTTGTTGGCGCAATATTTTGTTCCTACGCAACGGTTATATGTCATCATATTTAATCCGTCAGAACTATGGCTGGTAGCAATTACAGGGCAAACAGTTTCACATGGCGCATGATTGCAATGCTGGCACATCATCGGTTGAAAAACCACCTTGGGATTTGCCGCCACCGGGTTTTCCATATCAAGGTACATGTCAACTAACCCTACATTTTCTTCATCCGCTTTTTCAGTGGCTTCACGTGTTACTGCAGGCCAGTTAGTAGAATAATATCTATCAATACGTAACCAGTGCATTTCACGGGTTTTCATTACTTGGTCTTTACCAACTACAGCCACATTGTTCTCAACAGTACAACCAACCACACAAGCTCCGCAACCAATGCAGGAGTTCAAGTCAATGGTCATCCCCCAACGGTGGCCAAGGTTTTCATGCTCGTTCCATAGGTCAATAGCTGCCGCTTCTTTTTTGCCTGTATGGGTTTGAAACAATTCAACATCATTACCGGATTTCGGATCCTTTTTATATGCTTCTAAAATGGTTTCTTTTACAATTTCTCGTCCCATTAAGGTATGATGAATCTGGGTTCCCGCTATTTGAGTTGTTTCATTCGCGTTATCGATTTTTACATCCAACACAGAATATAACATTGCGCCATCCATCACTTGTATAAATGGAAAAGCGTTTTGCCCTACCACCCCTGTTTGTGTACTTAGTATTCCCGCTTTATCACGGCCATAACCTAATGCAATACCAATGGTACCTTGCGCTTGTCCAGGTTGTGGAACAACAGGTAATTTTATAGTAAGGCCATTTACAGTTACATTCACAACACTTGCTTCCCTGTCCTGACGGGCCATCATGTTGTATTTGCCTTTCATATCCAAAGGCGACATGGTAACATAATTTTCCCAGGTAATTTTTGTGATAGGGTCAGGTAATTCTTGCAACCAAGGATTGTTTGCTTGGTTACCATTACCGATGCCTGTTTTTTCGTATAGTGATAATTCAAATTCTCCGCCTTTGGCCGAATTTATTTTTTGCGCGGCATCATTTAAACTAACAGCTTTAACAGCCCATTTAGATTCTTCAGTTTTTTCTTCTTTCTTTTTAGGAGCACCCTTTACAAGAACAGGAGCCGCTTTTGTGCTGTCTCCTTTTCCTAACGGCATTAATATTTCATCACCTATTCCAACTTCAACAGCGCCATCATGCAATGCGTTGTTCCAAAACTCAGTAAACATCATCTGTTTACCTTGCATTGGGAATACACGCTCGTTCCATACTTTTTGAATGTATGAATGATAATCACTGGTATTACCTGACCAAAGCAATAATGTTTGTTGTGCTTGGCGTGTTCCCTCATTACGTGGCCGCTCAAATAAAGGACTGATAGTAGGTTGTGATAAACTGTAATGCGCTTTCTTAGGATTGTAATCGTTCCATGATTCTAAGAAATTATGGTCAGGACAAATGTAATTAGCTATGGATGCTGTTTCATCAGCTCTATCAGCAAATGAAATGCGAAGTCCTACTTTATTATATGCATCGGCAAATTTTAAGGATGCCGGTGCGGTGTAAACAGGATTTGTATTGTATGTAATAATAGCGGCTACTTTTCCTGCTGCCATTTCATTTGTCAGTTCAGCAAAAGCTGCATCATCGCCCTGACGCGATAAATTAGGGCTTTCAACATCTATTGTTTTTCCGTAGCTCTCGAGTAGTTGGTTAATGCTATTCACAACCAACTGAATATTCATATCATTTGAACCACTCACTACCAATGATCTTCCTTTGTTATCCGCTAATTCTTTCGCTGCTTTCGCGATCATCGCGTCACATGCTAATGCGGATGAAGGAATAGATGAACCACCAACAATTTTAGCAACCGCGTTGTATAAATTCACAGCCACTTTACCTTGCTCGGATACTTTCACTGGCTCGCGGTAATCAGCATTTGCACCTGTTACCGAAAGATTGGATTCAAACTGATAATGTCTTGACATCTTCGCGTGATCCTTGTTTACTTTACGGGTTTTACCATATTGTTTAGCATATTCGATCGGCGATAACCAGTTGACTAAAAAGTCAGCGCCGATACTTACAATTACATCCGCTTTATCAAAATTATAAGAAGGAATAAGTTCCTGCCCGAGTGTTTGCGCGTTCGCTTTTGCCATTCCTGAATACGAAACAGCATCATACGTAACAAGTTTTGTTGTAGAATATTTTGCAGTAAAATCAGCTATTACAGCCTTGGTTGAAGGGCTGATAATACTGGAAGAGAGGATACGGATAGCGCCGCCTTTTGCAGCAATAGCGGCTAATTTTTCACCAATCTCTTTATCAACATCGGCCCATTTTGCAGGAGTGCCATTTGCTGTTGGGCCTGTTAAACGGGATGAATCATATAATGAAAGGATAGATGCCTGTACACGTGCATTTGTTCCACCTTTTGTAATTTTAGATAATGTATTTCCTTCAATTTTAATAGGACGACCTTCACGTGTTTTTACTAAAATAGAAGCGTAATCATTTCCATCATAATAACTGGAAGCATACCAATTAGCTACACCGGGAGTAATTTCTTCGGGTTTTACAACGTACGGTATTGATTTGTATACCGGGGTTTCGCAAGCAGCCAATGAAGCGGCAGTTACACTAAATCCTAAAAATTTAAGGAAGTCTCTTCGGTTGGTTCCATTGTTTTGAGTAAGGTTGCTATCACCCAGGAACTCTTCTACAGGTACTTGTTCAGCAAACTCATTGTTCGCTTTTTGAACAAATTCAGTACCATTGTTTAACTCTTCTAATCCTTTCCAGTATTTTTTTGTTGCCATATCTTTTTTACTAATAACGAATCAATACTAAGTTTACGAATCTGTGTTTTTATCTACTAAATTACTGATCAATACCAATTACTAATCTGTGTTTATCTACTATTTTTTTAGCACGCTTCTCACCGATAGCCCCCTCCTTTAGGAAAGGGGATTAAGGGATAAGGCTTTAGTAGTGACATCTTGCGCAATCTATACCACCCATTTTATCAACAGTGATTGGTTGTCCTTTATATTTTTCCGCTAATTTTTTGTGTAAGCTTTCGTAGTACGGATTGTCTTTCATGCCCGGCACTTCTGTTTTTCTGTGGCAATCAACACACCATCCCATTGTTAATTGTTTATCCTGGTGTACAGTGGTCATTTCTTTTACTTCACCATGGCAGGTAGCACATTCTTGTTTACCTACTTTTACGTGTTGTTGGTGACTGAAAAAAACAAAATCAGGAAGGTTGTGAACTTTCACCCATTGAATTGGGCGTTGGGGTTTATTGTATTCTCCTTTATCAGGATCCCAACCCGCTGCTTCATATATTTTAGCAATTTCAGTTGTTCCGGTAGTTGGTCCTTTTGAAATTCCTTTGTGACAGTTCATACAAACATTCACTGTTGGGATGCCCGCTGTTTTACTTCTTTCTACACCGGAGTGACAATACTGACAATTAATTGCATTATCGCCCGCATGTATTTTATGTGAGAATGCGATCGGTTGTACGGGATGATAACCTTCATACACACCAATTTCTTTTAAACCATACCATCCTGCAGTAAGCATCCAACCTATAAAAAATAAAATAATAACCGCTGTGGTACGTTTATGAGAATTGATCCATACTTTAATCTCTTTTAATGGGCCCTGAGCTTCTTCTTCAGGTAAACCTTGTTTTTCGTTCTGTATATTTTTTAATGAATGCTTTACTCCGCGAAGTACTCCTATTATAATAATCAAGAAAGCAATAACGCCTATCAATATAGCCAATGGGTTAACACCTTTTTCTTCAGGCACAGCGCCACTCGGACCTGTAGTAGAAGTTGTTTCAACAGGTGGCTTGTATTCTTTTACATATTTAATAACTGCAGTAATATCATCATCGGTAAAATCATTGAACACAGTCATTTGTGCTCCACCGTTTTCAGCAAATATTTTTTGCGCGTATGCATCACCGCTTTTTAAAACAGCATTGTTGTTCTTGATCCATTTGTACATCCAATTCTCACTGGGAACACGAGTAGAAACTCCTTCCAAACCCGGACCGGTAATTTTATTCTTACCTAAACTGTGACAAACAGCACAATTTTGCTTGAATATTTTTTCGCCATCAGCGGCGGAAAGTACGTTGATACTAAAAATGAAAGATAAAAAAAGGAAGGAAAAAATTGTCAGAATTTGCTTTTTGGGCTTAATACACAGTGTATCCATATTGCTTTTTACTATTAAACTCTGTTGAAAACCCTAATAATAGGGGAAGTATTTTTACTTGCGCGACAAATTTATAAGAAACATTAATTGGCGATTCAAAAAACATCACTATTTTATTAAAAAGTTTTAATTTATATTGATTCTAAATAAGGATTAATTTGGATGGCTTTTTGAAGAATAGTCTGACTATGAAAAAAGACTTACTATCTAATATAATTAACCGCTTATCGAATTATAAAAAATTACTTTTATTTTCACAATAAACTGTTTTAGTTAGAATAAATTACCTTTGTAGCTAAAATTTAAAAATACTACTTACGTGATTCGTTTGAAAGTTATATCAATATTATTATTTGTGTTTTTTTTTCGCGTTTTTTCTTTCGCGCAAACCGCTGCTCCTGACACCGGAAAGGTAGTATTGGTACAGGATTTAAAAGTAAAGGAATTACTCAATAAACATATTGAGATCAATTCAAAAACACCTATAAAAGGCTATCGTGTTAAAATACATTTTGGCTCAGATAAAAATAAAGCAAGTGAAATTAAAGCGAAATTTATTTCTAAATTTCCGGATGTTCCTGCTTATGGGCCAATATATGATCAACCGAACTTTAATGTTCGTGTTGGCGATTTCAAAACAAAATTAGAAGCTTATAAATTTTTAAAAGAAGTACAAGTTGAATTTCCTGCTGCATTTTTAGTGCAAGATGAAATAGAGTTGCAGAAGATAGAGTAGACGTTCCGTTTTTTACTCCAGAGAAACACAGAGAAAAATTCGCAGAGACCGCAAGAGTTAATTTAGTAGGTTCATTGCGAGGAACGAAGCATCTTACCTAAAATATTAGATTAAGTCTGCTTTGCTCCTTGCTATGATGAGCCTTATATAAATTAATCATTCCTTAATTATTTTTTCAATCCTTTTTTCGTTTTGACTTACGATAGAAATAAAATACATCCCGGCTTTAAGTGAGGACAAATTAATTATTTTTGTAAACACCCCGTTGCTGCTTTCTATTATTGTACTATATTGTAATTCTCCCAATACATTTAATACTTGAATATTTATTTCCTTATTTGTTCCGCCCGATTTCTCGAAGTTGATAATACCATTTGTAGGATTAGGATAAATATTTATTATGTTGTTCGTAGCATTTGAATTTATACCGGTACAAACCTGAACTGTACCTGTTACTTTGGTACGATCACTTACACATGATAAAGCCTGAACTTCCCAATTATAGAAATAATAATAATAATCAGTAGAAGTGCCCGTTGCATCACTGTTTTTAATAGAAATTAAATTGCTTATTAAATATGGATAGCTTAACCCTCCCCCATTATTTCTATAAAGATCAACTGTACTTGCTGCGGCAATTTTAATTGCGTAATCGGTACCGGGTGAAAGCACTAAATTTAAAACAATTTTGCTCATACCTGCAGGTAATGTTACTGTTTTAGTAGCTACTAGTACACCTGATTTATCCAATACTTCAACAGTACGATCGCCTGCAGTATTTGCATAAACTGTAACTGTTTTTATGGTAACATCATCCAACACATCAAAAAGCAAACGCCTGTCCTGATTAGCTGTAAAATATCCTCCTGCTTTAGTATTATCGGGTTCTCCAACATTTTGTTGCGGGCTAATTATTTCATTTGCTACATAATAGGAAGTAGTATTAGAAATAGTGGGAGCATAAGTAAGCCCTGTATTTACAAGGGTTCCTCCTGTAGGAGCATCGTACCAATTGAGAGTATTATTGCCAGATGCTGTTAATATTACTATACCACTTCCACAACGTGTAGCATCTTGCACACTTGGACTTACTGGTTTGGTAATATTAATATAGGATGTTTTTGTTGCAGGAGTAGACCCATTTGCATTCGTAGCTACCAACTTTACTGTATACGTTCCGGCACTCGTATAAATATGTGTTGGATTTTGTATAGTGGAAGTTTGGCCATCACCAAAATCCCATAGCCATGAATTGGCTAATATTGATTGATCAATAAAAGAAATTTTACCTTGACAAGTAGTAGTAACATTAGCGACAAAATTAGCGGTAGGAGGCTGACTACAAGGAGTCGGATCAAATTTAGCTCCAACACCTACTGCATACCAAGCATCTGTTGTTGCAATTTCTTCGGCAGAACAAGCACCGTAAAGATCAACCGCTGATTTTATAGAATAGGTTCTAGCATCAGCATATTTTGAGGAAGAAGTAAGATAAACCGTAAGTGTTCTAAAAGCTATTTTTTCCGCTTTTGCTAATGTAATTCCATTCACATTATAAGTATTCGAATTGTCGTTTGTCCCCGATCCACCCATAGCAGTTAAATAAAACCAGTGGATCAAAGGGCCGTCATTTGTATGAACTTCTGCGCTGGCTGACCAGTTTGTTCCTTTATAAGTATCCGGTTGTTTATATTTTTTAGGATCCTCAAAACTTCTGAGTCCTCCGGTTGTTCCGGTTACTGCAATATCAGTACCCATAACCCAATTTGCACTACTGGGCTTTGAATTAAATTCAATAGCAGTTCCAAAAATATCACTATAGCCTTCGTTAAGTGCGCCACTTTCGCCCGAACCTAACCTAGCAGTATTGGCAGTTAATCCATGAGTAATCTCATGTCCACAAACATCCAGCGCTGTCATCATATTTAAATTAGTACCATCACCATCGCCATAGGTCATTCGCTGTCCATCCCAAAAAGCATTACCAAACTTAACATCATAATGCACGTAACTCAGTAATTTAAACCCATTATTATCAATGCTGTTTCTGTTATGTATGTTTTTATAATAGTCGTATGTTTTTTCAGCTCCCCAATGCGCATCACCTGCTGCTTCATCTTGCGCTGTATTTATATTATTCCAATTATTATCAGAATCTGTAAAATCAGTATTGGTATACGATGTAGTTGTTTTACAATTATACGTTTCAATTCCTTTTCCCCTACCTGTTTCACGTAAGCGGTAACTCCCGTTATAACTATCCGTGGTAATTGTTTGTGTACCACTGTATTTTGTAACTGCTGTTCCAACAGCATCTGTAAAATCTAATCTGTTTACTTCGTTTACCACTTCACCTGTAGTGGCATCAATATATATATCCTCCACTTTTAAAGGTGTTTCGGCATATATCTCAAATTTGTAAGAAAGTTTATATACACCTTCTTTATGAATCCCATTTAGAGGAGCAATAATTAAAACTCCTTTCGGATAATACGTAAAATCAGGGTTGTTGAGGGCTTGTTTCATTTGTTTTTCATCCTCTTTATTTTCCCATTTGTATACGTCTGCGTTTATATGTTGCAGCGCTTTGACTAAAGCCTGAGCCTCTGTAATAGAAGGAGAGGTAGAAACATTCATTCCTTTAAAAAATTCCCCGTTTACGGATACTATTTTTCCATCCAATACATGGGATAAATATATTCCATCCATAATGGGAATACCTTTGTAAGTTTGTTGGTATCTGTATAATGTATAACCAAGGTCATCGGGTTTTTCTGTTTTATAAAGAGACCAATCATCATTTTCTTTCATATCCAATGCTGATTTTATCCAACTCGAAAATTGCTGCTGAGGAATATTGGACTGTGTGGAAAGCTGAATGAAAGAAGGTGATTGACTGATGCTGCTCATTATTATTTTATCGCCATTAATACTGTTTTGTTGACTGATAGTATTAATTTGTTGAGAAAACAATACAGCTGAATAAAATAATACAATAAAAAGGGAGGTAGTTTTTTTCATTTTAATAGGTTTTAGAGTGCTATTTTTTTAGCATAACAAATCTAAATACTAAAAAACGCCTGAAGGCAATTATTATACTAACCTGCCTAATTATTATACGAATAATGTTTTTGATAGAAGTAATACTAATACTTAATATACATTAGTCCGCTTTCATTAGCCTCACCCCCAGCCCCTCTCCAAAGGCTACTGTTTACCCACAAGTATTTCTTGTGCGATAAGCCATCCTTCAAGCATATGATAAAATTTCACTAA
>JBBSPS010000092.1:0-14364 GCA_038258655.1 Bacteroidia bacterium
ATGGTTCAACAATATCTTGAACATCACAGAACGCCTTCAAATATCGACAAAGACACTATTATACTTGAATAAAATATTTGTAGAAACTGAAAGTCTTGCACTCAAAGTGCATAGTTTCAACTAACGAATGAGACCAATGAAAATTATAACCTCACCACATTATCCGAAAAAACATTCATTCAAAATAAAACGATTAATACAAATACATTAAAAAACCAAACTACTTTTGATAATGTAAATGTAGTACTGCCAAAATTAAAACAAGGTGCAAAATATAATTTCGGCAATATTAATTTTTATGGTAATCTGGCTGAATTACTTCCTTGTTCTTTTCCTTCTGCGGAAGCGTTGTATCAGTTGATGCAGAAAAATAAGAAATTGGTAATTCAAATTGAAGGTCATGTAAATAAAGGAACTGTTACAACAGAAAAGGATGAAAAATTTAATCAAACATTATCGGAACAAAGAGCGCTGACAATATATAATTACTTAATAAAAAAAGGAATAAATAAGTCACGCTTGAGTACTATTGGTTTATCGGCAAGTCAAATGCTTTTCCCTGTTCCTAAAAATGAAGTGGAACAAGAAGCGAACAGAAGAGTAGAAGTGAAAATAACATCAATGGATTAATAGTGTGTGTGGATTATTAGATTGCTTCGGTGAAAAACCTCGCAATGACGCACAAACCAGGTTAGTACGTCATTGCGAAGGAGTTCTTCACGACTGAAGCAATCCCATTCAATGCTTGCACACGGTCAGATTGCTTCGATAAAAAATCTTGCAATGAAGCGCAAACCACATTAGTACGTCATTGCGAAGAAGTTCTTCACGACTGAAGCAATCTCATTTGATGCTTGCACACGGTCAGATTGCTTCGGTGAAAAACCTCGCAATGACGCGCAACTTACAATTTACAACTTACAACTCATAACTCAAACCTCCCCTACCCATTCATGAAACTTAATCAGTTCCGGTGTAAAATGTTCCCAGGAAGTGGGTTTGTTTTTTGCAGCCACTGTTTTTAATAGCTTAGTTGCAGCACTATTTTTAGGATCATAAACAAAACTGTTTTTTTCTAGCTCCCGCAAAAGTTTTACAATTAGTATGGTGCGTGGTTCCACTTCATCTTTTTTTATGATGCGTTCCATATATTTACGTAATGATTCCACCGCCATAGCTGCTTCCTCTATTTTGTTTAATTCCACAAATAACATAATTGTTAAAACACGTACACCAATGTTCCAGCGGCTTTTATCCTTTTCAATTTCAAGTGGTTTACTTAGAATAGCAAGTGCTTGTTTGTATTTTTTTAAAGCAAATAAAGTACAAGCTTGAAAAAAAATATATTTTGCATACCGAAATTCTCCTAAACTATGTACAGGATGTTTTAATATAATATTGATACATTTCTCGGCATTTTCATATTCACCTGCGTAAAAACAAGCGCCAAATTCTTGTTCTTTTCCTAGTATATAGCCCAGACTGTCGGAAGCATAACCATTTTGACTTTCTTGCGAATCAAGTATCGCTTCTTTATAATCCCCGATAAATGTTTTAAACAAGCTTAAATTCATTAATATATGAGCTAAATGTTTTTGTTTATCAAATATAAAATGACAATTTCTGACCAACAAAATTAACTTATTACAATATGCAATGCTTTTAAAATAATTTTTTTTATGTTCGTATAAAGCAATTTTTATATAAAGAAGGAAATAATTAATATAATGTGATTTGGTTATTTTGTAATCATGTTCCAATTGTTTAATGGATGTTTGCATAGATTTTTCCATCTCATTTTTTGAAAGAGATTTAACAACAATATTATTCATTAGCAGTTTATGAAAACAATCATTGGCAAATAATACTGCTTTATGGCAATAATCATAAAAAGCGCTCTCTTTCGTCAATGTATCAAATTCATCCATGCTCATCCCAATAATTACTCTAAGGCTTTTTTTTCGAAAAAGTAGTTCTGCTATAATATCATAAGCTTCGTTTTCTTTGGCAAACTTTATGGCATCTTCAATAAGTGCCTGCATTGTATTCCTACGCCCTTTGTTCATCGTATGATGAAGTGCTTCTAACATCATTACTTTTTTGCCAAGTAAAAATTTGTTGATATTAATTTGATCAAATAAGTCTTTATTTAAAATGTAATTATCTGATTGTAATGCTTCTAGTATTTTATCAAACAGCTTTCCTTTCAATAATTGTAATGTATTTGTATGTATAAGCTTTGTTATGCTTTCATCCGAAATATTCTCTTCATCTGAAACAATGATCCGGAATAGTTCTAATTCTTCAGGCTCAGCCATTTTTTCAAGGTATTCTTCAATTACCTTTATTTCAGTAGAGTTAAAGCTTTGTATAAATTCAATTAAGTGTGGGTTGGTCATGATGTATCAGGTTTATAATGCAAATTAAGTTTTTTTAAGAATATGGGCGAATAAAAAGCCTCACCCCCACCACCTCTCCAAAAGAGAGGGGTGACTGTGTAAAAAAAATCTAATATAAAAACAATGTAATTTATTTTAGAGAAACCCTACACACAGCCCCCTCTCCTTTGGAGAGGGGATGAAGGGGTGAGGCTATAGGTGAGATTGCTTCTCCCGAAAAAAAAATGTGGTATCGCAATGACGCACAAACCACGTTAGTACGTCATTGCGAAGGAGTTCTTCACGACTGAAGCAATCTCATTTGATGCTTCCACACGGTCAGATTGCTTCGGTGAAAAACCTCGCAATGACGCACAAACCACGTTAGTACGTCATTGCGAAGGAGGTACGACTGAAGCAATCCCATTCAATGCTTGCACACGGTCAGATTTCGTCGGCGAAAAACCTCGAAATGAAGCGCAAATTACGTTAATACGTACTAACACAACTATGATTTATTTTAGAGAATTTCACACACACAGCCCCCTCTCTTTTGGAGAGGGGATGAAGGGGTGAGGCTAAGTAAGACTCTCCACTCCTAACTCTTCTCCTTTTTTCTTTTTAAAGTATTTCCCTTTGAACCAAATATGAAAAGGGATCAACTCCGAACCTAAAGGTTGCCATTTATAAATTTTATCATCACTCTCTAATAATTGCAAGGCAGTTATTATTTTTTTATTTTCCGCTATTTTAGGATTGAACCCTGATGTTTCGAATAATTGCAATACATGAAGAATTATTTTTTCACGTTTACGCTCGTTCTCTTTTTCCAGGTTTCGTTCAATATGTTTACGTAAGGTATCCAGGCGGGAGCTTGCTTCATCAAAGCGTTCCAGCTCTATCAATGCTATGATGGTAAGTACACGAATGGAAGTTCCATACCCTTCTTTATCTTTTGAAATTTCCAGTGTGGTATTCAACTCTTTTAATACCGCTTTGTAATTTGCTTTATTGAATAAAACTCCCGCATAATAAAAACGGTACCTCGCAAGCCGGAAATCATCTCCTTGAATTTTTGCGGCTTTATCTATTAAACCAAGAATAAGAGATTCAGCTTCCTGTAATTGGTTTTCATAAAACAAAGCATTGAATTCCCATTCCTGTGAAAGCAGGTAATGACTTCCTGCCGAAACTACGCTTTGTGCCAGTTTCGCGTTTTTTACAGCCTCTTTGTATTGTTTTAAAAAAATACTGTAATGGCAAGCATTTAGATAAGCCACTATAAGAGTAAATTTCTTATAAACAGATTTGTTGTTTTTTACAATGGTAAGCAAGGAATTACAGGATTCCAAAGCAGAGAGATAATTCTCATCATTTTCAAAATAAGCCATTTCAAGCACTTTAAGGTAATAGCCAACCATAGCTGATTTTGTGAACTCATAATCCAACTTTAATTCTATAATACTTTCCTTGAGGTAGTCTTGCATTTTAGTATGATCTGTCCTAGCATAATTATTAGAACGCATGATAAGGCGTTGATAATGGTCAGTGGCTTTATCTACGGCCTGGTTGCATCGTTCATAAAAAGCTATCTCTTCATTTATTTTATTAAAATCACTTTCATTTTTTACATATCCTTTTGTGTTTTTTCTGAAACGTAACGCTTCAAGGAGAGGAGGATAACATTCATGTTTTTTTGAAAGATCAATGATCTCATTCAGTAAATTTTTCAAAATAGCCTGTTCTCCTTTTGAAAAATACAGATAAAAAAGTTGGGCTATTTTCTTTCTGGCTTTCACATTCTCTAATTCGGTTGCATTAAATACATCGACTTTATACAAATTTATATCCATGCTCATTGCATCCAGTAGTTTGCGGCGGAAGCGCAGCTTGAGCATTTTAAAGCGTTTGTCCTTAGCATCTTTATAAATATGCGCGGCACATTCACTGTTGCTTGGGATATGATCTTTGTTTTTAGCAATAAAATCAAATAACTCTAAGCTTTTAGTGCTGCTATCCTTGCGACTTGAAAAAGCGGTTAGAGCCGCGCGCGCAATCCGTTGTTCGCCTTTGTTTAAGCTATGTATAAGGGAATGTATTGCCTTCATAACTAAATTGTTAAGTACTCGTTATGTACCAAATAATGAATGAGATGTTTTATACTGCGTATAAATTGCTAAGTAGTATAAACACAACAAATTTAGTAAAGTTTATTTATTATAGACCATAATCGAATGTGACTTTTTTGGAAGGATTGTCCATTGAATCGCTTTTATTGCGGTTTAGTTTTGTACTATTATTACAAAATAAAAGTTTCGGTTCCACAATAAAAAAACAAAACTAATAAAATAATAAATTAAACCAATTAAAAAACTAAAAACATGAAAAACGTAAAAAACACTTCCGCAAAATTCGAAAAATTTTCGAATGCATTAGACAAAAAACAAATGAATACTCTTTTTGGAGGGTTCGCAAGTGTTTCTACACCAAATAGCAATACCAATACTAATAATGTGATCGTTCCGGTACCCGGTTTTTAGTAAATAATATTTAACAGATTTACTCTGTTAAAAACATTGTTAAAAAGTATTTATAAAACTAAAAATACGGATAGTAAATAATACCATATTTGTGGGGTTCTTCTTAGAAGGTAAAAATCTAAGATTTATTCTTAAAAAAAACTGTAATGTGTGGGATTCATGCCCACAATATTAAAAAAGCATTCAGTTTACGTTATGGGAGTGTTACTATCTACGAAAAATTAGGGCAATCGAATGTTACCTTTTGAAGGCATCACTCTCTCTAAGTCCCTTTGTTTTTAATTATTTCACTATTTTCATCTCACTTTTTAGGTCATTTCGAATGTGACCTTGTAAATTTTATTGTCCTATTTAAAGGATGCTTTTCTCTGTTATTTTGATATTATAATTTAAAGCAAAATACTATCATGAGAGCACTTAACCTATTTCCACCCATTTCATTATATAGCGACGCCACTTCTTTATTATCCGTTAATTCTTTATTATCCGTTAATAAATATGGAGTGATGGAAACGGAAACTAAAGAAACAGAACTAAAAAACAAGGAGATGGAAGCAAGTATGCGTTATTCCCGCACAATTCAGGGAAGTATAATGTCGGGGGAGCATAATCTGTATAAACATTTTCCGGAATCATTCCTTATTGATAAACCAAAAGATATTGTGAGCGGTGATTTTTTCTGGCTCAAAGAAGTTAACAGCAAAATAGTAATTGTGGTAGGTGATTGCACTGGGCATGGTGTTCCCGCAGCATTGCTTTCCGTATTAGGTGTAAGTCTTTTAAATCAACTTGTGCTTGAAGAAGAAATAACAGATCCTGCAGAAATATTAAAAAAATTAAGTATGCGGTTAAAAAAAACATTCCACAACTCAAGCACGTATGCCGAAGGTATTGATTTAGCTGTGTGCTGCATTGATGTTGATTCGGAAACCATTACTTATGAAGGAGCTTTAAGGCCGGCCTATTTTATTAGTGACCAAACGTTGACTATTTTAAAAGGCTCGCGCCATGCTATCACAGGAGATAACAATCATTTATATTCAAATAAAACATACAAATTTAAAAAGGGCGATATGTTATATCTTTTTAGTGATGGCTTTGCTGACCAGTTTGGCGGGATTAAAAATAAAAAATTACTTATAAAAAGATTTCAAAATATTTTACTGGAAATATCTCATGGTTCCATGGGGCGTCAAATGCTAACATTGGAACAATTTTTTATGAAGTGGAAATCTGACATGGAACAAACAGATGATATTATGATTGCAGGAATAAAATTATAAAAACTTAGTTTCAGAAAATTACATAACCATTTTTTTTTAATAACAATTTAAAACAATTAAAAATATGAGTTTTGAAGTAGAAAAAAACGAGAATTATGCTATTATAAAATTTCAGTTTATGAGGTTTAATAGCACTATGTTATCTGCACTTAAAGCAGAATTAAGAACATTAAATTCAGAGGGATTTAACAACATCATTTTTGATTTAACTCATGTCCGTTTTTGTGGCTCCTTGGGATTAACTCTTATTTTGATTGCTCACCGTTTATGTAAAACAAGTAATGGGAAGCTTGTATTAACAGGGTTGCAGGATCGGGTAAAAAAAATTATTACTATATCTCAATTGGATACTATTTTAACAATTACCAATTATTTACCGGATGCACTACTGGAAGTGTTTGGTGCCCAGCCGGTAGTTAATATTTGATAATTGTAACACTAAAACACTTCACCTAAATTAGCGTGGCCTTTGCCAATGCTATAGTAAAGGGTAAATTTTGCCCTTTCGTTTTAATTTATTCCTGGTAGTAAACACGTTTAACACGTCTTGATACATTGGTGAGCACCTCGTAAGGGATTGTGCCGATATCTTTTGCTACTTCGGTAATAGGATTGGTATCGCCAAAAATAATTACTTCATCATTTTCATTCACTTTAATATCTGTAATGTCGATCATGCACATATCCATACATACATTCCCAATTATTGGTGCGGGCTTACCTTTTACCATCATTTTTCCTGCACCGTTGCTTAATTTCCTGCTTAATCCATCAGCATAACCAATTGGTACTGTTGCAATTTGCATATCTCGTGTAGCAAGGCCTTTTCTGCTGTAACCAATTGTTTCGTTATAAGGAATATTTTTTATTTGTGAGATACTTGTTTTTAATGTGCTTACATTTTGTAGTTGTGCTTGTTCAATAACATTCGCTCCAATACCATACAAACCAATACCCAAGCGCACCATTTCAAATTGCGCATCCGGGAAACGTGAGATGCCCGCTGAATTTAAAATATGTTTCAAAATAGGATAAGTAAAATGCGCAATTATTTTTTCACTCATCGAAGTAAATTTTTTTATCTGTGACCAGGTAAAATCATCATGCTCTGGCTCATCGCTCGCTGCTAAATGCGAAAAAATGGATTTTACAATAAGGTTTTTATTATTTTTTATGCGAACAATTAATTCATTCACTTCATCTTCATCAAAACCCAAACGATGCATTCCCGTATCCAATTTAATATGAATAGGGATAGGATGGTTATTGTTAAGCTCACTTCGTTTTAATGTTTCTTCAAATAAGCTCAAAACACGGAAGCTATAAATTTCAGGCTCCAAATTGTATTGTATCATTGAATCATAACTTTGTTCTTCAGGATTCATAACCATTATAGGCATTGTAATCCCTGCTTTGCGTAATTCAATTCCTTCATCAGCATACGCTACAGCCAAATAATCAACACGATGAAACTGAAGTATATTTGCAATTTCAAAACTTCCACTTCCATACGAAAATGCTTTTACCATTGCCATAATTTTCGTATCAGCTTTTATTTTTGACCTAAAATAATTCAAATTATGAACGATGGCATTGAGGTTAATTTCCAATACTGTTTCATGCGCTTTTTGTTGAGTGACTTTACTAATGTCTTCAAAACCAAATGCCCGTGCACCTCTTAACAAAATAGTTTCGTCTCGAAAAATCGAATTATTAAATTGCTGCAAAAAATCAGCAGTAGATCTATAGAATTGTTTTTCGATATTGAATTGATGGGCTTGCCCGGAAATACCTTCCCCAATGCCTATTAAACGGGAAACTCCTTTTTTGTGGATCAGTTCAGCTACTTCTTTATAAAGCGTTTCTTCATTCTGGCCGCTTTGTAAAATATCCGAAAGAATAATTGTTTTTTTCGGATGTTGCTTTTGCTGATTTAAAAAATCCAATGCAATGGCCAATGAGCCAAGATCGGAATTATAACTATCATTAATTATAGAACAATTATTAATTCCTTCCTTTAATTCCAACCGCATGGCAACAGGGCTCAGAAGCCGCATACGTTGAGCGATTAAGGCATTTTCATAGCCCAGATAAAGAAATAATGCCCAACTATGGATCGCGTTTTCAATACTTGCTTCATCCGTAAATGGGATCACAATACGAATAAAATCATTTTTATAAACACCTTGAATCTCAGTATCTGATACACTTTTAGTAATACGGCCAACTAACAGATCTGCACGTACTTTTTTAGACCAAGTAAATGCTTTTAAATTTTCAAAATTTTTATTTGTCGTTATCTCATCATAAATAGATAAATAGTCTTTACAATAAATTAAAACTTCGGAATTCAAAAATAATTTTAATTTTTCACTTACTTTTTGTTTTTGATCCTCAAAATTTTCATCATGTGCCTGCCCTATATTGGTGATCAATCCAATGGTTGGTTGAATTATGTTTTCAAGCATTCGCATTTCATTGGGTTTAGAAATGCCCGCTTCAAAAATGCCAATCTCATGTTCATCATTTATTTGCCATACAGAAAGGGGAACTCCCACCTGGGAATTAAAACTTTTTGGGCTGCGTACACTATTTTTATCTTCCCGGATCAATTGATACAACCATTCTTTCACAATTGTTTTCCCGTTACTTCCTGTAATCCCGATCACCGGAATTTTAAATTGTTGCCGATGGAAAGCGCCTAATTGTTGCAATGCAAGCAACGTATCCTTCACTAAAAAAAAATTTGAATTCGTAAATTGATCAATGTTTTGAGGTAAAATTGAAACTACAAAATTGCGGACGCCTTTTTCAAACAAATCATTTAAGTAAGCGTGCCCATTATGTCGTTCCCCAACAAGGGCAAAAAACAAAGACGTTTCAGCCGTACTAAGGTTGCGGCTATCAATCAATAAATTTTTGATGATTGTATTTTTATCGCCATTGCCAATAATGTTCCCATTAATTACTAATGATATAGTGGAGAGGGTATGATTCATATTCTATTGATCTTTTTAATTGCTTCAGCAAAACAATCTCTGCAAAGCGGTTCATAGTTATGTTTTTCTCCAAGAACCACCAGTTCTGAATCATCTGTAATACGATGAGAATGATTTGCTAAATTTCCACATCGCATGCATATTGCATGAACCTTGGTAACATATTCCGCACTTGCTAATAATGCAGGAATTGGGCCAAATGGATTACCAAGATAATCCATATCCAAACCAGCAACAATTACGCGAATACCGCTATCAGCAAGCTGGTTACAAACAGTTACCAAACCATTATCGAAAAATTGCGCTTCATCAATACCTATTACATCCACATCATTGGCAAGTAAAATAATATTCGCGGATGCCGGAACAGGTGTGGAATGTATGGAATTGCTATCGTGTGAAACTACCTTAATATCATCATAGCGTGTATCAATAACAGGTTTAAAAATTTCTACTTTTTGTTTAGCAAATTGCGCACGCCTGAGCCGGCGAATAAGTTCTTCTGTTTTGCCCGAAAACATAGAGCCACAAATTACCTCAATGCAACCTTTACGCTTATTTGTGTTAATTGTGTTTTCGAGAAACATTGTTGAATAAATAGTATTATAACCTTATTTTATTATTCACAATTTTGATGTATTTTTATAGTTGTTATGAATAATATAACAAAACTAATCAAAAAAGCGTTGTCATTTTAGGCTAAATAATAAGCTATGGATAAGTTTAAGATCAGGAAGGAAATTGCAGTATTAATAGATAGTATCAAAGAACACTCTGATAGTATCGGTGATAATAAACATGTTCCTCAATTGAAACTGGAATTAATTATTCGTAATATCAAGGATTTGTATGAAAAATCGATTGTATTTAATTATTTAAACACTATTCCTGAAAAGGAAAATATATTAACGGATGCTTCAAAAGAGGAAACAAAAACTGAAACTGTAAAAACAACTACGCCAGCCATTGATCTATTTGGTGCCGAATTATCTACACCTATTGAAAAACTAAAACCGGAAAAAAAGATTGAAAAGAAAGAAGAAAAAATCCCTGTCAGTAAAATTCAAAAACCAACTATTACAGATCTAAAATCATCGATTGGAATAAATGACCAGTTTCAATTCGCGAATGTATTGTTTGAAGGAAGTATGCAGGAATATGGCATCGCCTTGCAACAATTAAATACAGCCGGAACACTTGAATCCGCGATGGATTATTTTAGCAATTTGCAACAATTGTATAATTGGGATATTAAAAATGAAACAACAAAACGGTTGGTGGATTTGATAGATAGAAGATATAGTTAGGCCTCACCCCGGCCCTCTCAGAAGGAGAGCGAGATAGCAATTAATATAACACATAACACTTCTACATTCTAATAATTTTAATTTTTCGTGAATTTTAAACCATATAGTTTAACCCTCGCCCCTCTCCTTTGGAGAGGAATAAAGGGGGAGGTGCTTTTTATTTTTTTATTCTTCACTCAATCCCTCTTCTCCTTCTCCCAAGAAATAAAAAAAGGTGAAGTTTATTCCTATGCCCGAAAAATAGTGGATACAATGGCTTCAGAAAGTATGCATGGGCGAGGTTACGTAAATGATGGTGATAAAATTGCAGCAAATTATATTAGAACAGAGTTTAAAAAATTTGGGTTGAAATCGCTTACTAATGATTATTATCAGAAATTTAATTTTCCAGTGAATACGTTTCCCGGAGAAATTTCATTAATTGCTGATGGCAAAGAACTCATTCCAGGAAAAGATTTTATTGCTTTCCATCTTGATCCAAGCGCATCGGGGAAGTATACAACCATATTCGCTGATGATGAATTAACTCAAAACAAAAAAAAATTTAAAAAATTTAAAAAACAGGATTTTAGTAATAAAATTATTATTGTGAACGATACTGGAAAACAAACGCCTGAATTGTATGATATGCTGGGAAATGCAAAAGCGGAAATTAATTTAAAAGATAAATTAACCTGGAGTGTTGGCCAAAAACAAAATAACTTTGTTTTATTTGAAGTATTAAGATCTTCTATTAGTAAACCAAAAGAAATCAGCTTTTCAGTTGATGCCAAAATTATTGCGGACCATCCTTCCCAAAACGTAATTGGATATATTTCAGGTTCGGAATATCCCGATTCATTCATTGTCTTTTCTGCACATTATGATCACCTCGGACAAATGGGTAAAGATGTGTATTTTCCGGGGGCTAATGACAATGCAAGCGGTTGTGCTATGCTGCTGAACCTAGCAAAATACTACTCTAAGCCGGAACACAACCCAAAATATTCCATCGCTTTTATTGCTTTTGGTGGCGAAGAAGTTGATTTACTTGGCTCAAAATATTATACGGAGCATCCATTATTTCCTCTAAAGAATATTAAATTCCTATTGAACATGGATATTATGGGAACCGGCGAAGATGGTATTACTGTTGTGAATGGAACATTATTCAAACCTGAATTTGAAAAATTAAAACAGATAAATACTGAAAATGATTTTATTAAAGATGTAAAGATCCGTGGCAAAGCTGCTAACAGTGACCATTACTTTTTTTCAGAGAACGGAGTTAAAGCATTTTTTATTTATACCATGGGTGGAATAAAAGCTTATCATGATATTTATGATAGAACAGAAACATTACCTTTGAATGAATTTGAAGATTTGTTTAAAATGATAATTAAATTTGGTGATTATTTACAAAATTAATGCAGCGAATAACTTGAAATCTTAAACTTGAAACTATTTATCATCCCTACACCTATTGGCAATCTCGAAGACATTACTCTTAGGGCGATACGTATATTAAAAGAAGTAGACTTTATCTTAGCAGAAGACACGCGCAAGTCGGGGATATTATTGAAACATTTGAGCATTGATAAAAAAATGTTTGCTCATCATCAGCACAATGAACATAAGACCGTTGCAATGATAGCGGAACGAATTGCAAATGGTGAAAAGATAGCATTGATAACCGATGCCGGCACACCAGGAATTTCTGATCCGGGATTTTTACTGGTTCGTGAATGCATTGCAAATGGAATTGAAGTAGAATGTTTACCGGGCGCCACCGCATTTGTTCCTGCTTTGGTAAACTCAGGCTTACCGAGCGATACATTTTGTTTTGAAGGTTTTTTACCACAAAAAAAAGGCCGCCAAACAAAAATTAAATCATTGATAAATGAACATCGAACAATGATATTTTATGAATCTCCTCACCGATTAATAAAAGCGTTGGAGCAATTCATAGAATTTTTTGGTGCTGATAGAAAAGCATCGGTATCACGTGAGCTGACAAAAATGTTCGAAGAAAATAAACGCGGAACATTACAGGAATTGGCAGACTATTTTAAAACAAAAACGGTAAAAGGAGAAATTGTGATCGTTGTGGAAGGCAATAAGAACAAACCAACTGAAGAAGAGGATGATATATAAAGATGATAAAACAGGGGCTCCTCCGGGAACCATTATCTATTCGGGTGAAGCAAGAACCGAGAGGGTTAAGATATCTCTTATCGAATACAATGAAAAGGAATTTTTCGAAAAAGAATTTTATGACCTGTCGGAGTGCATGGAAAATGTTAAGCCCGACATGGTACAATGGATCAATGTAGACGGAATTCATAATGTAGAATTGATTGAAGCCATTGGTAAACGTTTTAAGATACATTCACTTACACTGGAAGATGTTGTAAATATAGATCAGCGGCCGAAGTTTGAGGATTATGATAATTACGTGGTATCGATCATGAAGATGATCTATTATGATACGGAATTACATGCCGAACAATTAAGTATCGTACTGATGGAAGGTATGGTTGTTTCCTTCCAAGAAGTACACGGTGGCGATGCATTCGACCTGATACGCACCCGAATCCGCCAAGGTAAAGGGCGTATCCGCAGGATGGGTGCTGATTATCTAGCATACGCATTGCACGATGCGGTGGTGGATTGTTATTTTAATATCCTCGAAAAGATAGGTGACAGAATAGAATTACTGGAAGATGAACTGATCAGCGAGCCTACAAAAAAAACGATGCAGCAACTGCATCATTTAAAACGGGAGATGATCTTTGTGCGAAAAGCCGTTTGGCCGATGCGGGAACTCATCAGCAATATGGAGCGCAGTGAAACTGAATTGATAAAACCAAGTACCGACATTTTTTTAAGAGATGTTCATGATCATGCTATTCGCGTTATCGATTCTGTTGAAACATTCAGAGATCTACTTTCCGGAATGATGGATATTTATTTATCAAGTGTAAGCAACCGGATGAATGAAGTAATGAAAGTACTTACCATCATTACCACCATTTTTGTTCCTGTTACTTTTATTGCCGGTGTGTATGGGATGAATTTCGACTATATGCCGGAACTTCATAGTCGCTGGGGTTATCCAGCTGTTTGGGTTGTGATGCTGGCAATTATTATTTCTTTATTGTTTTATTTTAGAAGAAAGAAGTGGTTGTAAACATGCTGTCGCGAGTGTCCCACTCGCGACAAACTATTATATGGCATCCTGCCATAATAAATATTCCAATAAAAAAATTCGCATTTTATTTTTACTTTCGTAAAATAATTTATAGATCATTTATGTCACACAAATACAAAACAGAATCAGGAAAATTATATTATGTAACGCTAACTGTTGTTGGTTGGATAGACGTTTTCACACGAAAAGAATACGTTTACGACTTGATGAAGAATATTCAATATTGTCAGAAAGATAAAGGATTAGAATTATATGCGTATGTAATAATGAGCAATCATCTTCATATGGTAGCAAGATCGAATAAGCAACCCCTGAATATTTTACTCGGCAATTTTAAAAGCTATACTTCAAAGCAACTGGTAAAACAAATTGAAGAAAATTCAAGAGAAAGCAGGAAAGAATGGTTAATGCATATGTTTAAATTTTATGGAAAAGGAAACAGTCAAAATGAAGAGGTACAATTTTGGCAAAATGGAAATCACCCCATTGAATTGTGGAGCAACGAGATGATAAATCAAAAAATAAATTATTTAGTCGTCCATCAAAAAGTCCTACATCCTTACGATATCAACAATTTAAGTTAAAAAATTGTTATAAAAATTTGCAAGAAACGAATAAAGTTATTCGTAAAACTTGCAGATTTGTGCATGCTAGCAAAACCGAAAAA
>JBBSPS010000093.1:0-14306 GCA_038258655.1 Bacteroidia bacterium
AGTGTTTTTCGGTTTTGCTAGCATGCACAAATCTGCAAGTTTTACGAATAACTTTATTCGTTTCTTGCAAATTTTTATAACAATTTTTTAACTTAAATTGTTGATATCGTAAGGATGTAGGACTTTTTGATGGACGACTAGTTAAATGATTTGAAGTTTTTTTTGGCATTTGTGCTTGGTTATCCTTTCTGCCGGAGGAGCAAATCAACCAGAAATTAAATAAAAAGAATAAGGGTTCGCAAACTAACAATAATTACTACCATTCCAACCATTATCAACCCCCATTTATTTGAAATTTTTGTAGACAAATAAATTGAAAGTGGTGCAGCTGCCATACTTCCGATAACTAAACCAAAAATTATTTTCCAGTGACTCAATCCAATCATGGCCATAAATGTAATGGTACTAATCAATGCAACAAAAAATTTAGCCATGTGGGATGAACCAACTGCATAACGAATATTTCTTCCTCCTGCAATCAATGTAGTTGTAACAATTGGCCCCCAGCCTCCTCCTCCCACGGAATCAAGAAACCCTCCGATTGCGGCGACAGGTTTTATACGTTTAATCTTTCTTCTGTTTTTAATATGAAAGTTCAACGCTTTGCGTATAATTAAAATACCCAATGTTAAGGTATAAAGCGCTACAAATGGTTTTACGATCCCTATGTACTGTTTACTTATATATGTAACGGTTATTGCACCGGCTATTGCACCTAAGGCGCCCGGTATTAAAAGCACCCGAAACAATTTATTATTTACACTTTTATAACGCATATACACCAATGATGAAGTTCCCGTTGTAAAAACTTCTGACGCATGCATACTTGCACTTGCAACAGCAGGTGTTATTGACGGTATTCCAAGGCTCAATAGGAAAGTAGTAACACTCACACCATACGCCATCCCCAGTGCACCATCAATCATTTGAGCAACAAACCCTCCAAGTACATATAATAAAATGGATGAATCCAAACTACCAGCTAAATCAGAAACAGAGTTCCCGATTGTGGTTAATGGGATAAGTGTGAATAATAAATGCCCGATCAACATTATCGCTATAATCGATAGTACATATAATGTTATCATTATTCCGCGATTAAAAACCGGTTTAACTTTTTCAGGTTCCCTGATCTGTATATCTATTACTTTGTTTTCTTTTTTAGAGTCTGTGTTAATTTCCATCTTTTATTTTATTTTTAATTATGTGTAAAGTATTTATGTAGTAACGAAAATTTTATAGATAATTCCAAATAAAGCGCCGACAAGTATCACATGCGGTTCTTGTACTTTCTTAAATTTTAACAAAATAATTATAGTAACCAAAGCAAGTAAACCAGTTGGCACGTCAATTATTGCCCGTGATGCAATTACGATCACAGCGCCAATCAGGGCTCCGATAACAGAAGCTGTAATTCCCTCAACAAATGCTTTGATGCGTATATTTTTTGCAATTTTTTTAAAGTAGGGGGCAGGAATAATTGTAAATAAATAACATGGAAGAAAAGTTGCTAAAGCGGCAACGGATGCTCCGGGAAATCCTGCTACCAAATAACCAATAAAACCGACCGTAATAACCACCGGCCCAGGTGTTATCATCGCGACAGCAACAGCGTCTAAAAATTGTTGTTCAGTAAGCCATCCATATTCCTTTACAATTCCGCCATGTAAAAATGGTACAATTGCTAAACCGCTTCCGAAAACAAATGCTCCTGCTTTAAAAAAAAACAAAGCGATCTTAGTAAGTATTTCTTTATCATAGTGCCAAAATCCTATGCCTGCTAAAAATAAGTTGAGTGATGCAGTGTTATTTCCAAATTTGGGTGGAGCAATCACAAACATATATAATAAGCCTGCCATAATAAAATAAGTAACTTCTTCCGTTTGTGTTACAACTGTTATTATTGCCATTATTACAAAAAAAAGCCATAACATCCATTTCCTTTTAAAACCATCCAGTTCAAATTTGCTGATTGATTTAGTAGTGAGTTTATATGAACTGATAGTAATAATTCCTATCACTACAGCGCTAACTCCATAAAAAACAGCCTGCATCCAAGGTAAACCTCCAAATAACTTATAAGCCATTCCTATCATCACCACCATTATAAATGATGGAAGCACAAATGCTAATCCTGCTAATGTTGACCCAAGGATACCATAATGCACGTATCCTATATATATTCCCAATTGTGCAGCTAAGGGCCCTGGAGCTAATTGCGACAGGGCAAGCCCTTCTTTGTAATCTTCCTCTGAGATCCATTTTTTATTTTCAACTAAATCTCTGTGCATATACCCTATAAGGGCCACAGGCCCTCCAAAGCCAGTTGAACCAAGCTTTAAGAAATACAGTACTAAATCTTTTAAAGTATATGATCTTGAATTGCTCATTTATTTATTTTACTTAAACTGTAAATCTAATTATAACCCTACATTAATAGTCTTGCCTTTTTATTTGACAAATATATATAATATCTATTAAATTGATAGATATTATATATTATTATTATTTATTAAATGTATATGCAATGGTAATACGGTAAACCAAATCATAATTATTCTTTAAACTGCTACCATTATTTATTTTATTGTTTGCATCATTTCTTCCTTTGTATTGATTGTACCATACGTTAGGAATAATATGTACACTCTCATCCGGACTATAGTCTATCCCAGCAGTAATAAATGTTTGCAAAATTGAACCGGTCGATTTACCATCATACACAGGTGTTGTATAAAAATTAGTTGATTTAAAATTTTGATCCGGATTGTATGAATCATACCTGACAAATGCCGCAAGTTTATCTTTTATAATAGCTCCCCTTACAAAAGCGGATACCCCTAAAACAAATGCATCTGTAGTATCTTTAACAGTACCTATAGTAGTTGCGCCACTTTTAGGTTCTGTGTATCCAACCGCATTTTGTTGCTTTTGCACAACAGCCTCAACTCCCGCAGTGATCCGTGAAGATTGATATGCAACATTTAATTTATACGTTGTTTTACTTTGGTGAAAACGTGGTATTAAAGCGCTTCTTTCATAATCTCCATAGAGGTCAACAAATATTTTTTTATTCCAGAAATATCCATAAAGTTCACCATAAATTTTTTTGAATTTATCAATTTCGGGTTTTGCTGCGGTACCGTTACCAACCATAAAGTTATAGCCATAATTGGCATCTTTGTTAAATGTTCCTTGCAATAAAAGCCCAACATCATTAGAAGAACCAAGTTTTCGCTGGTCAGTGATACTTCTCTCCACCGAGCGATAACCCCATACCTTATTCGTAAGGCTCCATGTGGGCGTATTCACTTGCCCGATCACCAAGTCTGCATTTTTATAAATATTCTTCCATCGCAAATTTGCAAGCCGAATATATAGCCCTCTATTTCCTCCCGTAAGAAGGTCTGTTGTTCCTGCTGAGCTTGATTCCTGAGCCAGTAAAAGCTCCACCACGAATCTGTCAGTGATAGTATAATCGTAACCTAAATAGACACGTCTTAGATCCATCGCAGAGGAATCTTTGGACATACCTGCATATTGAAGATTTCCGCCTGTACCACGCCCGGCAGAATCTCTATGGTCCTTATAGATAACATCTGAGAATACCTGGCCCCAAACTTTACCGCTTGCTTTAAACTTTGCGCTTTGCGCTTTAATCGCATAATCAGCACGTAAGGAATCTGCATCAGTTTGACTAACAACTCCTTTCTTAATAAGAATATTTAAAACATCATCCGTGCTTTGAGCAATTAATTGTCCTGAAAAAATAAATGCAATAATATATAGAAGTATCTTTTTTGTTTTCATTTTATGGTTTTTGAAATTTTAGTTTGAATTAGTTATTGACTTTTTTTGCTGAAGGTTAGCTATAAGCAAAAACTTCGAAAAAGACATACTATGACCTAAGGCACATACAACAACACATAGGATTTAATACCCAAAAAGACCTGTTATATATCAGTTTAAAACTATTCATTACTATTCTTTATTCTTACTTATTTTTGCTTTCGGGGAGCAAATATATATAATATCTATCAATTTAGTAGATTTTTGTAAAAAAAATTTTACATCTTGTTAATTGTTCGTTTTTTTGATGTATTTAAACGTTTTTCACGATTTAAAATATCTTCCAATGTTGTTCCCGAAAGTACCTTAAGTGTAGCATCTCTCACTTCAGTCATTACATTCCGTATTCCACAGGTTATTTCATCCTTGCAATCATCGCAACGTTCATAAAAATTTAAGCTTACACAAGGTATTAAGGCAATAGGGCCATCTATAGAACGTAATACCTGACTTAAAAATACTTGTTTTGGATTTTTTATAAGATAATACCCTCCTCCCACTCCGATCTTACTTCCTAATATCCCTTGTTTCCTAAGATCAAGCAAAATAGCTTCCAGGAATTTTTTTGGTATTTTTTCTTTTTCAGAAAGATGAGCGATAAGTATTGGCCCTTCGCCATAATGTTTAGCAAGATGCAGAAGCGCTTTTATAGCGTATTTCGTTTTTTTGGAAATCATGTTAATAGTTTTAACCTGATAAATTTCCTCCAAAATTAGCGTTTTTTTAGTCGCGTTTACAAACAACTTATTGATAACATCTCCTGCAAAAATGCTATATTTGCACTATGCGATCTGTACTCAATACAATAGAAGAAGCCATTGCCGACCTTAAAGCTGGCAAAGTAATAATAGTGGTAGATGATGAGGACCGTGAAAATGAAGGCGATTTTATTACCGCGGCTAACAATGTTACTCCCGAAATAATTAATTTCATGGCCACTCATGGTCGTGGGCTTATTTGCGCTGCGATTACCGAAGAGCGCTGTGAAGAGTTGGGGCTTGAAATGATGGTGAGTACAAACACCTCTCAACATACTACCGCGTTTACTGTTTCGATTGACCTTTTGGGATATGGCTGTACGACTGGAATTTCAGCAAGCGACCGTTCAAAAACTATACAAGCATTGGTAAATCCGAAAATTAAATCGGAAGAATTTGGTAAACCCGGACATATATTTCCGTTGAAAGCAATAAAAGGCGGTGTGCTTCGCAGAGCCGGACATACGGAAGCTACAATTGACCTTGCCCGCCTTGCGGGTTTTAAACCCGCCGGTGCATTGGTGGAGATCATGAATGAAGATGGCACCATGGCGCGCTTACCACAATTGCTCGACATTGCTAAAAAACATAATCTTAAAATTGTTTCCATTGAAGATCTTATCGCTTACCGCATTAAAAATGAAACTATTATTACCAAAGATGTACAAGTAAAAATGCCTACACAATGGGGAAATTTTGATTTGGTAGCGTATCGTCAAACAACCAATGACCAAGAGCATTTGGCATTAGTAAAAGGGAAATGGAATAAAGATGAAGCTGTTTTAGTACGAGTTCACTCTTCTTGTTTAACAGGCGATATTTTTGGATCCTGCCGTTGTGATTGCGGATCGCAACTCCACAAATCAATGGAAATGATCGAGAAAGAAGGCAAAGGTGTAATTGTTTATATGAATCAGGAAGGCCGTGGGATAGGATTGATGAACAAATTGAAAGCATACAAATTACAGGAAGAAGGACGCGACACTGTGCAGGCAAATGAAGACCTTGGTTTTAAACCTGATGAACGCGATTATGGTGTCGGCGCACAAATATTACGCGATCTTGGCGTTACAAAAATTCGTTTACTAAGTAACAACCCAAAAAAGCGTGCAGGCCTAATCGGATACGGGTTAGAAATAGTAGAAAATGTTGCGATTGAAATAGAATCCAACGAACACAATAAATCATACCTCGAAACCAAGCGTGATAAGTTAGGGCATTTTTTGAAGTTGGGGAAGTAGATTCTCATCAGAACGTCATTGTGAATGGAGTATAACGGAATTACGCAATCTCTTTTTATAAATATTATTTCTTCACAGGAACAATAAATGTTACCACTACTTTATCTTTAGATGCAGGACTCTTTTTGGTTACTCCATAATCACTTGAAAAAATACTCATTGTTCCTTTAAAAATTCCTACACCATTTGTATCCTCTGTAAATGAAAAAGGGATTTCAATCGCTTTTGTTGAATCTTTAATAGTGAGATTACCCATTGCAAGAAAACCGTCAACAGTAGCTTTTATAGAAGAAGATACAAAAGACAGAGTTGGATATTTGTCTGCATTAAAAAAGTCTGCTGACAACAAATGATTATCTTTTTTAGGATCACCGGTGTTCAATGTTTTTACATCCACAGAAGCAGAAATTTTAGAAGCGGCAAGATCTTTTTGGTTAAAGTCAATGGTGGCTTTCAAGCCACTTAATGTTCCTTTAGTACCCTGATCCGGTAATTCAAAATTTATTATTACTCCTTCATTGGCAACGTCCCATAACATAGAAACTGCAAAGCTGCTTGCAATTATTACAAAGCATACTATTCCCACTATTAATATTTTTTTCATGATGATTTATTTAAAATAATATTTATTTTTTAGTTTGATATTGCTTATAAAAATCCTCCCACTTCTCATTTTTATAATTATTCCCACCAAAATAAAGTAACACAGGTTTCAGATTTTTAGGATGTTGAAAAGAATTCAACACATTTATTGTAGCTAAATTTTCGTCCAGTATAGCCACTGAAGGAAATGTTAAATGGCCATTCGTAACCTTTGACGCGAAGGAATTAAATGGATAGCCATTAATATTCTGTTTGTAAAATTTTTCATTGTTAAATAAAACCGTATCACTACTTTCCGCATCATAATTTATAAGATAAAAATTTTTGTCAATATAGTCGGCTACCAGCGTATCAACAAAAGTGGTCTTCTTCATTACTTTACAGGAGTTACAAAAGTTAGCGTAAATATTAATTAATAATTTCTTCGGTTTCTTTTTTTGAAGTTCTAGCGCTTCCTTTATACTGTAGGTTTTTATTTCCTTTTTTATAAAAGCTGTATCTGTGTATGTTTTAATGAATTGCTGATTAAAATCATCAAAAACATTTGTTTGAAAAATATTTTCAACCATAAAAATCAATAATGGTTCTATTTTTTTTTCATCAAGATATCCCTGAGTTAGTAAATTAAATTGAAGATTATTACCCACAAAAACAGTTGACGGATACATCAATTGGTTTCCTAAAAATTTAATAGCTAACTCATGTGGTGTTTTAAGGAGAGGGGAAGTAGGTGAATATTTTTTACCCGCATATTCAATAGTGTCTTTACCTTCCGCATTAAATTTTACCGGATAAAAATAGGTATTAATATACTCCGCAATGGCGGGATTAGAATAAGTGGTTTTCATCATGTGTTTACACCAACCACACCAATCCGTATAAAAATCAATTAAAAAGGGTTTTTGAACCGTTGTGTTTTTCTCCTGAGCTTCCTTAAAATCCATCCATTTAACCAAACTGGCTTCGGTTTGACTATAACTTAAACCACTTAAAAGAAGTAAAATAAATAAAATTCTGATTTTCATTTCAATGAAGGTTAAAATTTTAAAAATACTTATACAAAAGTACATTTTATTTTAAACGTCGTAAAAATATAAACACAAATTAAACGAGCGAAATCCCATTCATATCCGTTATCAATACATCCGTCATGTAATCAAGAAAAGGACGCATGGCCTTAAAGGTTTCGCTCACTTGTTTTACAAAAGATTCACTTAGCGCTTCTTTATCTGTAAATTTTTTAACGAGTACCAATTGTTTATAACGTAATAAATCTATTGCAGGATCTTTTGAATCAAAACCTTTAGGAGTAGTCTTCACCTGCTCACCTTCCAATTTACCAAAAGTATTTACGAAAGATTTACTTTTTAATATTTTACGAAGCGGTGCTGCATCATACGCAAATTCATCACGAATGCGTTTTAAATCCTGAGGCTCCGGCCCCCAAAAACCTCCCGCGACAAAAGTATTACCCGGTTCAATGTGAAAATAATATCCTCCGCGGCGTTTTTTTGTTGCACGTTTAAAACCACCGCTCCAATTGGTTTTATAAGGGGTTTTTTCCTTTGAAAAACGGGTATCGCGATAAATACGATGTAAGCTTTTTTTACCGGAGGGTGTTTCGATCGCATCATGTTTATTCATTTCAAGTAATAATGCATCCGCAAACACAATGATATCGTCATGTTCTTTAATGTATCGTTCTTTATGCTCGTTGAACCAATCACGGTTATTATTTTTCTTAACCAGTTTTAAAAATTCAAGATTGGAAGGCTGGATTTTAACATTGCTCATGCGAATAATAATTTACGTAAAGATAAAAAGATGGATCAATGTGGACAAGTATTACATTTTTTCGTTTTCTTAATATATACTCCTCTGCCTGTCATTATGCGATGGCAACCTGATGCTATTAAAAGAGCGAGTAAAAATAATACGACAACATTTTTTTTCATAGCTATCTTTCAATTTACTACTGCTTTATTTCACAGGGTTAGCCGGGGCAGGAACCTTAGGAGCAGGAACCTGCGAATCATCCGGTTCTGTTGAAATTATTTCTTTGGGTTCTTTACTTTTTTTCGCTTTTCTTTTTTTACCTGAGATCACGTCTGCTAACCTTTTAAAAAGTTCAGAGGTGGTATCAAATTCCTCCCTGTAAAAAACACCTACTCCTTGTGTATATGGCCCGGATGAAATTGTTTGAGTATTCTCATTTGATTTATTAAATGCTTTGATCCGTACTTTCCCATCATCCGTTAATTTATACTCCACATTCACATCACCAACAATATTGCTCGCATTTTGATTGGTTGTATTATTATTATTCACTCCCACGTTACTATCAATCGTTAATTTATCATTAAATAATTGCGTTGATAAAGCGACCTCTAACTCATTTTTACTAATAGCGTCTCCCGGGCGATAGTTAATACCTACATCCACATCTTTGCTGATTTTGCTCAACATATTACTAAGCTGATTGGATAATAATTCGGTAGAATTACTAGCGGCGGCATCTGTTGCATTTGGGCCGGCACTTGTATTACTAAGCTGATAAGGTGTTACAAAGCTGTTTAAAATAAGTAATGAAAACACTTGGCGATTTTTTTCGACATCTGTATTAATATAACTTAAAACAGTTTGACGCGTACTTGCATCAATGGTTGGAAGTCCTACATCAAAATTAATTTCAGGAGATAATAAATCCCCTGTCATCAACAATTTCAAATCGACAGGGTAACGTTTCTTATATATACTTGTTGAATCAGTAGGAAAAAAAGGTTGTAATGACGCACGTGCCTTGTAAACAGCGCTTAAATTTATATCCGCTTTATAAGGTATGCCGGTCCATTTAATGGTTCCTCCTTTTTCAATATCAAATCGTTTGTTGATAATATTTTTAAGGGTAAACAAATAATCTCCACTTTGAATTACATAATCGCCATACATTTTAAAATCACCTTGTGAATTAATATCTAATTTAATATTCCCATTTCCTCTCGCTTTAATTATATCTCCTACTTTTTGATCAAATATTAATTGAATTTCAGCATCCGGCGTTGCTTCCACATCAAAATTAAGCGTTAAACCTCCTAATATTACTTTGTAATTATTATTAAAATTAATGGTGCTATCCTTATTTATGAACGAAATAAAATTATTTTGACTTACCTCCGAAGTTCCTGAAAGTGGGATATAAATTTTTGTTAATTCTATTTTTGAAAGCACATTTAATTTATCTGCTTTATTGTTTGTAATTATCTTTTCAGTTTTTATATTGGCATCGATTTGTATAATATCATTGAGAAATCCAAAAATATTGACCGGCCCTGAAACAAACGCTTTTCCATAATATAGGCCATTATTTTTTTCTGTTGTATTCAGGCACATAAATTTATATGTTTGAATATCAATATCCAGCTGAAAATTTTTAAAATTGTCATGATATACTTTCCCTGTAATTACCGCTTTGTTATGATTAACGTCATATACATCCATGTTTTCAACACCAAACGAATTATTTTCAACTACGATATTGTGCGAAAAATTATAGGTTGTATTCAAATAATTAACAGTTACTTTTTTTGCATTCACATTGATTAGCCCGGATACTTTTGGTTTTTTTACTGAACCTTTAATCACAACATTTCCCGCAAAAAAGCCTTTGAAATCGGAACAGTAATTTTTTATAAACGGTTCGAAAATTTGCATTTGAAGCGATTGCAAATTTAATTCCATGTCCAGATTATCGTCTTGCTTTTTAGGATAATAATAACCCGAAAATAAAACATTAGGAACAATACCAAGTGTAAATGATCCATGCAGATACAAGGCTTCTTTTGTTTTATCCCATACGGTTTCTACTTTCCCATCTCCCATATCATTATCATTCACAGTAAATGATTTGAAATTATTGTTGCTGGTAAATACCATGCCGTGATAAACATCTGTAACAATTGATTCTCCATCAATTTTACCATTTAGCTTTACTCCAAATGGTTTTAAGAACGCGTTAAAATTTGCCAATTTAAAATCAATAAAATCAAGTTTCATTTCATCTTTCTTATCATCAGATGCAATACCATTCAAGGATATGGATTGATTTCCATGTTCAAATGTGAGATCCTTTACAGTTATGTATGAGGAATCTACCTTTACTTCATTTGCTCTATGAACATCCCAAACCGAATCATTTATTGTAAATTCAGATGGTAATATTTTAAATTCAAAGTTATTGCCTGATATAACATTCATAAACGCTTTAATATCGCCTTTATTTATTTTTTCTGATTTATTATCCCATGTTATAGAAAGATTTACACTATCCGAATGTGTTTTAGTGGAAATATTAAAATCATTCATCCACAAGCTATCACTTAAATATAACCGTTTAACATCCATATTAAAATCGAGTTCGTTTTTAAATGTTGAGGCATCAATACTCCAATCTTTCATAACATTACCATATATGTTTAATCGAGTAGAATTACCTACGATTGAAAATTCCTTTTCGAAAGAATTAAACTTTCCTTTTACAAGTGTTTTTGGGGCGATGGTTATATCAGGTGCAAATAGACGCGTAACATCATCTGTTTTTTTAAATAAAAAACTGTATTCAAAATTTTGAGGCGAAACATTTTTAGATGCCGATTTATTATAAAAATACGCGGGCAAATAATTACTTAATAATTTCTCAACGGATACAGGCAAGTCAAGCACTTTAAAATTTCCATCAATTTTGGCGTCTAAAAAATCGGAAATTAATTTTATTGTTTTAAAACCATTTTTTTCTTCTGAAGTAAGATCAAATACACTCATTTTATAAACTTCATTATCCTGTTTATAAATAGTGTTATCAAAGTTTATTTCTCCATTCAAATTATCAATGTTGTTACCTGTAACATTTACAATCAACTGTGTAGAAAAATTCGTTTTCTTTGTGGTAGTAATAAAGTGTAAAGCTCCAAGGTCCGCTTTATTAATTGTGGAAATAAAATCGAGATTAGGTAGTTTTTGGGTAAGATCAACTTTACCGTTAAAATCAAAATCAATATTATCATCTTTTACATTTAATTTTCCTTTAAAAATTTTCTTCGCGATATTACCTTCTATCGCGATATTATTGTAGGTGTATTTTTTAAACTCTATGCTATTAATAGTCCCTACCATTTTTGCGGTAATGTCATCAAGCGCAAAACCTTCACCATATATATCAACGTTACCCGTGGCCCGGCCTAACATAGACACATTCAGAAAATTTCCAAAATCAAATGCCTTCGATTTTAATTTTCCTTTATAAATTTCTTTATTTTTTTTCTCATCATGTTTAAGAGAAAGATCGGTTGAAAGATTACCCAATGCAGTTGAAAAATCACCGTACGCATAAAAATCATTATACAATCCGGTAAATGTGCCCTTAAATTTCATATTTCCTAACTTGGCTATATTAACCGGAATTAGCAATGTATGGTGTTTTTCAAATGGTGGAATCGGGATCTGTATTAGGTCGGAATAATTTGTCGTTAGCTTTTTAACATTTAGATAAATAAGGGTTTCATCCATATTGGGCAGGCCTGTTAATGTGATGTCACCGATGAATTGTGTATTACCAGCGAATGAGATATTCATATCTTTTCCTCTCATGTCCATTATCTTGCCGCTAACCTTACCGGATAAAGTAAGATTTTTATACATGCCTTTTAATGCGGGTGCAAAATAAGCGATATCGCCCATCTCAACCAACGAATGATCGAAATCTGCTTTGAATTCGACTTTATTTATAAAATCTTTAAACTCCCTGTAACGTTTATATTTAAAGGAAAGATCAGTAGTGATACTACTTGCAGGGGTTTTTATTTTCAACTCATTAAAAATTATTCCTACGGGACTAATTTTTACATAACTGCTAAAATTTTGAAGTATAAAACCACTTTTTTCAATGGTTGACAGGTAATCAATAGTTGCGCGAATGGTATCTTGTTCGAAACGAATACCGCTCAATCTTCCGTTAACGTCATTTGTTCGCAGGTCGAAATAATTAACTCCACTGGTAGTTGTAGTATCATCTTCATCGCGATAAGCAAATGTAGAATTTACGAGTGTTACTTCTTCAAAACGAATATCCCATGGTGCAGAGGCTTTTTTTACAGTATCTTTTGCAAAAGCATCAATAATAAATTGAAAATTAAAATCTTTATCTGCTTTGTACTTCTTCAATTTAGCTTTGGTATTAAGCAAAATAACATCACTGATATATATTTTTCGCCTCTTTATATCAATATCTTCAATGCCGATGTTTAATCTTTTTGAATATAATAATGTATCATGATGCAAGTCTTCGATATACACATCGTTCAATACAACCTTTTTAAAAAATCGGATCTCAACGCCGCCTATATCAATGCGCGTATGAAATTTTTCTGAAAGATAGTCCGCTGTCTTCTTTGCCATATAACCTTGTACACTGGTTACCTGTACCAACAAAAACACCACTATCAATAGAAAGATAAGTAGCGCAACGAATCGGAATAATATATTGGTGAGTTTTTTAATACCTTTGTTAATTAGAAAAACAAGCAAAGTTAACGAATATGAGCAAACCAATCATTATTTTAGGAATTGAATCATCCTGCGATGACACGGCTGCTGCTATAATAAAAGATGGCAAATTGCTTGCCAATATATTTGCCACACAAAATGTACACACATTGTATGGTGGCGTTGTTCCGGAGCTCGCATCTCGTGCGCATCAGCAAAACATTATTCCTGTTGTTGACCAGGCAATTAAAAAAGCGAACATCAAAAAAAATGAGATAAGCGCTATCGCTTTTACCCGTGGGCCTGGTTTAATGGGATCCTTGCTTGTTGGAACATCTTTTGCAAAAGCAATGGCAATGGGATTAAATATTCCACTTATTGAAGTAAACCATTTGCAAGGGCATGTATTGGCTCATTTTATTGCCTCATCCCCAGCCCCTCTCCTTGAAAAGGAGAGGGGAGCTGATAGATTTCCAACTTTTCCGTTTTTATGTTTAACTGTATCAGGAGGACATACACAAATAGTTTTAGTGAATAATTTTTTTGATATGCACATTCTGGGCGAAACCATTGATGATGCAGCAGGTGAAGCATTTGACAAAGTGGCAAAGGTCATCGGATTGCCTTACCCTGGTGGCCCTTTGGTTGATAAGTTGGCGAAAGATGGAGATCCTAAAGCATTTACTTTTTCAAAACCACAAGTGCCTTTATTAAATTTTAGTTTCAGCGGATTAAAAACAGGGTTTATGAATTTCATCACAAATGAAACGGCCAAAAATCCTGATTTTATTGAAGAGCGTAAATCCGATATTTGCGCTTCTATACAACGTACCATTATTGATATGCTAATGGATAAATTAAAAAAAGCGGCGGTACAAACCGGTATCAGGCAAATTGCAATTGCAGGCGGAGTGTCGGCAAATTCCGGATTACGCAGTAGGTTGTTGCAACTGGAAAAAGAATTGGAATGGCAGGTATTTATTCCTAATTTTGAATATTGTACTGATAATGCCGCGATGATAGCTATTACTGGTTATTATAAATATTTAAAACAGGATTTTACAACACAGGCCGTAACGCCTTTACCACGCTATATATTGACTGACAGTGACGAATGAAATTACAAAAAACAATATATTTTTTTTTATTTTCATTGATACTGCAAAGTATAAATGCCCATATCCTCACTCCTACTGATACTATACGTTTAAACCCGATCCAAAAAAAAACTGCTCATTATCCTCACCAACCTATCATTATAAAAACGAACCCTAATGCTATTTTGTGGGGCCCTATTATGTTAACCGCTGAATATCGG
>JBBSPS010000094.1:0-14292 GCA_038258655.1 Bacteroidia bacterium
CTATTTTTCCTTTTAATGATGAAAGTGCTAAGGGTTTTTCAGCAGGTGTATTCATTGAAATTTCAGGAGCAGGCGTGCCAATGGCTAATTTTTTTTGTGATGATACAGTTTCATGAAATGATTTAGTATAGGGAGAATTTGGGTATTTTTTAAATAATCCATCATCTAGTTTTATATAGGTATCCAGAAATTTTTCGATAGGTAATTGTTGAATAGCGGCTATTGAAGCAAATGATGTCGGGTTTTTCTTTATAAAATTCTCTAAGTAGGTATTGTGTTTTTCAACTAGGGCTATATAAGGTTTTTCAAGCGCGTTGCTCATGGAATCAATTTTGAGTGAATCCATTTTTGCCATATTCACATATGCCTGAAATGTTTTTTGTAATGAATCTCTTTGATGATAATTTTTCATTGAAGCTTGGTTGATCTCCCAAAATAATTTTGAATCAGGCGAACCATCAACAGTATAGGTATTGCCTAGATCAGCTACATTACCGGTCATATTAACTTTTTGATTCACATCAAAAATAAAAGTCGCGAAATTTTTATCTGAAACTTTTAAACGGTAAAACCCAATTTCTTTGATAGGTGCTTTCATATTAAATTCGCCTTTTTCATTCACTATAGCGGTATCAACAGCTTTTAAACCTGTCGGAGACATTTGTTCAAGTATAAGCGTATCATTATGCGTATTGTTGAGCTTGCCTTTTAATTCAAACCCTTTTGAGGATTCAGGATTGGTGTTTGAACATGCAGCTAACAATATAATTGGAAGAGCTATTGAAATGTTTTTTAGTTTCATTTGTTGTGTGTTTATATAATGCTTATTGTATGATAAAATTTAGAACGTAAAGATACATAATCTCTACACTCAGAAAAAGTGTAATCATTTTTTTTAGATATCTATCTCATAGAAACCATCTTAATACTTTCATTATCTTTATTCAAAAATTCAGCACACATAAATTATGAGAAAAATTATTTTTTTATTTGTTTTAATAAGCGCATCAATAGTTATAAGCAAAGCACAAGTTACCGATTGCAATAATTTTTGTGTTTTAAATGTTTCCGTTGATTCAGTAAACAATAAAATGCATTTAACAATATTTAACGGTAATGATTCTACCACACAAGTTAACTATCCAATTATCCAGGTTACTAATACGCTTGGTGATACTGTTGCGAACATTAATGGCTTAGCGTATTATTTCGCGCAATTTGGTGGCGACACACTGGTTCATGTTATCCCCACTACATTAACAAGTTTACCGGTTGGGTTTACCTGTACGGTTTATATTACTGATAGGTTGACGCACAGCACATGCACTATTGCTTATCCATCAATTTGCACAGTGGGCATAAATGAACTATTCGTGAATAACAATCTGCGTATTTATCCGAACCCGGCAACCAATGATATACACGTTGATTTGGGAAAATTGAATAATCAGCAGGCATTAATTAATTTATATGATACGGAAGGACGTTTGATGAAAAGATATGCTACCGCGAGTAATCACCTGATCATTGATCGTGAAGGATTAATAAATGGAATTTATTTTGTTACTGTTGATGTTAATAGTAAACGATTAACAAGTAAGTTGGTTATTGAGTAGTTTTAATTTCTTATCCCTATTTATCAAGCTTCATAGGAGTAGCCTGTTTAAATATATATCTAAAAAATATTGACTGATGAAACTCTAAAACAAAAAAGCGCCCCGCAATTTTACGGAACGCTTTTTTATTAGATATTTTTTTAAACTGTTGTAGTAAGATTGATCGCTTCAACAGCTTTAATTTCGGGCACTGCACGTTTTATAGCTTCTTCAATTCCCGCTTTTAATGTCATCATACTCATAGAACATGATTTGCAAGCTCCTTGTAATTCTAGGCGCACAATTTTATCATCCGTAATTTCAATTAATGTTACATCGCCTCTATCGGCCTGTAAATACGGGCGAATCAGCTCCAATGCTTCTTCTACTCTTTTTGTTAGATCAACCATTTACCAACGAATATCGAATTAATACTAATTACGAATGTGTGTTTGCTACTCACCTAACGTTCCCTCGCCCTCAGGAGAGAGGACGTTAGGAGTGAGGTTAATGAACCAATTCCTTTTTACGGGAATTTACAATGGATACTTGTTGTGCTATATTACTTGCCATTTCCATAAATGCAATTGCTTGTGATGTATTTTCCTGCAATACTGCCGGACGGCCTGCATCACCTGCTTCACAAATACTTTGTACCAATGGGATTTCTCCTAATAAAGGAACTTGCAATTGTTCCGCTAATTTTTTTGCTCCGTCTTTACCAAAGATATAATATTTATTGTTGGGCAATTCAGCAGGAGCAAAGTATGACATGTTCTCAACGATGCCTAAAACAGGCACATTTATTTGTGGTAACTGAAACATACCCACTCCTTTTTGTGCATCCGCTAACGCTACTTGCTGCGGAGTACTAACTATCACCACACCATTCAATGGAACAGCCGCCACCAAAGATAAATGAATATCACCTGTTCCGGGAGGAAGATCAATGATCATATAATCCAATTCACCCCAATCGGCTTCAGCAAACATTTGTGTTAAGGCTTTTGCAGCCATTGGGCCGCGCCATACAATGGCTTGTGACGCATCCGCAAAAAAACCAATAGACAATAATTTTACACCATAACTTTCAACTGGAATAATTTTATTCACTCCATCAATTACTCTTATCATCGGTTTTTCGTGCACTACGTCAAACATCAGGGTTTGCGATGGCCCATAAATATCAGCATCAACTAATCCTACGGATGCACCTTGCTTTGCCAGTGCTACAGCCAGATTGGAAGCTATCGTAGATTTACCAACGCCACCTTTGCCGGATGCAACAGCGATAATATTTTTCACTTTTGGTAATAATGTTCCTCCGGTTTTGCGTGATGTTACATCGGATGTCATCTTTACATTTACTTTCGCCTCTTTATCTACAAAATGCAAAACAGCATTTACACACGCTTTGTGTATCATCTCTTTCATAGGGCATGCAGGCGTTGTAAGCACAACAGTAAAACTTACATTTTTATTGTCCACTTGTAAATCGCGGATCATCCCAAGCGTTACCAGATCTTTTTTTAAATCTGGATCTTCTACATTTTTTAATGCTTCTAAAACTTGTACTGAAGTAATACTCATTATTATATCTCCTACAATTTGTTAATTTTTTAACATCTATAAAGATACAAAATAATTTGTTTTATTTGGTTATATATCCAGGGCAATTGCATTATAAATTAGCAGGAGATGTTTTAATACAACTAAATAATAATTCTAAAACGAAAGTGTTGAAAAAAAAATCAAATCGAAAATTCAGTAATTGCGATTAATGAACAAGTGAGCCAATTAACCAACCTACAACCACCCCTTCTCCAAAATATCTTTTGTATGATACGTAATAATAATGTTTGCGCCTGCGCGTGCAAATGCATACATATTTTCCATCACAATTTTTTGTTCATCTATCCAGCCTTTTTCAGCAGCAGCTTTCACCATAGAATATTCACCGGATACATTGTAACAAGCAACAGGTAATAACGTATTCTGACGTAAATTAAAGATCACATCCATGTATGCCAATGCAGGTTTAACCATTAGCACATCGGCACCTTCGGCCTCATCCAATAAACCTTCAGTCAATGATTCATTTCCATTTCTGAAATCCATTTGATACGATTTTCTGTCGCCTTTTTGCGGAGCTGAATTAGCAGCTTCACGAAACGGACCATAATATGCCGAAGCATATTTAATCGAGTACGACATGATCGCAGTATTTTCAAAACCATTTTTATCCAAGAGTTCACGAATCGCTGCAATACGGCCATCCATCATATCACTGGGTGCAACCATGTCGGCACCGGCTTGTGCATGTGCGAATGCCATTTTTGCTAATACTTCAACAGAAGAATCATTGTGAACATATTCATCGTGCAAAATTCCGCAATGCCCGTGTGTGGTATAAGCACATACACACACATCCGTGATCAAATAAATACGTTCACCAAATTTTTCTTTCAATGCTTTTACAGCTGTCACTACAACAGAATTATTACTGAAGGATGAACTTGCATCTTCTGTTTTTTGTTCGCCTACACCGAATAATAAAATTTTGTTGATGCCGATATTTAAACCTTTCTCTACATCTTTCAATAATTCATCTACTGAAAAATGATTAATGCCTGGCATAGCGGTAATAGGATGGATGATATTTTTCCCTTCCACTACAAAATAAGGATAGATAAACATATCTTTTGAAAGACGTGTTTCGGCAATCAGTTCACGTACGATTGCATTTTTTCTTAATCTTCTTGGACGCTGTAACATTAGTTGTAAGTTATTAGTTGGTGGTTGTTAGTTTAGTTAATGTCGTTTTTTCTAACAACTACCAACTAGATTAAATTCCAAACACAGCTTCCGCTAATCCTACTTCATCAAATGATTGTGGCAACAAACATTTTTCTACTCCGTGTTCTTTTAATTTTTTTTCTGTTGATTTTCCGATTGCAATTACTTTTTGATTTGCATTAATTTTTGCTTTTTCAAAAAATGATTCCACATTTGAAGGGCTTGTAAAAACTACAATTTCTACTTCAGGTAATTTGGTATGTTCTTTTTTTACCGTTTCATAAACTACCAAATCGGTTATTTTATTTGAATCTTCAAACTGCTGCTGTATGCTGCGTAATCCACCTTTGGCTTGTGGAAATAAAACTGTTTCCGATCCAACTGCTTTCGCGAATTTTTTACCCACCACTTTTGTGTCATTGATCGAACCAACAAATGCAGCATTTCTATTGTATTTTTTTAATTCCTGTTCTGTGGATTTCCCGATCACACCAAATTTTGTTTTTGGTTTTAATTCAGGATCTTGAGAAAAAAAATGATCAACGGCATTAGAACTTGCAAAAAATATCCAATCTGTTTGCGGTATATTTTTAAGCGCTACTTTTTTGGTTTCAATGAATGAAATTCCTTGTACCTTATAACCATTGCCTTCTAATACATTTTTAAAAAATGAATCTTCTTTCAGGTCGCGAGTAATTAAAACAGAAGTAGGTTTTATATTATTTAATGCATTTACAATTCTCTCGGCAAATTTTTCATCGGTGAACGATTCAAAATACAAACGTTTGGGCATCGAATCCCAAGTTTCGGATTTAGATGTCCACACTTTAAATTTATTTTCTTCTTTGATGCAATAAATACCTAATGGCAATGAACAGCCGCCATCAAACAGGTTTAATACTTTCCGTTCAATGCCAATAATATCTGCTACTTTTTCAGAATTTAATTTATTGACGTATTCAAATAATTCATGATCATCTTCACGTATTTGCAATCCTAAAACACCTTGTGCAGGAGCCGGAATAAATTCTTTGGGATCCAGGCGTAACACTTTGAATTCGCTCAGGTCAATTCGCAACCGCTCCACGCCAGCAGCAGCCAACATAATAGCATCATATTTTTTATCACGTAATTTTTGAATGCGTGTAGGAACATTTCCACGCAAGTCCTGAATTTGGATATCTCTTCGGAATGCCAGTAATTGTGATTTTCTTCTTGCGGACGAAGTACCTACGATTGCATTTTTTTTGAATGCAAATTTTTGAATCGAATCAGTACTTTCTTTTCGGATGATGATTAATTCGGCAGCATCTTCACGTTCGGAAACAGCAGCAATTTTTAATCCTTCAGGAGAAGTTGTTGGCAAGTCTTTATGTGAGTGAACAGCCAGATCAATTTCCTTTTTTAATAATGCTTCTTCCAGTTCTTTAGTAAAAAATCCTTTGCCTTCCAGTTTATCAAAACTTACCTCTTGAATAATATCTCCTTGTGTTTTGATAATTTTTATTTCAACGTTCAGGTTTAATTTTTGCAGTTTACGCAATACATGATTGGCTTGCCACAATGCAAGGTCACTTCCTCGGGACCCTATGATTATTTTTCTATCCATTTTTATAAACGTGTTTATGATAGAACGCTGATTTTTATGATCCACATGATAAAAATGATTTATTACAATTTCTTGGTATTATATATAAAAGAGATGGGGATATTGAGTTCGATTTTTTAATATTTTAGATCAGAGGCAGTTATAATAAGCATAAAAATTAGCATTCTATTTTTGATTAGTCAATATCTCCTTTGCCATTTTCATTGGTACACTGATGTATTTTTTTTCGATATAGGACAGCATTTTATCCAGCACTTCTTTTGATTCAGAATTTAAACCTTTTAATTCTTTCGCAAATAATTCATTTGCTGTTTTACGTATCTCTTTTACTTTTTTTGGCACTTCACTCATTGCCAGTTCCACTTTTCGTGTTTTCAAAATTTGTTTGAAGTCTTCAATATTTTTTTCAATGATAATTTTACAAGCTTCTAACTCTTGTTCACGCGCCTGTAAATTTTCTTTCGCTACTTCCTGTAAATTAGTTATTGCAATTAGATTTACATCATAATTGTTAACTATTTCCATATCCAAATCGTTAGGTATCGCAAGGTCGATCACAATTTTTTTTGATCTGTCATCACCAACTAAATTTTTATATAATTCAGGAGTAATAATGCTTTGGGCGGCACCGGTACAAGTAACGATAATATCAAACCCGTTTTTGTAATTTTTTAATTCAGAAAGCGGGAATGCTTTTCCGTTTAATTCTATTGCTAGTTTTTCTGCATTAGCAAGTGTTCTGTTAAATATCGTAAAATTTGAGAAGAGATGTTTCTTTAAGTATTTAGCCATTGTAGTATTTGTGATACCGGAACCGATAATTAAAAAACGAGCATCTTGTTTTATATTTAACGCACGTAATTTTCGATAAGCCAATGAAACGATCGAAACAGGATTCTTAGCGATATTAGTATGTGTGTAAATATCCTTTGCTACCTCAATTGTTTTTTTGATGGATAACCGAATCAAATCTCCAGTGAAACCAAATTCATTGCATTTTTCGTAAGAGTTGCGCACTTGTGTAATGATCTCACGTTCACCTACTACTAATGAATCGATGGATGATGCGACATTAAATAAATGACGTAATGCATCATCATCACTAAATATTTGTGCATTTTCAATTGCCCAATTAACATCTGCTTTGGTCCAGCTAGGGTCAAACGAAGTAAAAAAAGATTTAAGAAACGGTTTATCAATACCTTGGTTATGCGATACTATAAATTCAACACGATTACAAGTGGATAAATAAAATAATTCATCTACACCTGTTTGTGATCTTAAATTTTCCAATCTGGATCTAATAGCATCTTCCTGAATATGAAGTTTTCCGATATTAGTTAGATCGGTAGTTTTGTGAGTGAATGCTATTATTTTTAGCCTGTTCAAAATACGCTTTGTTATTTTTTACAAATTTGCGAAGCATTATGGAAAGAATTGTCATCGAATTGTCAGGAATCAGTAACAAGAAGCATGACCTTTTATCATTTTTTATTAAGGCAGCTCTCTTTTTTGATAAATAATGAATTGATTTTATGAGAGTAGTTGATTAAATCCCGCTTCTGTTTCGGCATTAGTTTTCAACAATTTATATGTTAATTATTTTGCCAGAAATAAAAAACTGCTTATCTTCGCATCCCGTTTAAGAAAAAATGGACATTTTAAGTATATAAATTAATATCGAAATACAGTGGAAGCATTAAGTTACAAAACAGTTTCAGCAAATAAAGAAACGGTAAATAAAGGATGGGTATTAGTAGATGCCGAAAACGAAATATTAGGTCGTTTGGCTTCAAAAGTGGCTTTTATCTTAAGAGGTAAGGACAAAACCAACTATACTCCTCATGTGGATACAGGTGATAACGTGGTTATCATTAACGCTGAAAAAATAAAATTAACAGGTAAGAAGGCTGTTGAAAAAGAATATGTTCGTCATACCGGTTACCCGGGTGGACAACGCTTTGCAACACCAAGAGAGTTATTGGCTAAAAAACCTACCGAAGTAGTGAGAATGGCGGTTGGTGGTATGCTACCAAAAAATAAATTGGGTGATGCATTAAGACGTAATGTATTTATTTATGCCGGAACTGAACATCCGCATGCAGCTCAACAACCTAAGGAAATTAAATTAAATACAATTAAATAATAAAATGGAAGTAACAAATACTCTTGGTAGAAGAAAAACCGCTGTAGCACGTGCATATGTGCAAAAAGGAAATGGGACTATTATAATCAATAATAAAGATTATAAAGCTTATTTCACAACTACCGTTTTACAATACAAAATAAATCAGGCATTTAATGTTACAAAAACATTGGGTGAATATGATGTAAAAGTAAATGTAAAAGGGGGCGGGGTAACAGGTCAGGCAGAAGCTGTACGTTTAGCGATTGCCCGTGCTTTAGTAGAAATTGATGCAAATCATAAACCGGCTTTAAAGGCTGAGGAATTGATGACACGTAATCCTAAAATGGTTGAACGTAAAAAACCGGGTCAGAAAAAAGCTCGTAAACGTTTCCAATTCAGTAAACGTTAAGATTCTATCAAATAAAGTATTAATCATAAAATAAAGACTCAATGTCATCAAGAACAAATTTCAATGAATTATTAGAAGCCGGATCTCACTTCGGTCATTTAAAAAGAAAATGGAATCCAGCTATGGCTCCTTATATCTTTACAGAAAAAAATGGTATTCATATCATTGACTTGAATAAAACTGTTGCAAAAATTGATGAAGCTGCAAATGCTTTGAAACAAATTGCAAAATCAGGTAAAAAAATATTATTTGTAGCTACTAAGAAACAAGCGAAAGATATTGTTGCAGAAAAAGTAAAAGCAGTGAACATGCCTTATGTTACTGAACGTTGGCCGGGTGGTATGCTTACCAACTTTGCTACTATCCGTAAAGCAGTTAAGAAAATGGGTACCATCGATAGAATGAGTACTGATGGTACTTTTGATACAATTTCTAAAAAAGAAAAATTACAAATTTCACGTGTTAGGGCAAAATTAGAGATCAACTTAGGTAGTATTGTTGACCTAAGTCGTTTGCCTGCTGCATTATTCATTGTTGATATTTCTAAAGAACATATCGCAGTTGCGGAAGCAAAACGTTTGAACATTCCTACATTCGCTATTGTTGATACTAATTCTGATCCTACAGCTGTTGATTATCCGATACCGGCTAATGATGATGCATCAACATCCATCTCTTTAATTACTGGTATAATTACTAAAGCAATTGAAGAAGGTTTGGCGGAACGTAAAATTGATAAAGAAACTGCTTTAGAAGAGAAAGAAAGTGGTAAATCCTCTCGTGATGAAGCAGAAAAACTAGTGGATGAAGCAGGTACTAAATTCAGCCCTTCAGATGAAGGAGGAGAAGCCGTAAAAAAACCGGCTGGATCAAAACCAAGAAGAAAAACTATTAACCCTACAAAATAATAAAAAGGTCCCGACAAAATCGGGACATTTTTTAATCCTATAAAAAGCATGGCAACAATAACTATTACAGCAGCAGACATAAACAAACTAAGACAAATGACCGGTGCCGGTATGATGGATTGCAAAAAAGCATTAACCGAAGCGGAAGGCGATTTTGAAAAAGCAATTGATGAATTACGTAAAAAAGGACAAAAAGTAGCGGCTAACCGTGGCGATCGCGAATCTAAAGAAGGTGTTGTTCTTTCTAAAGTTACTACAGATAACAAACGAGGTATTGTTTTGGCTATAAATTGTGAAACAGATTTTGTAGCGATCAATGCTGATTTTATTAAAATGACAAATGCTATTTTAGATATCGCAATTCAAAAAAATCCAAAATCAGCAGATGAACTAAAAGTATTAGCATTCGATAACAATATTACTATCGCGGATAAATTAATTGAACAAACCGGTGTTATCGGAGAAAAAATTGAATTGACAAAATACGGAGTTATTGAAGCTCCTTTTGTTATAGCATACATTCATCCTGGAAATAAATTGGCAAACGTTGTAGGGTTTAGTTCTGCGACTGTAAAGCCTGAAGTTGCAAAAGATGTTGCTATGCAGGTTGCCGCAATGGCTCCAGTAGCAGTTGATAAAGGTGATGTGGATGCAGAAACCATTCAACGTGAAATTGAAGTTGGTAAAGAACAAGCTCGATTGGAAGGCAAACCGGAAGATATGCTTGAGAAAATTGCATTGGGCAAATTAAATAAATTTTATAAAGAATCTACTTTATTAAACCAAGAGTTTATAAAAGACAATAAAAAAACCATTGCTCAATATTTGAATGAGTCAGAAAAAGGCTTGACAGTAACAAGCTTCAAACGAATAGCTTTAAGCTAATTCATAATTATTTTAAAGTCCCGATTTATTCGGGACTTTTTTTTGGTGCAAAGCGCCATTTAATATTTTTGAAATATAAATTTGATACGTATCCCATACGTATCGCCCCCTCTCTTGTGGAGAGCGGGTAAAAGGGTGAGGTCTATGAAATACAAACGAATACTTCTGAAACTAAGCGGCGAATCATTAATGGGTAATAAACAATTTGGTATTGATAATGAACGGCTTGCACAATATGCATTTCAAATTAAAGAAATTGCTGAAATGGGAGTAGAGGTTGCAGTTGTTGTTGGTGGTGGAAATATTTTCAGAGGTATACAAGCCGAAGAAGGAGGAATGGATCGTGTTCATGGTGATTATATGGGAATGCTTGCTACCGTTATTAATTCAATGGCTTTACAATCGGCATTAGAAAAAACGGGAGTGGAAACACGTTTGCAATCGGCAATAAAAATGGAGCAAATTTGTGAACCATTTATTCGTAGAAAAGCGGTTCGCCATTTAGAAAAAAATCGTGTAGTAATTTTTGGGGCAGGTACCGGAAATCCTTATTTTACAACAGATACAGCAGCTACATTGCGTGCAATTGAAATTGAAGCAGATGTTGTTTTAAAAGGAACACGTGTGGATGGCATTTATTCCGCAGATCCTGAAAAAGATAAAACAGCTACAAAATATACTACTATTTCTTTTGATGAGGTGTATAAAAAAGGACTGGAAGTAATGGATATGACCGCCTTTACACTTTGCAAAGAAAATAAATTACCCATCATTGTGTTTGATATGAATAAGCCGGGCAACCTTAAAAAAATTATGCAAGGCGAACAAGTTGGAACATTAGTTGAGTTTTAACCTCCTCTCTTATATCTCCTAAGGGAGAAGAAAAAAATAAATATATTTGCAATAGTAAAAAGTACTTGATACTTAATACCTAAAAAAATGAACGAAAACATTCAATTTATATTAGATAGTGTAAAAGAGCAAATGGAAAAAGCTCTTTCTCATTTAGAAGCGGAATTAGTTAAAGTGCGAGCCGGTAAGGCAAACCCCACTATGTTGGAATCCATTTCTGTGGATTATTATGGAACTATGACACCCTTGAATCAGATTGCAAGTGTGAATACTGCAGATGCCCGTTCATTGGTTGTTCAGCCTTGGGAAAAATCAATGCTTACGCCAATTGAAAAAGCGATACAAGCTGCTAATCTTGGTTTGAACCCACAAAACGATGGCATCTTGATCCGTATTTTAGTTCCCGCATTAACAGAAGAACGTAGAAGAGATTTGGTAAAAAAAGCAAAATCAGAAGCTGAAAATGCAAAAGTGAGTATACGTACAATCCGCAAAGAAGCAAATGAAGAATTAAAAAAATTACAAAAAAGCGGAACACCGGAAGATGAAATAAAAGAAGGAGAAACAAAGGTTCAACAATTAACCGATGGTTATGTTGTAAAGTGTGATAAACATTTGGAAATAAAAGAAAAAGAAATTATGACGGTATAATTATTTTTTTGTTGCAATGCATTATATGTGATTATTTCAATTTTAAATCAGATTAATAAATAAAAAAAGGAGTCCTGCGTTTGCAGGATTTTTTTTGGATATTTACTTGACAACTCCAGTTTTATCAAAGGACAGCGAGAAGCAGGCTTACACATTTGTTTTAAAAGCGGGACAGGATATAATCGTTGAAAGTCGGTGGTCATTAATCCCAGCTTATGGACAGATTTTTATTATTGATAGCAAGGACATCATTGAATTAAAACAACACTCTAAACAATTTTCAAAAACGACCAAGGTTAAAGCTCGAGCTTTACGCAGATGTACAATTAAAGGCGGACAGTAATTCGACAGATAAAAAACTACCACTGTATCACTTTAGCGCACATCCCGATTTTTTTAATTTGCAATTGCTTTTTCTTTTTTTGGATGTTCGTATTTATTAGAGTATTTTTTTTACCTTCACTAATAGCGGGTGAAATATAATCGCCTGTTATTTAATAATGAATTTTATAGAAAAATTCTTTTTTTTTAACAATAACAGAAGTCTTGCCACCTTCCGCCATATTTTGTTTTGGCTTTTTTTTAGTATTGGTACCGGAGTTTATTATACTACTGCCAGAATAGAGTGGGTATATTCTATTTCTCTTGATATTTTATCAGTGATTGCAGTTTATGTAAATTTTTTGGTGCTTATGCCAAATTTTTTTTACAAAAAAGAGTTGATAAAATATATTGCGCTCTTGTTTTTGCTATTATTCTTTATTAGCTGTTTAAGAACTATTTTACTTTATTCAATATCAGATTTTGTAGGCTTTTCTCCAATACCTTCAGGTAAAGTACATCTTATATTCCTTTCAGATTTTTCTTGTCTTGGTCCTATTGTATTAGTTACTATGCTAATAAAAACAACACGTAATTGGTACTGGGATCAGGTAAGATTAAAGGAACTCGAAAAAAATAACTTGAATGCGGAATTGAGTTTTCTAAAAAGTCAAATCAATCCACACTTTTTATTTAACATCCTCAACAGCATTTATGTACTTCATCAAACTAATTCGGCAACAGCAGGCCACATAATATTAAAATTATCTGATATGCTTCGCTACCAGTTATACGACTGTACATCAGATACTACTGTTTTATCAGCGGAGATAGAGTACATTAAAAATTATTTGGAAATACAGCAAATGAGAATGAATCATAAATTAGAATTAAATTTTGTGCAAGCCGGGGATCCGACAGGTATTGTGATTGCGCCTTTTGTTTTTTTGCCTTTTATTGAAAATGCATTTAAACATGGCGCAGAAAAATCAGTTGATAATGCAAAAATTAAAATTGAATTTAAAATTGAAAAGGGGGAAATCTTTTTATCAGTTATAAATTCAAAGCCTTTATTAAAAAAAATATCCACTCTACCAACAAAAATGACCGGCGGAATAGGATTGCAAAATGTTATTAGGAGATTGGATCTTATATTCCCAAATCGCTATGAACTGCAAATTCTAGATAAAGATTTAGAGTATTGCGTATTTCTTCACCTAAAAGTAAGATAGTATGGAACGTATTCGTTGTATTATAGTAGATGATGAGCATCTGGCAATTGAAGGATTAAAACTGCTGATTGAAAAAGTTGACAGTTTGCAGTTGATGGCGCATTTTGATAATGCAATTGCTGCAAATACTTATTTGGCTTCTTCACAAAAAATAGATTTAATTTTTACAGATGTTCAAATGCCACAAATATCAGGGACTGAATGGATACAGTCGCTGCAAAACTCCCCCTTTGTTATATTTACCAGTGCTCATCCTAACTTTGCTTTGCAAGGATTTGATTTAAATGCTGTTGATTATTTGTTAAAACCTATTTCTTTCGATCGTTTTTTATCGGCAGTAAATAAAGTAAAAAAACAATTGTGGGATAAATTACATACTATAAAAATGGAAGAAGAATATATTTTTTTGAGGTGCGAAGGCCGTCATAAAAAAATATTATTAAATGCAATTATTTACATTGAAGGAATGAAAGATTATGTTAAGATTTATATAGATGGCGAAAAAAAACCATTACTTACAGCTATGAATTTGAAAACATTTTTAAAAAATTGGCCTTCAATTTTTTTTATACGAATACATAAATCGTTTATTGTAAACCGAAATAAAGTAAGTAGTTTTAATGCTAATTCCATAAAAATAGGTGAAAAGGAGCTTCCACTGGGAGTATCTTTTAAGAGTGATTTTATTAATGAAATAAAAATTGTTTAATCACTATTTCCGTTGGTTTTATGGTAATCTAATGAAAAATTAATTTTCCCCTTTCTTTTCACTCTGTTATACCAACTGCGAATAAAATAGACTAATACCTCCTCTCCTTTTTTAAGGAGAGGTTTTTAAAATGGACTGTTTTGTATTCATAATATGTATTATACCAATACTTGGTATATATTAGTCCATTGCTCCCC
>JBBSPS010000095.1:0-14056 GCA_038258655.1 Bacteroidia bacterium
AAGATTATCAACTTTTGAAAAGTTTAACTGGAACATCTATTTTAGGAAGAACGTGATTGTTGTATTGATTTCACTAGTTGTGGGGATTGCGTCTCATCTTTTTTGGGATAGCTTCACTCACGAAGGTGAATATTTTGCGCAGGCAATACCTGTTTTAAGAGAGCCGGTATATATTTTAAGCCACCGTGTATCCGGCGCCAGGTTATTTCAATATATAAGTTCATTTATGGGAGGTATTATCATGCTCATCTATATTTTTAGTTTACCCGAGGGATACAATACAAAAAAAGATAACATTCTTAATTTTTGGTTACTCGTTGCACTGGTTACTATCTGTATTGTGAATCTGAGGTTATACCTCGATACACTGCTGAATCATCATAACCATGAAGATATTGTTGTAACAACCGTCTCGGGTATGTTAATCGGTATTACTTCTTTATCTTTTCTTTTAAGACAAAGAAAAAAGCAGGAGATATATAAAACGGTTAAAAGAATTACAAACCAACAAAAATGAACAACTGTTTAAAACTAATTGGCAATCGTTATTTATATTTCATCAAAACACTTTTTCTTTGTGATTGCTTATGTCGTTATTTATTACATCCTTAAATTCCGGAAGCAGTGGAAACTGCTATTATATCGGCAACGAGACTGAAGCAGTTCTTATAGATGCAGGCATTTCATGCAGGGAAATAGAAAAGCGCATGAAACGCCTTGAACTAAATATTCAGAAAGTAAAAGCGGTTTTTGTATCTCACGAACATACAGATCATATCAGTGGATTACGGGTTCTCTCAAAAAAATATCAATTACCCGTCTATATAACCCAAAGCACACTAAGGTATGGAAGGTGCAAAATCGAAACAAACCTTGTAACTTCTTTTAGAGCAAATGAGCCGGTTGTGATAGGCAATCTTTCTATTACCGCCTTCGCGAAGGTTCATGACGCTGCAGACCCCTATAGTTTTATTGTTTGTTGTAACCAAATAAAAGTTGGCGTATTTACCGATATCGGTATTGCGTGCAAAAATGTTATAACACATTTTCAACAATGTCATGCAGCTTTTCTTGAAACCAATTATGACGATACAATGCTTGAGCAGGGAAGATATCCGTATTTTTTAAAAACACGTATTCGTGGCGGAATGGGACATCTCAGTAATATGCAAGCGCTGGAACTTTTTAAAAAGCACAGACCATCTTTCATGAGTCATTTATTTTTGTCACATCTTTCTGGAAATAACAATCATCCGGACCTTGTGCATCAATTATTTAATCAGTATGCAAATGGAGTAAAAATGATTATAGCACCCAGGTATGAAGAAACAGGGGTGTATCATATTTATAATACTACGGCCCGTCCTTTTATATCCAATCACAAAAGAAGAATTAGTACATCGCAGCTTACGCTTCAATTTGAATAGTTGTTACGTTAGACCAACTTTTGCGAATCTATTTTCACCTATTTACTTAAAGAAGGAACTAATAAAATGTTACCCTAAGGGTTATTTCTTACTGCCAAAATTTATACGGCCGGTTATTTTAGTTAAAGATTCTGAAAATAGTTTCGTCAGGATTTATTGGGCGCAAAGTTTGTTTAGATTGTGTATCCGAATATATAAACTTCAACGGTGAAAATATTTAATGCGCTTCTTTTTACGTCGATGTTGCTTGCATCTGCAACATGGCAAACTAATTTTAATGATGCAAAAATTGAAGCATCAAAAAGTGATAAATTAATTCTTGTAAACTTTTCCGGTTCCGACTGGTGTTTACCATGCATTCAACTAAGGAGAACTATTTTTGAAAGCGAATCCTTTCAGGAATATGCCAATGAATATTTGGTTTTAGTAAACGCCGACTTCCCACGACAGAATAAACATAAACTTTCCAATGACCAAAGAAAAATGAATGAAGATCTTGCCGCAAAGTACAATTCGGAAGGTAAATTTCCCTATACAATTTTAATGACAGCCGACGAAAAAATCCTAAAAGTATGGGACGGATTACCTGGTATTTCCGCCAAACAATTTGTTGACGAAATAAAGAATGCCTCTAATGCAAATCGTTAGGCCTGTAAATTCTTACCAATTACATAAAAGAGTGTTGCGCCTGATGGGCAACAGGTTTGAAATTTCTGTGATGGCCAATGATAAAGTCTATGCAAATATTTGTATCGATGCAGCCGTAGCAGAAATTCAACGTATTGAAAAATTATTGACCACTTTCAAAGACGACAGTGATACAAACCGGATTAACTCAAAGGCAGGTATAGGGCCAGTGAAAGTAGAAAAAGAAGTTGTTGAATTAATTATACGCTGCCTTAAAATTTCTGAGATCACCCAGGGTTCGTTTGATATTTCCTATGGCTCGATCGATAAAAGACTGTGGAATTTTGATCAATCAATGACATCACTGCCCGATGCCGCTACTGCCAAAAAATCTGTCCGACTTATCAATTATAAAAATGTGATTGTTAGTAAAAAAGACAGCACTGTTTTTCTAAAAGAAAAGGGAATGCGAATTGGTTTTGGTGGAATCGGAAAGGGGTACGCAGCTGAAAAAGCCAAAAATATCTTACAGGGAATGGGTATACAAAGTGGGATAGTGAACGCTGCGGGAGATCTCAGCGCCTGGGGGCTACAAGCTAACGGTGAGCCCTGGACAATCGGTATCGCAGATCCGGATGTAAAACATCATCCTTTCTCCTGCTTGAATATTACGGATACTGCAATTGCAACTTCAGGTAATTATGAAAAAAATGTTGTGATAGATGGAAAGAAATATTCTCACACAATTGATCCCAAAACCGGTTTCCCTGTTTCAGGCATTAAAAGTGTTACCATCGTAGCCCCGAATGCAGAACTTGCAGATGCATTGGCTACACCGGTAATGGTAATGGGTATTACAGCTGGAATGCATCTTATAAATCAACTGCCTCACGTCAGTTGCTTAATTATTGATGAGAACAATAAATTGTACACTTCTTCTGATATTAAAATTTCTTAATCACATTCATGAAAAGATTTGTAAACGTTCTGAAATTATTTTTTCTCGTTGCAGGCAGCGCCTGTATGCTGCATGCGTGCACAGCCCCAAAAGCATATCAAAAAATATATTTGAATGATGCTGAGATGGAGCTCGCACCAAAAAAGATTGAAAAATTTGAAATGAATTCACAGGGGTACCGTGAAGGAGCTTCCGGGGCTAATGGTGGCAAAACAGGAGGCGGATGCGGCTGTAACTGATCAACGTATTAAAAAAATTATGAGAAAATTATCTTTAGCTGTTATAGGAATGTATGTTGGAATATTGAGTGCCTTTGCCCAATCGCCTGCAGATTCTTCTCTTTATAAAAATAAAAAATTAAAGGTCAGTGAAATAAATTTTGTAACCGGTTATTACCACCAGGATGGAAATCGTTCCCCCGTTACAGGTGGCATTGGTACCGAAAAACTTTCTGATATAGCCACAACTTTAGAAATAAAACTAAATAAATACGACGGCCGCAACCGGAAACGCGAAATAAGTTTTGAATTAGGTGTCGACCATTATACATCTGCTTCTTCTGATAATATTGATCCACACACGATTTCTTCTGCGTCTTACGCCGATACAAGAATTTATCCTACGCTCTCTTATGGAATTATAAATGAGCAAAAAGGTACTGCAATCAATTTTATCGGTTCATACTCTAGTGAGTTCGATTATCAATCTGTTGGCGCAGGTATTGGTTTCACGAAAACTTCAAAAGATAAAAATCGTGATTTTAGTGTTAAACTACAGGCATACCTTGACAACTTAAAAGTAATACTACCTGTTGAATTACGAACGGGAACCCAGGGTCGGGGTGACCAGAATTACTCAACTGCAGGAAGAAATTCATACAGCACCTCATTCACTTTTTCGCAGGTAATCAACACAAAATTACAATTGGCTTTACTGGCTGACATGGTTTATCAAAGCGGCTATTTAAGTACACCTTTTCATCGAATATATTTCGCAGATGGATCTGAAACAAATGAAAAACTTCCATCATCAAGACTTAAAATTCCTCTTGGATTAAGATTAAACTATTTCCTGGGAGATAAATTTATTTTCAGAACCTATTACAGGTATTATCATGGTGATTGGGGATTAAATGCAAACACATTTAATATCGAAGTCCCTGTAAAAATTACTCCATTCATTTCAATAAGTCCATTCTATCGCTTCTATTCTCAAAATGGTGTAAAATATTTTGCGCCCTATAAAGGCCACAGCGCCGCCGAGGAATTTTATACAACTGATGATGACCTTTCAAAGTTTAATAGCAATTTTGAGGGCGCAGGTATAAGGATTGTGCCGCCTGGCGGACTTTTTGGTTCAAAAAATTTTAATAGCCTTGAATTACGATACGGGCATTACAATCGCAACGATGGCTTGCATTCAGATATAATAACACTGGCATTGAAGTTTAAATAATATGGATACTTGCTGTCCTTAATGCTTTCCTGGTATATCCATAAATGTATTACCATATGTAAGCATGACGATTTTATTTGTTATTCAGTAGATCAATTAAATACAATACCAACCGCGCCGGGCAAAAATAGTATCGCCACTTCATGATCCTTATTCACCCGGCAAAGTCAGTGCTAAACTCATTTCATTTATTTTTACAGGAAAATATTTGAAGTGAAGTTATTCATGTTACTAATGGGAGCTACTCCACGAGGACGTTATACAGAACAGCACGATATTTTTTTTAGCATTGCTGAAAATTTAAAAGATCTTATTCCTGCCATAATTAAATCCTGGCCTGAAGCGGAAGGTGACATCCATATTGATGCATGGAGAGAAGTTAATAATGTAGACAACTTTTCCGTGGAGGTATATGATAACCAAAAATTGCCGAAGAATATTGCCGGCACTCAAACTAAATTATTCTTTCTGAATCTTGGAGGCTATAAGCAGAATGAATTTGAAGAGTATCATTATAAAATGCTGGTGGCATGTGAAAACAAATCAATCGCTATAAGGCGGTCAAAAGAATCTGCACTTTATAAGCATACTGGTTTTAAAGAAGCACCGTCGCATATCGATGACAAATATGGAGTTGATGTTGATGATATTTTTGAAATTGAAGACATTCTGCCAAAAGAGATAAAAGAAAAATATAGTATCGTTCTTTCACCAACAACTTATACAACTGAGGACAAAATAAATCTTGGATATTTTCAGCTGGAAAAATTATAACTATTATCCTCTAACTTAAAAATATATGTTATCCGTTACCGAAATAAAAGATCTTTTCCCGCTATTTGAGACTAATCTTTTAAAAGAAATTGAAAAGAATGCTGATATAATAGAATTTGCGGAGGGCGAAGACCTAATGAAAAGCGGCCAAAATATCAGGTACACCATTCTTTTAAAGGAAGGATTGGTAAAAATATATAGGGAGGATGAAGAAGGAAATGAAATATTTATGTATCATTTAGAGGCAGGACAGGCCTGTGCTTTATCGATAATGTGTGCTGTGCAAAACAGAACCAGTGAAATAAAAGCAGTAGCGGTTAAGCCTACAAAAGTTTATGCAATCCCCGTAAACCTGGTCGAACAGTGGATGAGAGACTATAGATCATGGTATCAATTTATTCTTTCAACATACCGTGCACGCTTTGAAGAATTACTAAATACAATCGATGCGATTGCCTTTAAGAATATGGACGAAAGATTGGTAATTTATTTAAAAAAACATTCTGAAATTTCTAATGATAAAACGATTTCTCTCACACATTCACAAATTGCTGCTGAACTAAGTACATCCAGGGAAGTAGTGTCAAGACTTTTAAAAAAACTGGCAGAAAAAGGATTGATTAAAGTCAACCGGCAAAATATTGAGATAAATTAACCTGGAGAATTTACTCGTGTGACATATATCACCGTCTTTCATAAATAATAAACCCAAATTGTGTCCATGCAAATTTTGGGTTATATGGCATCTTTACTTGTAGGAATCTCATTAGGAATGATTGGGGGCGGTGGATCAATTCTAACCGTTCCGGTACTGGTGTATTTATTTAAAATCAATCCTGTGTTATCTACTTCATATTCTTTATTTGTAGTAGGTGCTACAAGCCTGGTAGGTGCATATACTGACTATATTAAAGGATTTGTGGACATTAAAACGGCTGCTCTGTTTGGGCTATCGTCTATAACAACCGTTTTCTTTACAAGAAAATTTTTAATACCCCGCTTACCGGCAAATTTTGGTGTAATAGGACATTTTCAAATTACCCAATCAATGGTTATAATGACGTCGTTTGCTATACTAATGGTTATAGCGTCCTTGCCAATGATAAAAAATAGCAGGAAAAAGATAAAAATTACCGATAATAAAAAAACAAGCCTTTTAAAACTATTGGCTTATGGCGTCGCAATAGGTCTTGTTACAGGGCTTTTAGGAGCCGGTGGCGGCTTTTTATTGATACCTGCACTGGTACTGCTCGTAAAACTACCCATGAAGGAAGCGATAGGCACTTCACTTCTCATAATCTCATTAAACTCCCTGATAGGCTTTACAGGTGATATCGGGCATTTTAACATCGACTGGTTTTTCCTTTTCAAAATAACTTCTATTGCCATAGCAGGAATTATTACCGGCCATGCAATAAGCAAAAAAATCTCCGGCGATAAATTAAAAAAAGGATTTGGATGGTTTGTATTGATTATGGGGACATACATAATTATCCATGAAACCATTACTAAAATTTTTATCCGGGTATAAAATTGAAAACAATAATACTTCTCATATTGCTCTTCAATAATTTGCTGTTTGCCCAAAGTCAGAATGAATTTTGGTCAAAGATTAATATTACGACTAAGATTAATTCCCATTGGACTTTAGGAATCGATGGTCAACATCGCAGGCAGGCTAACTATTTAAAACATGATAAAAATATATTTCAGCACACGATGACTAACAGTATTCGTTTATGGGCTTTTTATAAATTAAAACAAAACTGGACAATTGTTGCATCACCTATAGCATATTTCAGTAATGAAAATATAAACAATACGACGGGAAATTTTATTCATTCAAATGAATTGCGGAGTATGATTGGCATTTCCAAAAATTTCCGGTTTGGAAACTTTTTCAACATTAACCGTTTGCTGTATGAAGTAGATTTTATAAAAGCCGAAACTATTAATATCCCCACCAGGCAGCGCTACCGTTTATTAAACAATTTTGTTTTACCGATACGAAACTTAAAGAGGGGCCATTCGATTAATTATAATTTTTACAATGAAATATTTTTAAAGACTCAGGCGCGTGGTTCATCTTTTGATCAAAACCATTTTTATAATGGTATTCAGTGGCAGGCACGTCAATCGGATCTGAATATAGGTTATCAGTACACATACCAGAAGGGAATAAATGGGTATATCCATAAGAATCAGCTGTTATTCTCTTTAAATTTTACCATGTAACAATTTCAAAATATAAACTTTTAATAATTCAACACACTCATCAAATCTAAAACTCAATGACTGATTTTTTAATGCAACAGTGGCCATGGTACATAGCTGGCCCCCTTATTGGCTTAATGGTGCCGCTGTTACTTATTCTCGGAAATAAAACTTTTGGAGTCTCATCCTCATTAAGACATATATGTGCAGCCTGCCTGCCTGCAAAAATTCCTTTTTTTCAATACAAATGGAAAGAAGAATCATGGAACCTGTTTTTAGTCGCGGGTATTGTAGCAGGTGGTTTTATTACTTCTACTTTTTTTATGAACCTGGATAAAGTAACTGTAAATCCAAAGCTGGTTAATGAACTTTCGGGTTATGGAATTGACAACTACAAGTCTTTAGTTCCACAGCAAATTTTTAACTGGAATGCACTATTTACATTAAGAGGATTCATAATGATAATTGCTGGAGGCTTTTTAGTGGGCTTTGGCACACGCTATGCCGGCGGTTGTACATCTGGACACGCTATTATGGGTTTATCCAATTTGCAATTACCCTCTTTAGTGGCAACTATTTGTTTTATGGCTGGTGGGTTTATTATGGCCAATCTTATTTTACCACTTATTCTAAATTTATAAAGTATGGAAAAAACAAAAACAGCGATTAAACGCTTTAATGATTTTAGAATTTCCTCTTTGAATCTCATCAGCATCAGGCAAAAAAGAAAAGATCTATCATATACAATTTAAAATTTCTTGTTGTTGGTTTATTTTTTGGAATTTTACTGGTGAAGTCGGAAGTCATTTCATGGTTTAGAATCCAGGAAATGTTTCGGTTTCAAAGCTTTCACATGTATGGTGTAATTGGCAGCGCAGTAATAACCGGTATAATTTCTGTATGGCTGATAAAGCGTTTTAGCATCAAAACTATTAATGGAGAAAAAATCGAAATCGCCGATAAGAAATTTAACAAAGGACAAATTTATGGCGGCCTGCTTTTTGGGTTTGGCTGGGCACTAACAGGAGCCTGCCCCGGACCTATGTTTGCGCAAATTGGTTCAGGATCACTAGTAGTTATTGTTGCTTTGTTAAGTGCAATAAGTGGCACATGGCTTTATGGACTACTAAGGGAAAAGCTGCCTCATTAATACAGGCTTTGTGACAAGTATCACCGGTTAAATAATTTAATAAGGGGAAATTTACAGTACAAAAAGATTATTATGCAGATAAAGCAATTTGAAGATAAAAATCTCTCTCACTATAGTTATGCAATTGTTAGTGATTGTGAAAAGAAAATTATTTTAATTGATCCGGCGAGAGATCCAAAGCCTTATTATGACTTTGCGAGAGAACAGGGTGCCTGGATAACCGGTGTAATTGAAACGCATCCACATGCCGATTTTGTAAGTAGTCATTTGGAAATCCATAATACGAAAGGTGCTACAATTTATGCAAGTAAACTTGTAAATGCATCCTATCCTCATCAATCTTTTGATGAAGGAAATGTCATTGAATTCGGGAAAATAAAATTAACTGTGCTAAATACACCCGGTCATTCGCCGGATAGTATTTGTATTGTGCTGGAACATGACGGGAAACAAAAAGCTGTATTTACAGGGGATACTCTTTTTATTGGGGATTGTGGAAGGCCTGATTTGAGAGAAAAAAAAGAGGATGTAAAAACTCAAAGAGAGGAACTCGCAAAAGATATGTATCAATCACTGCGGACGAAGCTTACGACATTGCCGGATGATGTGACTGTATACCCGGCACATGGTGCAGGAACCCTTTGTGGAAAGGCTTTAAGCGAAGCGAACAGCAGTACTATAGGCGAAGAAAAGAAAACCAATTGGTCATTACAACCTCTAACAGAAGAAGAGTTTGTAAAGGAATTATTGAGCGACCAGCCTTTTGTTCCTGCTTATTTTTCTTATGATGTGGAATTAAATAAAAGGGGGGCTCCTTCTTTTGAATTAGCTGTAGGACTTGTAAAAAGAGGGTCGCGGGTTATCGAAGGAGCTGACACCAATCGTTTTAAAAAAGACATATTCATTATTGATACAAGAAATGAAAGTGATTTTAAAAAAGGCCATCTTTCACACTCGGTAAATTTAATGGAAGGAACAAAATTTGAAACATGGTTGGGCACAATTATTCGACCGGGAGAAATGTTTTATCTGGCCGGCGCTGATGAAAATAGTTTGACCGAAATGATTAAAAGAACAGCCGTGATTGGATATGAATCGCAAATTGAAGAAGCGTTTATTCTAAATTCTGCAGAAATTAAAGATGAGAAAATAGATCTTGAAAAATTTAAAGAGCATACTGACGATTATACAATCGTGGACATAAGAAATTCATCGGAAGTAAAAGAACAAAATATATTTCCCCATAGCATTTCAATACCCCTGGCAGATTTAAGAAATCGTGTTAATGAGATTCCTCTTGATAAGCCAATTGTAGTTCATTGTGCCGGTGGTTACAGGAGCGCTGCGGGCAGCTCCCTGATGAAATCTCAGTTGAACGGCTCGGCAAAAGTTTTTGACTTGGGAGAAGCTGTCAAAGAGTTTGAGTAATGCTGCTATTACCTTCTCAAATGCCAGGCTTTGGGTTTTACAAATGCACGCAGGCCTGCATGTGAAAGTGTAACTCCAAAGCCTGAATGATTTCTTCCGCTCCACGGGAGGGCGGCGCTTACCCTGTCACAGCAATTCCAATAGCCGCTTCCGGTATTTATTTGTTGTAAAATATTTTCTGCTCTTGATTTGTCTGATGTGTAAACAGCCGCAGTTAATCCATATTTTGTATCCTGCATTAATTGAACGGCTTCCTCATCATTTTTTACTTTCATAATTCCAATGATTGGTCCGAATGATTCATCTTTCATCACAATCATGTCATGATTAACATTAGCAAGAACAGTAGGCTCAAAAAAGTAACCTTTCCCCTTAATGCGCTTACCACCTGTTGCAAGTGATGCGCCTTTTTGCAATGCATCATCTACCTGTTGCTCTAAAATATTAATTTGCCCTCTTCTTGTTAATGGGCCAAAATAAACTCCGTCTTCTGCGGGCAATCCGGTTTTCCATGATCGAACCTCTTTTAAAAACTCATCAACATATTCATCATAAATTTTCTCATGTACATAAATTCTTTCAACAGAGCAACAGCTTTGCCCGTTATTATAAAAAACGCCGTCGGCAGTGGCGGCGGCAACTGATTTTATATTGGCAACATCCTCTGCAACATACAAGGGATCTTTACCGCCCAATTCACATTGACAGGGAACCATTTTATGGGCAACCTTTTCGTAAATAAATTTTCCTGTTTTATAAGAGCCCGTAAAAAAATATCCGTCAAATGGAAGATCAAGTAACAACTCACCTACTTGCCTGTCACCAATAGCAACATGAAAAATATTTTCGGGTAGCCCGGACTGTTGTAATAGTTTTTCAATTTCTAAACCTGTAAGAGTTGCGTACTCTGAAGGTTTATACATGACCGTATTTCCTGCAAGCAAGGCAGGTACAAATACATTCACGCCAACAAGATAGGGGTAATTCCAGGCGGAAATATTACAGATTACCCCAAGCGGCTCATAGGAAATTTTTTCTTCAAGAGTCTCCTCTAAAGTCATGGTTTCGTTAGACAGAAATTTTTCGGCATTTCCTGTAAGCCATGTAATCCGGTTGATGGCGCCATTAATTTCGTTCCTGGATTGTTGCAAAGGTTTCCCAACTTCATTAGTAAGAATCAGCGCAAGCTCTTCTATATTTTTCTTCAGGAGGATAGAAAATTCCTGCAAAATTTTTATTCTGTCCGTAAGCAAAACTTTTTGCCAAGAAAGCCGAGCCGATCGTAATAATTGAAATTTTTTTTCGACACTTTCCTTAGTGTCTTCTTCGATTTCCTTAATAATTTCTTCTGTTGCAGGGTTTATAATTTGCATAAATCCTTATTGAATATTTTTTCTTACGGCATCTAAAAAACTTTGTTTAATGTTTTTTGAAAATATACTTTCCTGATCTGTCATCCGCTCAGGATGCCACTGTACCAACATCAGGAATGATTTTCCTTCGGGCTCCTTTCTTTCCATCCCTTCAATAATCCCATCCGGTGAGAGTGCATTCACTACAAGGCCGAAGCCAGGCATATCCACACCCTGGTGATGTGCACTATTTATTTGGCCGCTTGCCTTCCCTACAAGTTTATACAGCTGAGAATTGGTATCAATTTCAATAGCATGATCCCGGTCGCTACCTTCAACAAATTTTGAATGATTGAATTTCCCAAATGCAGGAATATCGGGAATTAGTGTGCCTCCATAAAACACGTTTGCAAATTGCATTCCCCTGCAGATACCTAAAAGTGGCTTTTGATTTTCTTCCGTATACTGCATTATTTTCCATTCAAATTCATCTCTTTTTTCGTCCATTTCTTTCGGGTCAACGTAAGAAAGAAATTGCGGTTGATTATATAACCGGGGGTTAATATCCGACCCACCGGTAAGCATAACCCCATCACATTTTTGAATTTCATCAAAATTATTTTCGTGGTAACTCAGCTTAATTATTTCCACACCTGGTTCATCTTTGATCCAATTTTCATAATTGAAATATTTAGAACCTTCGCCAATACCGATAACTATATTTTTCATTTTATTATTTATCATGATCCCGCTAAAGAGCATTCAAATATAATTGCTTGAAATCATCTCTTGTAACAGGCTTTGGATTATTAGGATGCGCAAAATCTGCTATGGCAAGATCAGCCAAAGTTTCTATATGTTCCTCTTTTACATGAATATCTTTCAAACGGTGGGGTATATTTATTTTTGAATTTAAGTCAAATAAATACTGCACAACCGCTGCACCGGCTTCCTCTTTTAATTCAAGTGTTCTTGCTAATCGTTTAAATTTATGTTCGAAGCCTTCAATATTAAACTGCATCCCGTAAGGAATATTTACTGCATTAGCCAGTCCATGATGGGTGTCGAGTAACGATGATAAAGGATGAGCCAGCGAATGCACTACACCCAAACCTTTTTGAAAAGCGACAGCTCCCATTAATGACGCAATTAGCATTTTACTTCTTGATTCAAGGTCAGGATTATTCACCGCTTTTTCCAACGACTGGTTAATTAATGAAATTCCCTCAAGCGCAATTCCGTCACACATTGGATGGGGCATCTTTGCAAGGAAAGCTTCCATGTTATGCGTTAATGCGTCCATGCCGGTAGCTGCGGTAATAAAGGGAGGTAACTCCATTGTCAATAATGGATCAGCAAAAACAATTTTAGCCAATAGCTTCGGAGAAAAAAGAATTTTCTTTTGATGTGTTTCATCATCAGAAATTATAGCACTTCGCCCTACTTCACTTCCTGTACCTGCTGTTGTAGGTATGGTAATAAAATGAGGGACATCGTTAGTAACATAAATATCTCCGCCAATGAGGTCGTCATATTTAAAAAGATCTTCACGATGATTTATTCTCAACGCAATTGCCCTGGAAACATCCAAAGCAGCGCCTCCACCAATTCCTATGATTGCATCACGCTTCGTATAATCATAAACATCTGTCCCTTTATAAACATCAGATTTTACGGGGTTTTTATGTATATCATTAAATATTTCCGTTGAAATATTTTTCTTCTTCAGGTCAGAAATAATTTCTATAAAAAACCCCAGTTGGACTACCGTGGAGTCTGTAACTATTAAAGGTTTTAATAAATTATTTGTTACCAAATAATCACCTAGTTCCCGACTGGCGCCAGCGCCAAAACGAATGGTTGTAGGAAAATTATATTGATAGATTGTGTCGAAAGACATTTGAAAAGAGAGTTTTATTGTTACATTGTTCTATAGTTTCGAGGCGCCAATCTTTACAAGTGAAATATTCATTACAGTTGTGGCACGAAATGAAACCTCAATATCATCAATCATAAAAGTCAAACAAATATTTATCATCATAATCAATTTCAAATTTATTCAGGAATTCAATATACTCCTGTTTAAAATTTTTTTTACGATGGTGTTCGGGTTGATTCAAAATGTATTTGATCACATTGTCCAGTTGAGACTTTGAATAGCTAAATGCCCCAAAGCCTTCCTGCCAATAAAACTTTTGAGGTAGAAATTTCTTCTCATTAATAAATTTTGTTGAATGTGATTTAACATCCCTTACAAGATTAGAAATTGCTTGTTCAGGATGCAACCCTATTAAGAAGTGCAAATGATCCGGCATTGTATAAATCGCAAGGGGTTTATGTTTGTGATTTTTAGCTATTCCACAAATATATTTTTCAATTTCTTCGCGAAAAATTTCTTTGACAAAATTTTGCCGGCCTTTTACAGCAAATACCAATTGTATATATAATTGGGTGTAGGTATTGGGCATGCGTTTAAGACTTAATCATTTAAATTTTATTTGGCTTTCTACAAAGATTTGACTCCTACGGAGCCTGACTGAATCCCATATTTTGTTCTACAAAGATTTGACTCCTACGGAGCCTGACTGAATCCCATATTTTGTTCTACAAAGATTTGACTCCTACGGAGCCTGACTGAATCCCATATTTTGTTCTACAAAGATTTGACTCC
>JBBSPS010000096.1:0-14026 GCA_038258655.1 Bacteroidia bacterium
AGTTGGTTGAGTCCCGCAGGTGCGGGATTAATCAAAGGGTAGCTGGTTCAAGTCCAGAAGAAGAAGCAAGGTAAAGGATAAAAATTCCTTCTTAGCACTTTGGTTGAGTCCCGCAGGTGCGGGATTAATTAGAGGGTGGCTGGTTTAAGTCCAGAAGAAGAAGCAAGGTAAAGGATAAAAATTCCTTCTTAGCTCAGTTGGTTAGAGCATCTGACTGTTAATCAGAGGGTCGCTGGTTCAAGTCCAGCAGAAGGAGCAATAAGAATAAGGGTTACAAGTCAGTCGGATTTGTAACCCTTTTTATTTGCAAAACATTTTGCAAAACAAAATGAACAGTTTATAAAGTTGAAATGTAATTGTGTAGTAGTTGAAATGTATCGAAAAATGCCAAGTTTTGGTTTACTCAATCTGGAATACAAACTAATTCCCTAATTCTAATTGATTTTTTACTAACTCATAATAAGCACCTCTATTAGCTGTTAGTTCGGTATGATCACCCTGTTCAACAATCTCTCCTTTGTCTAAGACGATTATTTGGTCGGCATTTTTAACTGTGCTTAAACGGTGAGCAATTACTATTACTGTTTTACCTTTAAAGAAGTCATTAAGATTTTCCATTATTAATCGCTCGGTATTAGCATCTAAACTACTGGTTGCCTCATCAAAAAATATAAATTTTGGGTTTCTATAAACAGCGCGAGCGATAAGAATACGTTGTTTTTGACCACCGCTAAGTTGTATCCCGACATTTCCAACCTTTGTATTATAAGCCATTGGAAGACTATTAATGAAGGTATCTATACAAGCTATTTTTGCTGCCATTTCAATTTTTTCTTGATTTGGAGTTAAATCTGAAAAAGAAATGTTTTCGCCAATTGTACTACTAAAAATATGGCCATCTTGAGTAACAACACCACACTCTTTACGCCAACTTTCAGTATTTAAGTTTTTTAAATCAGTTTGCCCTATTAAAATACAGCCATTGCTCGGATGATAATAGGACAATAATAATTTTAATAACGTTGTTTTGCCACTCCCACTTTGACCTACAATAGCTGTTATTTTATTTATTGGAATGTCAAACCTTACCCTATTCAAAACAAAGGGATTAAAACTTCCAGGATACTTAAATGATATTTCTTGAACAGAAAATTGGTCAATAATTGTAGGAATTAACTTATTATTTTCATTGTTTTCGTTTTCTTCTAAGTACACATCATTTACTCTTTTCTGTGAAATATGAGCATCTTGGGCATCTTTTATAAAATTGATTAAATTTTGAATAGGGCTGTTTAGTTGCCCAAGAATATAAATAATACCTAAAAGAGAACCAATAGTCATTCTATCGTTAATTATTAAATATGCACACAGAGCAATGGTAATGATCTCTTTTAGTTTTGAAAGAAAATTCACTCCTACTATTTGATACATATTTAAAAAAAGGGAACGTAATTGTAATAAATTTAATTTACTCTGAACTGCTATAATTTTATTTATAATATTCGTTTGAGCATTGTTGATCTTAATTTCAGGCATATTCATAATAAATTCATATAAGTTATTGCTATTTTCGGATTGCCTTAAAAACAAAGAATACTCTACAATAGCACGTAAACGCAAGAAAAAACTTATCCAAATAATAGAACAAACACTTAAAAAAATATAAATAGCAAAAACTCCCTTATGAATAAAAAAAAGCATAAAACTAAAAACTATTATGTTTAATGAATTTAGCAAAAGCTCCAATCCTTTCCATGTAATGAAGTCTTGTATCTTCTCTTGATCTGAAAGTCTTTGGAGTGTATCGGTATTTAAACGAGTATCAAAATAACTAATAGGTAACTTCATTAGTTTATGTAAAAAGTTTTCTTTAAGAAAAATACTCAAATGGAAATTTATTTTTGTTATCGTCCAATGACTTATAAAATCAGCAATAAAATTGCTTAAAAATAAGACCAACTGAACAATTAGCAATATCCAGACAATATGTAAGGACTTTTTAATTATACCTTCATCTAATATTTTTTGAAAAAGAATAGGCATTGCCCAATTCGTCAACAATCCAATGAATAAAAGTATAACGGCTAAAAAATATTGAAGTTTTTTCTTTTTAAGGTAATTAAATATAGGTTTGAATAAAGTGTAAGAATTTCCTTTTTTTTCATCTTTTATTATTGGATGGGGGATAGGTATAGCATCTTTATCAAATTGAAAAATTAATGCTACTCCTTTATCATTCACTCCCATCCATTCTTTTACTAAAATATCTTCATCTAATGAGATACGACCATATCCCGGATCTGCAAGAAAATATATGCTAGTTTTTTTCTTTTTTTTTATTTTGTACAAAACAATAAAATGATCTTGCTTCCAAAATAAAATGGCTGGCAAAGGTAGATTTTCTAATTGTTCTACTGTTGCTTTTATGGCGGTTGCTTCAAATCCTATTTGTTTGGCTCCATTTATAATATCTTGAACAGAGATACCCATTCTCGTTACAGAACACAAAGATTTTATTTCCCTTAAACTGTATTCTTGTTTATGAAAACTCGCAACCATTGCCAAGCAAGCCGGTCCACAATCTACACTCTCTAATTGATAAAAAAATTTGAATTTATTTTTACGAAACAGCATTTAAAATATCTTCAATGGTTGCTTTAACAACTTTATCTTTTTCCTGTTCATCGCCAAGATAAACACAATAATCTTCACCCGCTTTTTCTAAAGCATGTTGCGAACATCCACCGTTACACAATGGCATTATTCGGCAACTCAAACAAGGTTTGTTCTTAAATTTAACATCCATTCGTTTTTCTAAATAGTCATTTTCCCAAATTAATTCACCTTCTTCATTAATATATCCCGCTCTGCTTTCTTTGTTAAAATCTCTTGCTGTACATTTATATAAGTCACCATTATAATTTATTACAGCACTATTTCTTTTATCTGCATAACATGATTCTTTTACATTATTAGGAGAATATCCTCCTGTTGCATTAAATCCTTGCTCACGCATAGTATTCATGTTTTCATCTAGTATAAGGCTTGTGTCATCCAATTTATGATCTTGCCATACTCGGTGATAATCAAATAGCAAATAATTATCTCTTATTTCTTGCGGAATATCTAGAAATTCATTTGCAATTTTACTCATATTATGAATGTTTTTATCAGTATAGTTTATTCTAAGACGAACAAAAAACTTATTGGTTATTAATAAACGAATATTTTTTATTATTTCTTCATACGAACCTTTATTAGCACTCACATAACGCACAAGGTCATGTTCTTCTTTATATCCGTCAAGAGTGATTTGCAAAGCACATTTAATATTTTTGTTATCAAAGTAATCAACAAACTCTTGGTTAACTAAATAACCATTCGTTGTGAAACTCAAATCAAAAGCTAGATTCTTTTCAATGCACTTATCAGTAAAAAAATCAATAAGAGGAACGACATCTTTTTTAAAGTACAAAAGTGGCTCGCCTCCAAAAAAAGAAAGTGAGAATGATTCTAAATTTTGAATACTTGCTGTCTTAGCGACAAAAGTATTTATCCTGTTTATCATATCCTGTTTTAATTTTGATTGCTTAATATGTGTTTCATAACAATACCAACACTTAAAGTTGCAATTCATTGTAGGATTAATAGTTAATAAAAATGTTTTCGGGTTTTCATCAACAATTTTACTTAATGCTTTAACATTACCTACTTCATCACAAGAATCATCAACAAGATATTCTTGGTCTAATAAATAATCATAAAAAGTTGGGTGAACTTCTTTAAGATTTTCAATTCCTTCACGAATGGCAGCTTGTAATAAATCTCTTAATTCAGGAACTAAAAACAATACCCTGTTATTAAATGAATTAAATAAAGCGAATTTTTCTTGATAAGGAACAATACTATTAAACTGGCTATATTTCATGGTTTTATAAATTTAGATTAGTTAATATTTATTTTATTTTTTATCTCCGCAACCCTTAACGCAATTACCTTGGCAATTAGAATTTTTTCCACCACTTTTAATTTTCTTTTGAGGTGCTTTTCCACACCCAGCTTTGTAATTTCCGCCATTACAATTATTCACCTTAACAGATGTTGTATCCTGTGGCTCTGAAAACACATTTGAAAAGCCACCAATTAATTTTGAACATTCATCTGATTTTAATTTTTCAATATTTATAAATGATTCCATTTTTGTTATAATTTAGTTTAAATATTTAATAGATCCCGAATATTTGAATGTTACTTTTCTTCTGTTACAAATAATCTCATAAAGCACCCCACCTTTTTATAGGTAGAGTGCTTATGAACATTATAGTTTTCCAGAACACGCTCGCGCGCAATTGTGTCCATTACAATTGTTGCCCATTACAGGACAATCTTTGTTGGTAACAGTTCCGAGGCTTCCATTACTGATACCTCCTCCGGCAACAGCAGAAAAACCACCTACTAAGATACCGTTACTTGTTTCTGTCAAAACTTCGTACGGAATTAAATTAAATTTTTTCATCTTTTAAAATATTAAACAGTTAGTACTTGGTTTATAATAGACTTCTTCAATATTTATTAGAAGCAATCTAATATGTTTAATTACTACCGCAACCACGTACGCAATTACCACCATTACAATTGTTGGTAATAGGACATGAGTCGTTTTTAACAGCTATAAGAGCACCCCCACTACCTCCTCCGGTAGTAGCAGAAAAGCCACCTATTAGGTTGCCATTACTCATCTCTGTCATAACTTCAAAGTTACGGAAATCGAATCCTTTTTTTTCTTTCATTTTATTTGGTTTTAAGATTAATTAATTGAGGATTACTTTCAAGACCTTACCTCTTTTTTCGTCTAAAGTAAATTATATAGCTACCTGCGCAGAATAGCTATTAAACTTACAATGTTTTTATTTTTATATCATATTAATTTCATATTTCAATTCTTAATCTGCATTTATAAATAGACTTCTTGAAAAATAAAACTATACAATAACTTATTATACTTATTATCCATAATAGTAATATCTTTAAAGAAGTCTATTTTATTTATTGTGTTCCACAACCCTTTGTACAATTACCACCATTACAATTGTTGGTAATAGGACAATTGGTATTTCTTGCAGCTAAGGCTGAGCCATTACTGCCACCAGTAGCAGCAGAAAAGCCTCCTATTAGATTGCCATTACTTGTTTCTGTCATAACTTCAAAGTTACCGAGATCGAATTCTTTTTTTTGTTTCATTTTTTCATTTTTTAAATTAATTAATTGAGGGTTACTTTTATTGAGGGTTACTTTTAAGACCTTACCTCTTTTTTCGTCTAAAGCAAATTACATAACTACCTGCGCAGAATAGTACGAAACTTACAATGCTTTTATCTCCTTCATAATCTATTACTTTCTTCTTCACTTCCTTTATCTCTTTGGCGTTTTTCTTTTACATAACGCCCAAACTTATAAGAAAGGGCTATTCTAAAATTTCTGGTGTCATACGTATTATTTAATTTGATAGTAACATCTTTGGAAATGCTTTGACTGATCGGTGTTGATTCATTAAAAATATCATTTACTCCCAAATTTATATATGCTCTACTTTTTAATACTTCTATTTTTACACCTGCACTAACAATATATTGATGTCCCATATTATTTATTACAAACGTAGACCCAAAGGGAAACATGTGTGCTGATAAATTAGCAGAAAATCGTTGATTTTTATCAAAATAAAATTGGGCATTTATATCGCATCCAAAAACATCTTTATTTACATTCCCATAATTTAAAAGTGTTGTTTTATAATATGATTTCATGTAATCAAGAACCACAGAGCTTTCTACAAAAGAAGAAATCATTAAAGGAATAACACAGTAAGCCGTATACTGATTAGTAGAACCTACATTGTTTTGTAAGTAGGCTAAAATTTGTTGATTCATCTGGGTTGGGACTTCGGTATAGTTATCACTCACCCCCTCATAAATTAAGCCCAAGATATATTTTTGTTTTAAAGTATAAGTAATGCCAAAATTATTGAAATAGGGCGGTTTTAAATACGGATTACCTTCCATGTATATATACGGCGTTAAGTAATATCTGAAAGGGTTAAGAGCATTATACTGAGGTCTGTCTATTCGTCTATCATAAGATGCTGACAAGGTATTATTCGGATTAATCTTATATAAAAAATAAACAGTAGGAAATAGGTTTAAATAATTTCTGTTTACAGGGTTAATCTTATTATTTACCGAAGGAGTATAACCATTAAGTGTAGTATTTTCTAACCTAAGTCCTATTTGTAATTCATATTTTTTAAAAGTTTTATTAGCATTTAAGTATACTGCTTGTGTTTTTTCATTATAAATAAAATTGTTGCTTTGTGTCGTATCAAGCACTTGAGTATTTCCAAACTTATTATATGTATTATTATTACTACTATTGTTAATCCAGTCCAATTTAAAGCCATAATCCATGTTTACTATTTTATTAGGGCATTCTACATCGGTTTTAAAAGTTCCAATATTAATTAATTGATTAGAGTTATTGTATTTACTACTATTGCTACTATTAATCTCGGAGGGCTCAACAAAAGTGGATGCGTTAAAATTTCTATCTCTATTGTTACTATACCTTACATAATCAGCATCAATATTTATTTTTTTGCCCGAAGAATCTATGTTATATAAATAATTTAGGTTAAATGAATGCGAACTATTCTTTTTTGTATAATTGGTATTAGTTAGAATAATTGAATCTGCAATGTTGTTTGCCGTAACATAATTACCTTGTGTATTATTTACTGCAAACATATTCCCAATTACACCGGAATATAAACAACCAATAGTGCTTTTTTTATTGAGTTCATAATCTATACCCACATCAGTATTAAAATTATCCTTATTTCTTTTAGTATATTCTATTTGATTAAAAATTCTTGTAGAATAAATCATATCTGTTTTTTCTACTGGACGGGTAGCTCCTTTATTATAACTAGCATTTCCATACACATTTATTTTATTTTTTCGATGGTTTAAATTAAAACCAATCTGCCCAGTGGGATAATAGGCTTGTGTATAAGAAGTATTTATAGAACCATTAGTACCTAATAGTTTATTTTTTTTTGTTACAATATTAATCAATGCACCACCCGAAGCATCGTACTTGGCCGGTGGATTGGTAATTACTTCAATACGGATAATATCATCCGCAGGAATTGAACTTAAAAAATTGATTAAATCTTCACCAGCTAAATAAAACAATTTATCATTAAATAAAATTCTTACGGAACCTTTCCCAATAATAGAAATGTTATTATTCATCACCTGCACCAATGGGGTTTTAGTTAAAAGTTCAAGAGCATTGCTACCAGAAGTAGCTACGGTGTTTTCAACATTAAAAACAAGTCTGTCAATTTTTTGCTCAATTATATTTTTTTTATCAGTAACAATAACTTCTTTAAGGTCTTTGGCATTAGATTTTAAAATTAAATCACCTACATTAATTTTATTTTGCAAACTATCAATTATAACAGCAGAATATAATTGTTCATAACCTATAAGAGAAATCCTTAATAGAAGATTATTAGATTTAGGTTTATTTAATTGAATGGAAAATAATCCGACGGAATCAGTTGATGTAACGAGTATTAGAGAGGAATCTTTAGAAGATAATACTTCTACTGTGGCAAATAATAAATGTTCTTTATTTTGATTAATCGCTGTGCCGGAAATTTTAATTTGCGAACAGGCAACATTAAAAATTAATAGGGAGAAGATAATAAGCGATAACCGCATAAAAATTGAGTATATTTTAATGTTTTTTCATTGATGCCAAATATATGTAGATAAACGGATAAACGCCATTAATATTACGTTAAAGCTGAAATAATTCTACATGAATGCTTTTTTTATTACTTTTAGTTATATTTATTCTTAAAAGTTATAATTTTGGGTCATGATAGGAACAAAGATTAAATTCATTCGGGAGGAGAAAAGGTTAACTCAAGAATCTGTGGCTAAAAAACTGGGGATTTCACAGACAGCTTACAGTAAAATTGAAAGTAATCAAACTCAAATAACCATAGATCGGTTAAAAGAAATCGCAAATGTTTTGGAAATTTCAGAAATTGAATTAATTAATGGTGCGCCAATTAATCAATTTAATGTCGAAAATATTGAAAAGAATTTTGCTTACATACACTCTTTTATGGAATCACATAAAGAATTATATGAGGCTACAATTACTCATTTAAAAGAAGAAATTATTACTCTAAGACTTGAAAAACAAGAACTTTTGAATTTTTTTAAAAACAAATAATATTTGTTGTAGGTAACTGTCCCGAAATAGCTTTACAGGGGATATATTATAAATGCTAACCGTAAAGTATCCGTAAAATAATTTTCAGTATCAGTAAATTAACCGTAAACAAAAAAGCTAATACAATCATTATCCATAAAATAAAAGGCTTATACAGGCTTATTACTGTAAATTATTCGTAAAATGCAAAGTTTAACAGTCGAGCTGTCCGTCAATCTGCCCAAGCATACGAGTAAATTTTACTTTTAATTCATCGGATAAAGCTAAATGAATATATCGCTCATTTGAATTTTTAATGCCATCATACCAAGATTTTACTTTTGGTGAAAGTGTATGATTAATAAACTCCAAATATTTATAGCCCTTCGGCAGATTGGTGAAATGACTACTATCAGTAAAACGTATAATATCAGCACAAAGCGATTTTACTTTAAATAAATATACTTCCTCTTGTTGCTCCAATGAAAGTAGCTGCTCAATCCATCCTTTTAACATTCCGTTAGTATTCTTTATATTTCTTTGTGTTTCATCCTGTTTTATTTTTTCTAATACTTCATTTATGGATTGCAATTGAGCTTCCTGTTCCCGCTGTAATTGAGCTTCTTTTATTTTTTTTACCTCTATTACTTTTTGTTCCAATTGGTTGACCGTTTCAGCAAATTGATTTTTTTGAAGTAAATTATTTGTTTCTTTCTGTTTAGTATAATCTTTCATCCTGTCAAGATATGCGTTTTGTTTACACGCACCGGAGCAAAATTTTGCATCCGTTCTTTTGGCTTCAAATGGGTTTTGGCAGTACTGGCAATTCATTGGTGTTGTTTTCATATTTGAATGTTTAAATTAATTATTGTTTCCAGTGTTTCCATCGTTTCCATCGTTTCCTTGTTTCCACGTTTCTAAGACTACCCTCCATTGGAAACATGGAAACGAGGAAACGAATTTTATGTAAACCTGTTTTCGTATTTAGTTACTATTCCCTTTAAAATACCTAACAGTATGGTAATACCCGAAATTTTTGTTTGTGGTTTTTATAATTGACGTTTAAATTAAATCGTTTCCACCGTTTCCTTGTTTCCACGTTTCCAAGACTACCCCCCTTCGGAAACATTGGAAACGGAAACGAATAATTGCGGATACCTGTTTTTCCATTTGGTAATGGTTCCTTTTGAAATGCCCAACTGTCCGGCAATATCAGCATAAGACATATTTTGTTTTAATAATTCAAGCACTTCATAAACCTGTGGTGGCATTTCCACGTTTCCTGTTTCCTCTTTTAGATGATCCCATTCACTTGAAAAACCGATATGCTTCATTGTCAAAAATGTATTCTGTTTATCTATTTCCATAACAATCACATTTCCGGTATCAAATATCAATTCTCCGCTTCTGCTTGGTTTTACCTGTTTCCAATATCGGATACTTTTTCCCTGTGTACTTTTTCCAATGGCGGAAACACTATCGGCAAAATTGCTTAAATGTTTGCTCCCGGCTAAATGATTTAATGTAATAGGAGTATTAGAAAATATTTTTGGAGTGTGGGCTAATACCAATATGGAAAGGTTAAATTCTTTTTTTAATTCAATTAGCCTACGCATTACCTCTAATGCTACCTGTGTATCTTGTGTGCTTTGTGTACTTAAAAAGGTCAGGTTATCAATCACTAAAATTTTTGCACCTGTTTTCTCAATATCATATCTGAATTTTTCAAACAATAAGTCAATAATTCTGCTTTAGGGTTTATATTGGTTAGTGCTGCAAAGTCAATCGTATCAATAAAAAAATTAGCGTTAAAGGCATATTCCTGACCAAGATCGTTGGTATATCGTTTTTTAAACTGCCTGTCGGATAATTCAAAATCATAATACAAGGCTGGTAATGGCGTATTCTCATTTTCTAAAAACAATAAGTTCCTTCCTTTTGTTAAAGCGTCCGTTGCAGCAACGGCTAAAATACTTTTGCCAATGCCTGTGTCGGCCAATAATAAGTGAAGTTCATTTGTTTGCCATATATAGCCGAGTAGCTGATTGATATGAGGCTGATTTTGTGCATCTTTCATTCGTTGTATAGAATTTCTGATTTGAGGTAGTTCGTTAAAATTATTTTTATTAATTTTGTCCATGTCTTAAAGAAGATTTTTTCATTTTTTACTTTTTTCATTTTTCGGGGTTGATGTTAGTAGCATCAGCCCCGAATTTTTAGTATAAATTGCTCCATCTGTTTTTAATTTCTAATTCGTGAGATGCACGATAGGCTTCTTTGTCAAAATATTTTGAGGGGTGGTTTTCTTTAAGCGCATCATTTCTGCCACGTTCATATCCTTTATTAAATTCAATGTTCATTTCATTTTCAGCAATTTCATTAATCTGAATTACTTGAAGTCTAACAGTATCAGCAATTTTTATAAACTCAAATAAGGTTCTATATGCTTTTTCGTTCTCTTTAATTTTTTTAATAGAAGATTTACCATTGTTTTTAGCAGCAATAATTTTTTCTTGCAATTTTGCTAACTCAAACAATGCTTGTTTTTTTCGATATACATATTCTGAATCCTGGGAGGAGAACATTTTATTATCTTCTATATTTATTTTTTATAATGCTTTAATCAATTGGGTTTTTATAAAACAAAAAAGCGGTGAAAGTTCAGCCTTCACCGCTTTTAACGATTGAGGATTAATCTTCCTCCTCCTCTTCTTCTTCTGTTTCAGTTGATTCCACTAATTCGTCCAGTTCCTCTACTGCATTGAATTGGGATTTGTCAAACTGAACTTCAATAATTAGTTCATCATCATCGGTTACACCGATAATTTCATTTGTTAATTCATTCTCCGAGAGAATTTCTGCAAATTCAACTACTGAATCTGCCGGTACTTCAAACTTTGTTTTCATGGTGATTGATTTTGGTTAATTGTTAAACATTAGATTAATTGAAAAAAAATTATCGTTTGCGGAGTTCATGCTCCATATCCGTCATTGTTTTACGCTTCCCTTCAAGCAGCCAGCTTTCAAGTTCTGATTTTTTAAAATAGAGTTTCTTACCCTTTTTTATGAAAGGGATTTCACGTTTTGATGTAAAACCGTATAAGGTTTGCTTGGCAAGGTTTAAAAATTCAGCAGCTTCGCTAATTGAGAAAATTTGTTTTTGCTCAGTAGGTTGAGAATAATTATTTACCTCTTGGGACGCAATTACTTTTTTTACAGAACTTATTATTAAGCGTTCTAATTCATCGCGGTTTGTTAAAACTAATTGAGTATCCATGTGGTTGAATTTTAATTTTCAACCGCAAAGGAAAGGGAGGAATATAAAAGTCTTGGGGGACTTGTAGGGGACAATTTTACTTTGTCCCCCTAATTTAGATATGCTTATTTATTGATGATAGTAGCTTTTCTACTATTGTTTTCAATACTTTCAATTCTTTTTTATCAATTTTTTCTATGGGGGTACTCATCATTTTTCTTGCTTGCCCTGCTTTATACCCTGTCATTATTTGCAGAGCTTTAGCCATTTCTTCATTGGTCTGATAGGTATTGTCTTTAAGTATTATTTTAACATCTTTTAAAAATAGCATTAAATAAGCGCTTTGATCTGCGGTCAGGGCGGTTGCACCATCGTTTTTGTCCCGCTTAATGCGGGGTAAGAATACAATTAACTCCTTCTCATTCTTCGGTGCTTGTTCATTGGAAATAGTAATCGAAGATGCTAACCATTTCGTTACTATTTCTACTGTTTTCGGATTAAATAAGGATTCATATTCTTTCAAACAGATTTCCAAAAAGATTTTAAAATCTCCGTTGTATTCCTTACGCTGAAAATTTAAAAAATCATTTATATTTTGCAATGATGTTTGTCTAAGAGTAAGAGCAAAAATATAATCGAAATGCGGGCTGTCCTGAGATTCATCATTTTGTATCCACGAGGTATCAATATCATTAATATTACTTGCATCGGGAGCCATTCCCATTGCAATTGACCGTTGAACAATTATATCGAATATACGTTGTGCCTCACCTGAATTGCTTTTAATAGAATAAAGAGATTCGGCAATCAGAGCAAAAAGAAGATTTACACAATAGTTTTTGTCTTTAAGTTCTTCAATTAATTTAGTTAGTTCAATAAATTTATCGTTGGGAACAATTGTTATTTTATTTTGAATTTTTTTTGCCAATTCTTTTTTAGCTTGCTCATCTAAATTTTTACCGATGATATTTGCTAAATAATTGCTAACTAAAAATTTATTTTTAGTTAGCTCTGTATTTGAAATAATATTGGTTCTGACCTTTGTTATATCAGTTCCCCAATCTATTGAATAGTCCATAGTTTCAGATATATTTTATACTGTTGCCTTCTCTTTTTTCTTTTTGGTATTTATTTTAGTAAAAGCAGTCAAATTACTTGCGAAATCACGCTTAACATTATCATCAAAGCTGTCAAGATAGTTTTGAGTGGTTGAAATATCGGTATGACCTAATGCTTCCGAAATAAACTCTACTGGTGCGCCACTTCTTTTTAAAACTGTACTGAACGAATGTCGGGCAGTATAAGTAGTCAACGGCATTTCAAATTTTAATTCTTCTCCTATGCGTTTCGTCCAAGTATTTATAACGTGCGTAAAATTTTGTACCAATGTTCGTTCTTCTTTGGGTGTTACTTTTTCATGTAAAATAGGAAAAACATAACTGTTTTCTGTACGTTGCTTATTTCCCCATTTCTTTATTATATTTTTGGCTTCTTTGTTTAGTATGACAACAATAGAATTAGGGTTACTACGCTTTGTTCTTTCTGTTTTGGCTCTTGTAAATACAATTTTATCCTCTCTTATATCTTTTTCCTTTAAGCGGGCTATATCCTTTATATTCATACCATTACATAGGTAGCTGAAAATCCAAAAATCTTTTGCTTTATCTTCCGTACTGCCTTTGACGGTTTCATATTCAAAAATTTTCTGCACTTGTGCCAAAGTAAGAGCCTTTTTTATATTTTTCCCGGTGGGAATCTGATATTTTCTTTTGCCAAAAGGATATTGTTCAATTTTTATTATTCCTTCCGTTAATGCCTGATTTACTAATGTACGTAATGCTCTGAGGTATATTCCCACAGTAGTAATACTTGCTCCTTCTTTCAGCATCCATTTTTCATAACTTTGAAGAAAATCGGGGGTAATTTCGTTAAACTGCAAGGAGGTTTTAAAATTTTTAAGCGAGTTTCGTGAACAGGCGTAGGAACTGGCTGTGCTTATCCGCCCTTCTTTGTCAAGGTTATTAATGTAATTTTCATAAACTATATATACATCTTTAGAAAAACCACTTCCCAAATATTGCTTTTCAAAAGCAGAATAAGAAAATTCCGAGAGGCTTTTAATAATATCGCTCGCAACTTTTAACTTCAAATCGCACTCTATACGTGCATCCTTAACCGTTCCTCTTAGTTTTTGGGAGTGCATTTTAACCCAATCGTCTTTAGTAAGGTCTATTCCCGTTTTATACAACTTATTTTTGCGGTTAAATATAACGCAGAGCTTAATAGGATAGGTTTCTTCCTTTTTTTCGTATCTTAGATCGTGAAATAATGAAACTGTGGCTTCCATGTCTTATAAAATTTGCAAAACAATTTGCAAAACAAATATAGTAAAATTCGATAATATAAAATAAGAAAAAATAAATATTTTACAGATAAATGCTTATTTAACAATGGTTTTGACAATATTACACAAAAAACGAAAAA
>JBBSPS010000097.1:0-13946 GCA_038258655.1 Bacteroidia bacterium
CCATTCATTTTGAATATTTCCTTTTTCATCAGGTATAGGAAATTGCGTATCCTCAACAACATGCGCTAATTGGAATACTACACTTAAAATTAATCCGGCTATACAATGCAACGTTAAAAACCCTATTAACCATTGTACCCATGTTATATCCAGCAACAATAAAGGCAATACAAGCATGTAAGAATAATATATTGCTTTCCAAATAAGAAGGGCCATTAAGGTTATCACTCTTTGAGATTTGCTATCGCGATGATGTTTTTCTTTAATGAATTGGTAATATTGAACAAAGTCTTTAGCAGTTGTCCAGTATAATGACATGATAGAATAGAATAGGAAGACATAAAATATCTGAAAACGTTGAACAGCACTGTATTTTCCTACCGGTGAAAAACGCATGATCACTTTATTGTCAATATCCCTGTCATGTTCGTGAATGTTTGTATAAGTATGATGTAAAACATTGTGTTGTGTTTTCCAGTTCCTGGTATCGCCACCTACAATGGTAAGTGAAAGGCCGATGATTTTGTTAATGGTATTGTTTGCCGAGTAGGCATCATGATTAGCATCATGCATAACGCTCATTCCTATGCCGGCAAGGCCTAACCCCATAAACGCGGTACAAAGCCACATTCCCATAAGGCCATAATCTTGAGTCATAATTAAAGTGTAGGGAACAAAATAAAGGGAAAGCATAACAATAGTTTTAAAAACCATTGTAGTATTAGCATGTTGGGAGATGTTATTTTCTATAAAATAATTATCAACGCGTTCTTTAAGAGTACTGAAAAATTGAGTTTTGTCCTTATTTATAAATTTTACTTTTTGTTTCATATTGGAGCTTTATTGCTACGAATATACTGAAAATTAATAAAATAGCGGCCGATAATCATTCCGTTTTTAAAACCCCTTTTTACAGAGTATCTTAAAGAACATCCCTAAAATAATTAATTGTAAATAAAATTATAAAAACAGATAGGAATAAAATTAAAAAGGCTCCGCAATGAAGCAGAGCCTTCTGTATAATATAAAAAATAATATAAACTTACTTTTTAAGAGCGTTTATTTTTTTAGTCAATTTCGACTTTAAATTAGCTGCCTTATTTTTATGAATAACATTCTTCTTCGCTAATTTGTCAACCATAGCAATAACTTTAGTTAATTTTTCAGAAGCTGATTTTTTGCTTTCGTCGCCTTTTAATTCCTTAACTGCATTACGCATTGTTTTTGCCTGATAACGATTTCTTAATTTTTTAGCATCGTTAGAACGGATCCTTTTGATACTTGATTTATGGTTTGCCATCTTTTTTTGTTTTTTCGTTACCGGTTCTCTCGAATTTCCCTAATAACTATTTTCTATTAACTATATTTAACTTCTTTAGTAGCCCGTAGGGGAATCGAACCCCTCTTACCAGGATGAAAACCTGGCGTCCTAACCCCTAGACGAACGGGCCCAATTATTTTTTGGGAGTGCAAATGTATAGGAAAAAAGCATTGTTGCAAAATATTTTTGAATATATTCCTTAAAAATCAATCAATCTCATCACTATCTGCCTGGAAACGGAAACCTAATCGTTTGCCGGTTTTTATTTGCATGCTCTCACTGGCGGTTTGCATATCGGATACAGAAACTTCCTTTACCGAATCAAATGGCGGGGTAAACAGGTCAAAATTAATGCAATACAATATGCTTGATTCGATCACAGATTTGATCGCTTGTTCATCAATTACCGCGTTTACAAAATCGTTATACAAAAAGCCTAATTGGCGCTTGCCTTCTACAAAAAAATGATTTTCTTTATTAATGAAAATACGCCCGATCACGTATCCAAGATCATTCACCCTGTTATAAATAAAGGAGTCGTTCAAAAAATTATAAATATTGATCATTCCACAAAACGAACGGGCAGGATCCTCCTTTATATAGGAATTTCGCCATATCTGGTGATTTTTATCAAATTCAAAAATATTGGTATGCATCACAAAAATGAGCAGATCACCCGCTATTCGTAATTCAAATTCGAATTCACCTTTGTCTTTAAACTCAATTACGATACGTTTGTCAATAACAGCTGTTTCTTTTTTTAGATCGGCCACTGTTTTTTTAGCGGCGGCTTTCATCACATTAAAGGCCTGAAGTGTATTTGCATACACATTTTGCTTCATGCTCGATTTTTCTTTGAGCGTTTTTAAAATTAATTCGTGGGGTGATAATTTTTCCATTTTTAATTTATTTATCAATATGCTTTCGCGAAAACAACACGTTGTGTAGAAGGCTTACCGGAAAAAATACATTTACCTGCTTCTTGTTTATTATTTAAAGGGATGCAACGAATAGTCGCTTTTGTTTCTTCTTTAATTTTTTGCTCGGTTTCAGAAGTCCCATCCCAATGTGCAAAAATAAAGCCGGGTGTTTTTTCCAAAATTTGTTTGAACTCCTCATATGTATTCGCTGTGTATGTCCTTGTTTCACGCATGGATAAGGCTTTTTGATATAAATTATCCTGTATCTGCTGAAGCAAATGTTCTATTTTATTTTCGATATCTGCTTGTTGAAGTGTTTCTTTTTCCATGGTATCTCTGCGGGCCACTTCAACTGTGCCGGCTTCTAAATCACGGCCACCAATAGCGATACGGACAGGAACTCCTTTTAATTCATATTCCGCGAATTTCCAGCCCGGGCGCTGTGTATCTCTGTCATCATATTTTACACTGATACCTTTAGCTTCCATCGCTTTTTTCATTTTTATTACCACTTCGCTGATCTGTGCTAATTGTTCCTCACCTTTGTAAATTGGCACGATCACCACTTGAAAAGGAGCTAATTGAGGAGGTAATACCAATCCTTTGTCATCTGAGTGCGACATGACCAAAGCTCCCATCAAACGGGTGGAAACTCCCCAAGATGTAGCCCACACAAAATCCTGCTTGCCTTCTTTATTCGCGAATTTTACATCAAATGCTTTCGCAAAATTTTGCCCCAAAAAATGGGAAGTACCTGCTTGCAAAGCTTTTCCATCCTGCATTAAAGCTTCAATACAATAAGTTTCAATAGCTCCTGCAAACCGTTCATTAGCGGTTTTCGTTCCTTTAATTACAGGTACGGCCATAAATTTTTCCGCAAATTCCGCATATACATTTAGCATTTTTTCGGTTTCTATAACTGCTTCCTGAGAGGTTGCATGGGCAGTGTGGCCTTCCTGCCATAAAAATTCGGTGGTGCGTAAAAACAAACGGGTACGCATTTCCCAACGTACTACATTCGCCCATTGATTGACCAATAAAGGCAGATCACGGTACGATTGTATCCAACCTTTGTAAGTGTTCCAGATGATGGTTTCGGAAGTGGGACGAACGATTAACTCTTCATCCAATTTAGCTGTTTCATCTACTACGATACTTCCATCTGCGGCGGTTTTCAAGCGGTAGTGTGTTACCACGGCGCACTCCTTGGCAAAACCTGCTACATGGCTGGCTTCTTTGCTGAAAAAAGATTTAGGAATAAATAAAGGAAAATATGCGTTTACGTGCCCAGTATCTTTAAACATTTTATCTAGTGCTTGTTGCATTTTTTCCCAAATAGCATATCCGTAAGGCTTAATTACCATGCACCCTTTTACAGCCGAATGCTCTGCCAAATCGGCTTTTACCACTAACTCATTATACCATTCCGAATAATTTCTTTCGCGGGTTGATAACTCTTTACTCATAATGCTTTGTTTGTGGTATAGTATTTGTAATTTTATACAAGAATGAGAGCAAAAATATAAAATTAAACCTTTTGAGAGTTAAATAGTCGAATATTAAAAACAGAGTAAAAGCATCCCCGAACTTAAAAAATAAATCAGATGAAAACGTACTTACTTATTTCAGGAGCAGCAATAATAATGCTTTCGGCTTGTAACGCACCCAGAGGTGCAACATCAGGCATGTACAATGATGATATTTATTATTCATCCAAAGATGCAGCGTCGGATAAGGAAAAGCAGCAAATAGCCGAGCAGGAAAGACAAAAAGCCGCTGAACACGATAGAACGCGATCTGAAAATTATTCTCAAAATAATAATCAGCCAATCAACACAAATACTAATTCAAACGATGATTATTATTCAAATGATCAACGGCGAAATAGCAACAATAACGATAATAATTACAGCAATAACAACGGCAATAACAATAATAATTATAGTAATAGCAGTAGCCATTATTCAGATGTGCCGTTTAATTACGATGATTATTATGATAATGAATATGCGGTACGTTTAAGACGCTTTCATAATAATGTAGGCAGTTACGGTTATTATGACGACTATTATACTAATTCTTATTGGTATACCGGAGATCCATATACTTACGGAAGTAGTATATATATGGGATACAATTTTTGGGGGCCTAGTTATATTACATATGCTTATCATCCAAGTTATTATTGGTACTCCAATTTAGGATGGGGATATGATCCATGGTTTCATCCATACGGATACCATCCTTATTGCGGCTTTAATTCATTTTATGGGAATTATGGTTTTGGGTACGGATATGGATATGGCCATGGTTTTGGAAGCCCTTATTACAATGGTTATAATAATAACAACTATTTTAACAGTTATGACAGGAATAGTTATTATGGCCCAAGAAAAACAATGGGCTCTAACGGCCGTCAAACATCGCAACCGACATTGGCTAATCGTTCGCCTGTTGTTTCGCAACCTACGTTAGGGAGCAGGTATATGAATGCTGTTGAATCAGAAACACAAAAACCTTTTGAAGAAACTAAAGGCAGAAATAATAATCCATATTTGCAAAATACAAGCCCTACAAAACAAACAGGTAATAATGGACAATTAGGTAATGGTAATAATGGTAGGGATAATTCGCCAAATACAAGCCCTATAAGACAAATAGGTAATGGACAATTAGGCAATGGTAATGAACGTCATGACAATTCTCCAAATACAAGTCCTACACGACAATCAGGCGATGGACAAATAGGAAATACGAATGAACGAAGCAATAATGAGCCTAGTAATAATGGACGAGATAATAGTAATGGACATAGAGATGGCAATCGCAACGAACGCCGCGGCAATGATCAACCGGGTAATAATAATGGACAACCACGTAATGAACAACCCAGGTACGAACCGCAACGTAACGAAAATCCCAGATATGAGCAACAACAACGTAATGAACAACCAAAAAGATCCGAACAGCCACACAATGAACAACGGTCATATCAATCGGCACCGCGCATGGGCGGGGGCGGTTCAATGGGTGGAGGTAACATAGGTGGCGGAGGAAGAGGTAGCTCAGCACCAAGTGGGGGCGGAAGAAGAAGATAATCCCTGTAAAAGTCTAAAATTATGAAAATACACGTCTTTATAACAGGCATTGGATTAATATGTGCTATTTCTGCAACAGCTCAAAATGATATTGATGCGCTACGTTATTCACAAATTACATTTGGAGGAACAGCTCGCTTCTCTTCAATGGCAGGCTCCATGGGTGCTTTAGGTGGTGATATTTCAACGTTGACCTTTAATCCGGCGGGCATCGGTATTTTTCGGAAATCAGAATTATCCATTACACCTTCTATTTTTTCACAAACTACTTCATCTACTTATAATAATACCAATTCAACCGACAGAAAAATAAATTTAAATCTTGGAAATATTGGATTAGTAACCACTTTTGATCTAACTAATAATAAAAACAATACTACCGGTTGGCAATCATTAAATTTTGGGTTTGGTTATAACCGTACCAATAATTTTCAAAATAATATAAGTATTGCCGGCAACAACAAGACAAGTTCATTGCTTGATACTTATGTAGCAGCTGCAAACGGGCATACAAATGCTAATTTTGATGGGTTTTCAACTGGCCTTGCCTGGAAAACATATTTAATTAATCCGAACACGGCACCCGATACATTAAACTATAACCATGTACTTAAAAATTACGGGGAATTACAGCAAAAATCCGTTCAAACAAGTGGTTCCATGGGAGAAACAGCTATCAGTTTTGGCGGTAATTATAAAAATAAAGTGTATGTTGGTGCTACATTGGGTATTGTGGATGTGAGATACAATGAACAATCGGTATATCAGGAATCAGATGAAAAAGATTCCATCAAAAATTTTAAATCATTTATGTATACGCAAAATTTAACTACAAGAGGGACTGGTGTTAATTTTAAATTCGGTATGATAGTAAAAGCCACCGATTGGTTACGAATTGGCGCCGCGGTCCATACACCTACTGTTATTCATTTATCAGATGCGTACAATAGCTCAATGAAATCTAATCTAGATAATGGAATAACTTATGATGCAAAATCGCCTGATGGCAGCTTCAATTATACTATTACAACTCCCTTCCGAGTGCTTGGTAGTCTTGGTTTTGTGGTAAATAAAAACGCGTTGCTGAACGCTGAATATGAATATGTAGACTATACCAACATGCAATTAAACTCTCATCCCAATGTGTTTAGCGATGTAAACAATACTATACACTCAAAATATACCTCAACAGGTAATGTGCGTGTGGGTGGTGAAATTCGTTTTGACCCTCTTGTTTTTAGGGCGGGTTATGCATTATATGGTAGCCCTTTTAAAGATGGACCCAATTCAAATGCCAATAGAACAAGTTATACCGCGGGTATAGGTTTCAGAGAAAATAATTATTTCATTGATTTTGCTTATGTGTTTACGAAATATACAGCATACGATTATTTGTATGATCCATTGCTTGTGAATTCTGTAAAAAACGATTTTCATAATTCAAGTTTTATGCTCACCTTGGGTGTGAAATTTTAATCAATTATTTTTTTGTTTGTGGAAGCGCGCCTCGATATGTTTATCAGGGCGTGTTTTTTTATTGAAGTTGTTTTTTCACAATTTTCTGGGAGTAATTTATTTCTTTTCCGATAATTTTTAAAATGTATTCTCCTTCTGCTAAAGATTCTGTAGCAATTATTTCCGTTGAAATTCCATTAATCATATTTTCTTTTTCACTGATTACTTTTTTTCCGGCCATATCAAATACATCAAATGAAAGTTCATCAGGGTTCATTAATCGTACCGCGATTGAAATAGTATTTTTTATTGGATTTGGATAAATAGTAATCTGGTCTTTAATTGCGGAGTAATCTATAATCCCTGTAACGCTATTGTTAGCGGAATATATATGCAATTCAGGATCAAATACAACTTTTATAATAGGAAAATTTATTGTCGATGAAAAACTTTGTCCGGAGAATGTATGAGCAAATACAATAGTAGTGTCTTTGCCTACACCCATAAATTTTACAGGTACAGGCATTTCATAAAATGATACTGATGGATCTGACTGAGTTTGATTTATTTTTAATATTACACCACTTCCTATTTGTTGCCAAAAAAGCTGATAAGATGGATAGCCTTTGCTATAATACCATTCATTAAAAAAGCTATTGAGGTTTTGTCCGCTGGTGCTTTCGAAATGAGCTTTTAAATCAGGCGTGTGAGCATATTTATACGCTAAGTTAGGATCGTTCAAATAATTTTTTAATGACAGGAAAAATAATGAATCACCTAATTTCAAATTAAGCATGTACAATAAATAAGCCCCTTTATTGTAGGATAATGCGCCATTAAAGACCCTGCTAACAATTGTTGTATCATCGCACAATACGGAACCATTAGGAGCTAATGTTACACTATTAATTTTATTCTGTTTCCACGCCATCCATGTATCCGGAAAAAAACGTTTTTCAGTTAATCCTTCGAAATAAGTGGCAAACCCTTCATTAAGCCATATATCTTGCCAGCTTCCACATGTGATATGGTCTCCAAACCACTGATGGGCACATTCATGCGCTAATAATGGATGGTTAAAAGAGGTAACAAAAGTCATTGTTTGATGCTCCATTCCGCCACCCCAGCCAAATTGAGCATGTCCATATTTTTCTTTCGCGAATGGATACTCAATAGTAAGGCTATCATAAAATTGAATTATATTAATGATGTCAGGTGTTAATGATTGTGCAAACGTAAGGTCTTCAGGATAAACATAATTTAATACTTGTAAGGAATTTCCACTTGACAGTGGAACGTAATCAGAATAGTATGCGTAGTTGGTAACGCCTATTGCCACAAGATAAGCGGCTATCGGGTAGTTGGTTTTCCAATGGTATATTTTATTGCTGCCGGATGTAATTTCTGAAATTAATAAGCCGTTACTCGCTACCCTGTTCACTTGTGGAGTGGTAACAATCACTTCTACTGAATCGATTTTATCGACCAGGTTTTGTTTGCATGGCCACCAATCCTTTGCTCCGAATGGTTCAGAGAGTGTCCAAATGATCGGAGTTCCATTATGATATGTTTGAACGAATGATCCAAAACCGCTACTCTTTGGGCTTCCGCGGTAGTAAACTGTAAGCGAATCGAGTGTATTGATAGGGATGATCCCAGGAAATGTTATTTGTAAAATATCGCCGGTAAGCTGAGTATAGGACAATAATGTAATAGTATGATATTTTACGGAATCAACAGTAAGCACTGTTGAAAGATCAAATTGTAATTGATTGAAACCGCTTATTGTAGGCTTAAAATAAGAAGTAATGGCGCCTTTGATATAATTTGTATCTGGTTTAATTTCCCATTCGCAACGATGATATTTCAAATCGTAATTATTGAGAGCTCCCGAAAGTAGAGATCTGGTTTTTGCTTCCTGCGCTTTTTGTTCCATTGTTGCAATATCGAATTCATTTGCTTTTTCGGAACCCGTTTGTGCATTTGTTCTGAAAGCAATTAGGATAATCATGAAAAAAAAATATTTTTTCAGCATTGAAGCGTTCATCACATAAAGATAAAGAGAATATTAATGAATAAAAAGTGGGCGGATTTTATAATTCATTTATTAATCCTTTGATCATCACTGTCATTTTTTTTTCAGCTCGGGCCGCTTCAAATAGTACTTCTTCATGTGTTATTTCCACAATTTTTCCTGGAATACCTAAGTCGGTTATAATAGAAATGGCAAAGCAGGGAATATTCATGTGCCGTGCAACAATTACTTCAGGCACTGTACTCATGCCCACCGCATCCGCTCCTATGATACGAATCATATGATATTCGGCAGGTGTTTCAAATGTTGGTCCGGATAAACCTAAATAAATCCCTTCCTGAACTTTTATGTTATTTGCAGCTGCAACCTGTTTTGCTTTCGTGATCATTTCCTTATCATAAGCTTTACTCATGTCCGGAAAGCGAGGGCCAAGTTCCGCTATATTTTTTCCGATGAGTGGATTACCGGAAAAAAAATTAATATGGTCAGTGATGATCATTAGGTCACCAATCTCAAAATCAGGATTAACACCACCGGAAGCATTGGAAACAAAGAGTGGTCGAATACCTAATAAATGCATAACACGAACAGGAAATGTTACCTGTTGCATGGTATAACCTTCGTAATAATGAAAGCGCCCTTGCAATACCACCACATTTTTACCGCCTAATTCCCCAACAATTAATTTGCCTGAATGCCCTTCTACAGTTGATATGGGGAAGTTCGGAATTTCTTCGTAAGGAATAACATGTCTGATATTAATTTCTTGTACAAGCCCGCCAAGCCCCGTTCCCAATATAATTCCTATATCAGGTGGTTCGGAAATCTTACTTTGAATATATGCCGCTGTTTTTTTGATTTGCTCTAACATAATGTAAAATTTGCTCATTAAATCCGTCTTTATCTTTATCATGAAAATCAACTACAATAGGAATATAGAAAACAGGTAGTGTATCTAAAATAGCTTTCAATTCAGGTGCTTGCAGACGCATAGCATCTTTTTCAGTGGTCAGGATAATTTTGTTTTGAGAGGTAATAGTATCAAATGATTCTTTCACTTTTTGCAGGTCGTTTTTTGTAAATTGATGATGATCAGGGAATTTTACAGGAATAATTTGTTTTAGTTTCTCTTTTAAATAATGTTCTAGGTTCCTGGTATTTGCTATGCCTGTAAGCAATACTGCGGAATAATGGTGCTCCATATAATATTCTTTTGTAAAAGGATTATTAGTGGCATACAAAGGAATAAAATCGTTGCATTTTAAATAAGAAAAATAAATATGTTGATAAGATAAAGGCTTTATACTACTTATTAAATGCTTGCGTTCAATGGGCAAAAATATTTCCGGGCATTTGGAAACAATAATAATATCAGCACGTTTCACGCCCCATCGGAACTCACGTAAACTGCCGGAAGGTATCATATAGTCATTCAGATACAATTTGCTGTAATCAGTCAAAACTATTGAAATACCTGATTTTACAGAACGATGTTGAAATGCATCATCCAATAAAATGGTTTGTAGGGAAGGGAAATTTTTCATTAATTTTTGAATTCCTCTTACCCGTTTTCCATCAACAGCCACGCGTACCCCGCTGAATTTTTTTTTAAATTGTAAAGGTTCATCACCAATATCCTCAGCAGTTGATTGTGTATCGGATAAAACAAAGCCCCTTGTTTTGCGGCCATAGCCTCTGCTAAGTGTGGCAATATAAAATTCAGGTTTAAGTAAGCGTATCAAATATTCGATGTGAGGGGATTTGCCCGTTCCTCCGATAGTAAGATTTCCCACAGAAATGACCGGGACTTTAAATTCTGTAGAAGAAAAAATTCTCCAATCAAATAGCTTATTGCGCCAATATACAAGGATACCGTAGAGCAGGGAAACTGGGAAAAGTATGATGCGTAATAACTTCACAGGTTAAAAATACGAATTTAATGTGCTAATTTGAAGATTTGAGAATGTGCTAATGAAATGTTCATTTCCTGATTTGTATATTTGCAACCATTGTAATTTGTATTCTATGAAACTAAAAGAAATAACAGATCATTTAGAAACCTACGCGCCATTGGCATACCAGGAGAGTTATGATAATTCCGGTTTAATTTGTGGCGATGACGCAATGGATATTACCGCCGCTCTTATTTGCCTGGATAGCACGGAAGCTGTGATAGATGAAGCCATTACAAAAGGTTGTAATTTGGTGATAGCGCATCACCCGATCGTGTTTTCCGGATTAAAAAAATTCAATGGAAAAAATTATGTAGAACGGGTGATCATAAAAGCCATCAAAAATAATATCGCTATTTATGCCGCGCACACTAACGTAGATAATGTTTATAACGGAGTGAACGCAAAGATCGCTGAAAAACTTGGTTTAATTAAGGGTACCATATTAGCCCCTCAAAATAATTTATTAAAAAAATTAATTACTTTTTGTCCTGAAGGTAAAGCGGAAGAAGTACATAAAGCTTTATTTGCAGCGGGTGCAGGCCATATCGGCAATTATGACCAATGCAGTTTCAATTCACATGGAACAGGAACATTTCGTGCTGGGGAGGGAAGTCATCCGTATGTGGGTGAGCAGGGAAAGCAGCACAGGGAAAAAGAAACGAAAATAGAAATTATTTATACGCTACATAGTGAATCACGGGTAATAAAAGCTTTAATAAAGGCACATCCGTATGAGGAACCTGCTTACGATTTAATTTCGCTTACTAATACCAATGACAGGGTAGGAGCAGGTATCATTGGGGAATTACCTACTGAAGTTGATGAGATGAGCTTTTTGAAACAGTTAAAACAATCGATGAAAACCGATTGTATCCGTTATACCGCTTTGCGCGATAAAAATGTGAAAAAAGTGGCTGTTTGTGGTGGCTCGGGGAGTTTTTTGCTTAACAATGCCATACAAAGCGGAGCGGATATATTTGTAACATCCGACTTTAAATATCACCAATTTTTTGATGCTGAAAACCGTATTGTTATTGCCGATATAGGTCATTATGAAAGCGAACAGTTTACGACTGAATTATTTTATGATATTTTAAAGAAAAAATTTAATACATTTGCACTCCATTTGTCAAAAATCAATACAAATCCAATAAATTATTTATAAAATGGCAAAAGCTAAAACTGAGGAAATTTCGGTAGAAGAAAAGTTAAAAGCGTTGTATGAATTGCAACAAATTGATTCAAAGATTGATAAGATCCGTACGGTAAGAGGTGAATTACCTTTGGAAGTAAGGGACTTGGAGGATTTAGTCGCTGGCTTAGAAACGCGTATCAATAATTTTAATGAGGAATTAAAATCGATTGAAGATTCCATCACTCAAAAGAAAAATGTAATTAAAGAATCACAAGCGTTAATTAAAAAATACGAAACTCAACAAAATAAGGTGCGTAATAACCGTGAGTATGATTCTATTACAAAAGAAATTGAATTTCAAAACCTGGAGATCCAACTTTCTGAAAAACGCATTAAAGAATACAAAGCGAATATCATCGCTAAGAAAGATATAATGGCGCAATCAGAAGAAGATTTTAAGGACAGACAAAAGGACCTGAAAATTAAAAAGAAAGAGCTGAATGATATTGTTACTGAAACTGAAAAAGAAGAACAATCATTATTGAAAAAATCAAAAAATTCAGAAAGTATTATTGAAGACCGTTTGCTGAATGCGTATAAACGTATCCGCACCAATGTAATGAACGGGCTTGGCGTAGTTACTGTAGAGCGTGATGCTTGTGGCGGATGTTTCAATAAGATCCCTCCTCAACGTCATTTGGATATCAAAACTCACAAAAAGGTAATTGTATGTGAGCATTGCGGAAGAATTTTAGTTGATGCTGAAATTTTAACCGGTAAACCTGTGAAAGTATAATTCACCGATCAGCTTATAATGTAAAAGGTCTCGCAAATTGCTAGACCTTTTTTGTTTTATGACTTACACGAGAAGCATTTAAACCATTTGTACGTTTCTCGATACACTACTCGCTATTCTGGGTAACCAGAAATGATTAAAAAAGGCCCTGCATATTTTGCAGAGCCATTGTCATATTAAAGTTTGATCTAATATTCATCTTCGTTAAAGAAAAAATCTTCTTTGGTTGGATAGTCGGGCCATATTTCTTCAATGGATTCATAAGACTCTCCTTCATCTTCAATTTCCTGAAGATTTTCAATTACTTCCATTGGTGCACCTGAACGAATTGCAAAGTCAATTAATTCATCTTTCGTTGCCGGCCAAGGCGCATCTTCTAAATTTTTTGCTAATTCAAGTGTCCAGTACATAGTTGTATATTAATAGAAATTATAACGTAATATTTTTTTTCGGTTACAGTCTAAAAATTCGATTGCCCCTTTGATATTTCTGCAAAAGTAAAAATTAATTTCACTAATCAAAGTTCTTTCTGAAAATAATTACGGACTAATTACATGCGTGGTTTCCAAGGAATTTCCTGAGCGTGTAAATCCTGTGTTAATTTGCGGGAAAGCACAAAAAGATAATCACTGAGGCGATTAAGGTATTTGATCACAAGGCCAGTTACAAAGCTATTTTCCGAGAGCTGAATGGTTAAACGTTCAGCTCTGCGGCATACACAACGGGCAATATGGCAATAGGAGATAGTGGTATGGCCACCCGGCAATACAAACGATCTTATTTCTGGCAGGTTTTCATTCATTTTATCTATTTCCTGCTCCAGCAAAGTAACATCGTCTTCTTGCAGGTCAGGAACTTTCATTTTTGATTTTTCCGGGTCGGATGCCAATATTGATCCAATGGTGAATAAGCGGTCCTGAACCTCGATCAGTATTTTTTTTGACCGATCATCTATTTGCTGATCACGCACCAATCCAATATAGGAGTTCAGTTCATCTACTGTTCCATATGTTTCAATACGAATATGATGCTTGGGTACACGAGTTCCCCCGATCAGTGATGTTTGGCCTTTATCGCCGGTCTTGGTATATATTTTCATTGGTCTCATTCGTTAGTTGAAACTATGCACTTTCAGTGCAAGACTTTCAGTTTCTACAAATATTTTATTCAAGTATAATAGTGTCTTTGTCGATATTTGAAGGCGTTCTGTGATGTTCAAGATATTGTTGAA
>JBBSPS010000098.1:0-13855 GCA_038258655.1 Bacteroidia bacterium
ACAAACACTTGTAGCAAAGCAAACGTAGTAATACTAAGCCTAAGCACGAATATGAAAATTTACAATTCTTAACCTGTTTTAAATACAAGATGGAAAACTATTGACTATAAAAAACCAAATAAAATACATATGAAAAAAATAATTTCAATTATCGCCCTATCTTTATTGATCGCTTCTTGTGGCGAATCAAAAAAAGATGCCGCGTATGCCACACAACGTCTTTTAGATTCTGTTAATTCGGTAAATGCTATTAACAGAGCCGTTGATTCCGTTAAACAAATAAATAATTCGACGGCCGTACATAATAAAACGGTTAATGGAACTACATCCACACAAAAGAAAAAAATGTCAAACACTACTAAAGGTGCCCTAATTGGTGCCGGGGCTGGTATAGTAACAGGTGCAGCAGCAGGCGCTATTATTGATAAAAATGATCCTAAAAAAGGTGCAGTGGTTGGCGGTTTAATTGGCGGCGCTATTGGTTCCGGAGTTGGTTTAGGGGTTGGACAAAAGAAAGACAAAAAGGCAACAACTACTCAAACCAAATAATAATCAATTATAGAGATCAATTAATAAACACCCTCATAAGTTCCGGCTTTTGAGGGTGTTCTTTTTTATTAATATCAAAACTCACTCCCGTTATTTTTAATTCTATATGTTTTTAATAATCCCAAACGTTTTGGTCGTCTTTTTTTCATTGAAAGCATGAATAAAAATTTATAAGGATTAAGATTCAAATGTATTTCTTAGTTAGTACGAATAATAACCTCCAAAAAGGAATTAAAAAATTTCCTCCAAACAACCACTTGTTGCTATTTTATTGGATCGAATTCCAATAATGAGAAAATTTTAAGAAGAAAAACCTGTTCAGATTAAAAAAATTAAGGACTAAAAAGATAAATTTACAATCCAATAAAAAATAAAATAAAAAAAACGTTTATATAGCAACAATTATATTCTGTTCATTTGCTATGAATAGCCTATATTTTCATACGGAGTAAATGTTTTTCTTCATATAAAAACAGCGAAGGAGAAGCCAAAGCCATTCTTGTACAACTTGTTATTAATGGAAATAAAGTTGATCCCAACTATAGGAAACATGTGACAGAAGTAGGTAATAATTCCCATGTAATTATGAATATAGCATAGAAGGAGATAAAATCGTTTTTTCAGGCAGCAGAAGAAACAAATAAAAATGATTTCTGGTAATTTTTAAAAACGGCTGGTTAGTAGTTGGAGAGGAATTTCAAAGTTAGGAAACTGTAATTAGTCAGTAAAAATATGCTGAAAGGCATTAAAAAATATAAATAAATTATAATAAATTAGTACATGAAAAAAAATTATTTGTTTGCTTTAGTCTTATGGGCTATTTTGTTTTCAACAGGCATATACGCTCAGTCAAATTGTTGTGTTAACGGAAAATGTGAGCCGGGTGAAAAATATCCCACCTGTCCGGATTGCCCTTGTTATAATAATATGGATAGCACAGGAGCTGCAAGGCCTTTTTTTTATAATTCATCAGGAGGCTTTATAAATAAGACTACCGCAGAAGCAAATGGTATGTGTTATATTATTCCTGCTTCAGATCTTCCTGGCACTTTTTGTTTTACATATAGACATCCGCCATCAAATTTGAATATTATGGATATTCATGTTACCCCTCTGGGTTGTCCTGGTGGATCATCAACAACTTCAAATGACCAAATGACAAATGGAGGTTGTTCCAGCGGAAACAATACGAGTAACAATGTTAAAAATTGGAAAACCTACGATGGGCACTGTAAATTTAAAGTTAATGGCTTACAAATTGGAGTTGGTTGTCCTGGGGGCGGATATCAACCAGATAGTCTATATGTAGTTTGCGTTGATATTACTGCTGCAGGATGTACTGGCGTTGAAATTTGCCCAATCATGAATTGTTTTAACGGAAACTGCGGTCCTCCAATAAAATGTATTATTACTCCAACAGTTACTGCAACACCAACATGCCAAGGCAAAAGTGAAGGGGTCGCCACTCTGGCTTTTTGTGATCCCACTTCTAGTTATACGTTTTTATGGGACGATCCTGCTGCACAAACAACAGCAGTAGCTAACAATTTGAGTGCAGGCACATATCACGTAACCGTTACAAATTCATTAAGTTGTAATTCAATATTTACGGTTGTCGTTCCTTCTATTGTATGTAAAGGAATATCAATTTCTAGTAAAACAATTTGTAAAGGAGATTGTGATACAATTACTCCTAGTATATTAAATCTTTCACCTCCATATTCGATATATTGGAGTGACGGATATAGTACGTTGGGTTTACATACAATATGTCCAAAAACGACAACAACTTATACAGTAACAGTAAAAGATGGAGGAGGCGTAACTTATTCAGCTTCAGCCACGGTTACGGTTTTAACAACTAATGTGATAGCATCAAATGATACTAGCATTTGTCCTAATGATAGCGCTCTATTAAAGGCAACTGGTGCTATAAGTTATGTATGGAGTCCTGCTACAGGTTTATCCAGTACAACAATAGCAAATCCTATTGCAAAGCCTTCTGCTGCGGGGACTTATTATTACATTGTAACAGGTACAACTGCTTCAGGTTGCAAAGGCAAAGATACAGTAAAAGTAACCGTGTTGAGCCTAATCCCAACTGCTGATGCAGGCCCGGATATTACTATTTGCCCCATATTGGGAGATTCAGTAATTATTCTAACAGCCACCGGAGGAAATATATTTACTTGGTCTACCGGACAAATCACTCAAAGTATTATTGTTAGACCTACGGAAACAACAACGTATTATGTTACTGTTAAAAATACCTGCGGATCGGGAATAGCAAAAGATGCGGTGACGGTAACCGTTCAATGTGGAGTCGAGATCCCTAACGTTTTTACACCGAATGGAGATAAGGACAATCAATATTTTGCTATTAATAATATCGATGCGTATCCTAATACTGGATTAGAAATATATGACCGTTGGGGGTTAAAGATGTATGAGAGCTCAAATTACATTAATGAATGGCAAGGAGATAATTATAAAACAAACAAACCTGTACCTGATGGGATTTATTATTTTATATTGAGTCATCCTCAATTAAATAAAGGTAAACCAATCACCGGTTTTGTTATGATTATAAGAGGATAACAAAGGGCATTCTTTTTATTCTCCATTGAAAAAAAATCTACTTTCCAAAGTAGATTTTTTTTGCTTATTTCTATCCACAAAATAATAAAATAAAGAAGCTCGTCGAAGAAGTTTGCAAAAACGCAAAAAAACAATTAAACTTGTAGTAAACTTTAGGGGTGTTCTTCAAATAATAGAAGAGCTGAGATAATACCCTTGGAACCTGATTCAGTTCATACTGACGAAGGAAAAAGTAAAATGGTTTTTCTCTTTTCTCTATAACCATTCCTAAAGTACTATGTATTACGTAGCTTAAGCGTAGTAATATAAATTTATGGAATGGAAATCACAATCAACAATCAAACAAAAATTTTACCGGAACACACCACCGTTAATGTTCAGCAATTGCTCAATATGGAAATTCCTTTGAAACAAAAAGGGGTTGCTGTTGCTGTCAATAATAAAGTGGTGCCGAAAAATAATTGGGAAACAAAAATAATTTCCAATAACGATAGAATATTGATCATCAAGGCCACACAAGGAGGCTAATGAAATTAAGAAAGTAAAAATTAATATGGAATAAATATAAATCATGAAAAAAAAGGAAACAAAACCAACGGAAGAAATAATTTCCCGCTCACCTTTAACAGGTTCTACAAAAGTGTTTGTTAACGGGAAAATCCATCCGATAAAAGTAGCCATGCGCGAAATTGCGCTTGCTGAAACGAAGCGTTCAAATGGCAAAACAGAAAACAATCATCCCGTTACAGTATATGATACCAGTGGCCCATACACGGATTCAAATTATACTATTGATATTAAAAAAGGATTGCCTCGTTTACGCGAGCAGTGGATCATCGATAGAAATGATGTGGAGCAATTGAATTCAGTTTCATCTGATTATGGAAAAGAACGCATGAAAGATAATGCTTTGGATAGTTTGCGTTTTGAGCATATCAGTAAACCTTACCGCGCGAAAAAAGGAGCCAATGTTTCCCAAATGCATTACGCAAAAAAAGGCATCATTACTCCAGAAATGGAATACATTGCTATTCGCGAGAATCAACGTATTGATGAATTAAAGTCGCAATTAAACGGACAATATGAAAGCTTAAGTCAGCAACATGCGGGAAATAGTTTTGGCGCAAATACACCAAAAGGGTTGATCACAGCAGAGTTTGTGCGTAATGAAATTGCCGCAGGCAGGGCGATAATTCCAAATAATATTAATCATCCGGAAAGTGAACCCATGATTATCGGCAGAAATTTTTTGGTGAAGATAAATGCGAATATCGGTAATAGTGCGGTAACATCAAGCATTGAAGAAGAAGTTGAAAAAGCTGTTTGGGCGTGCCGCTGGGGCGCTGATACGATCATGGACCTATCCACCGGAAAAAATATTCATGAAACACGTGAATGGATCATTCGTAATTCTCCGGTGCCGATCGGAACTGTTCCGATCTACCAGGCACTTGAAAAAGTGAATGGCAAAGCGGAAGATCTTACCTGGGAAATTTTCCGTGATACGCTGATAGAACAAGCCGAACAAGGCGTTTCTTATTTCACAATCCATGCAGGAGTGTTGTTGCGTTATATTCCGCTAACAGCAAAACGAATGACAGGCATTGTTTCCCGTGGAGGTTCTATTATGGCAAAATGGTGTTTGGCACATCACAAGGAAAATTTTCTGTACACACATTTTGAAGATATTTGCGAAATAATGAAAGCGTATGATGTCGCCTTTTCATTAGGCGATGGATTACGTCCGGGCTCTATTGTTGATGCCAATGATGCAGCGCAATTTGGTGAGTTAGAAACATTGGGAGAGCTTACAAAAATTGCGTGGAAGCATGATATTCAAGTGATGATAGAAGGCCCCGGACATGTACCGATGCACCTGATCAAAGAAAATATGGAGAAACAATTGGAGCATTGCGATGAAGCCCCTTTTTATACACTCGGACCTTTAACTACAGACATTGCTCCTGGTTATGATCATATTACTTCTGCGATTGGCGCTGCAATGATCGGTTGGTATGGTTGTGCGATGTTATGCTATGTAACGCCAAAAGAACATTTGGGTTTACCGAATAAAAAAGATGTGAAGGATGGAGTAATAACTTATAAGATCGCAGCGCATGCTGCCGATCTTGCAAAAGGACATCCGGGAGCGCAATACAGAGATAATGCATTGAGCAAAGCACGGTTTGAATTCCGTTGGGAAGATCAATTTAATCTTTCTCTTGACCCGGATACAGCTCGTGATTTTCATGATGAAACATTACCGGCAGACGGAGCAAAGGTGGCTCATTTTTGTTCTATGTGCGGACCCAAATTCTGTTCTATGAATATTTCGCAAGAGATCCGCGATTTTGCTGAAGAAGGAATGAAAGAAAAATCAAAAGAGTTTGTGGAGCAAGGAAAAGAAATTTATTCGTAGGAATAATTTAAATTTTTACGAATGTTTATTAGAACGTCATTGCGAAGGAGGTACGACTGAAGCAATCTCAATTTAGTACAATGAGATTACTTAGGTTAAAAACCTCGCAATGACGACAAAAAATAAAAATGCAACTAATCGTTATTTCACATCCTGAAACAATTGAAAATGAATCAGACATTATAAATTCCTTATTTAATGAAGGATTAGAACTGTTTCATTTACGGAAACCAACTTATTCGGAACAAGAGTTGATTGGCTTTTTGAAAAAAATAAAATCAAAATATTATTCAAGAATAGTATTACATCAGCATTATTCAATAGCTCAGAATTTTGGAATAAATAGAATTCATTTTTCTGAAAAGAACCGTATAGCTGCAACAGAAAAGGAATTAAAAAAATGGAAAGAAAAAAAATACACCCTTTCAACTTCAGTTCATTCAATAAGTGATTATGAATTATTGTCAGCCAATTTTAGTTATACGTTTTTAGGTCCTGTGTTTGAGAGTATTTCAAAGCAAGACTACAAGCCGGAGTCAGCAAAAATGATTCAGGTAAAAGAAAATAAAAATAGAACAATAAAAATTATTGCCATAGGAGGAATAACAGCAAATACTATTGAAAAAATAAAACTGGCGAATTTTGATGGAGCTGCCATATTAGGTGCAATCTGGAGTAATACAAGCAATGCAATTGAAGTTTTAAAAAATGTCAGCAGAACGTAAATATGTAATGAGCATTGCCGGTTTCGACCCCTCTGGTGGTGCAGGTTTACAGGCCGATATTAAAACTTTTGAGCAGCACAAAGTATATGGGTTAAGTGTAAATACTGCAAACACATTACAAACAGCAACAAAATTCCATTCAATACAATGGATGGAATTAAAAGAAGTTTTAAATGCGATTGATGTATTGTTAAATGAATATCCTGTAAAAGTTATTAAAACAGGCATTGCCCCATCATTTGATTTTTTATTTCAGATCGTATCACACATTAAAAAGATAAATGCGGAGATAAAAATAATTGTTGATCCTATCATCCAATCAAGTACCGGATTTGATTTTCAGAAGGATAATCAAAGAAAAAAATTAGTGGATATTTTATCAACTATTTTTTTGATAACACCGAACATAGAAGAAGCTATGATATTGACTAATAATAAAGATGCAAAAAAATCTGCAATAGAATTATCAAAACACTGCAATGTATTGTTAAAAGGAGGACACAGCGATAATGAACGCGGAGTAGATTATTTATATACGGATGATACTTGTTTTGAATTACGACCAACAAAAATGAATGTCAGCGCTAAACATGGTTCCGGTTGTGTTTTATCGGCAGCAATAACTTCAAATCTTGCATTGGGCTTTGATTTAAAAACAGCTTGCATCAAAGCAAAAAAATACGTGGAGCAATTTTTAAATAGCAATAAAACATTATTAGGTTATCATACACTATGATCTCAAGATTACATTATATAACACAGGAAGTGGATGGTGTATCACATGATCAGCTTGCAGAATTGGCTTGTGAAGGAGGGGCAGATTGGGTGCAATTGCGGGTTAAAAACAAAAGTTATAACGAGTGGTTAGAGATTGCTCTGAAAACAGAAACTGTTTGCAGAAAACATCATACAAAAATTATTATTAATGATAATGTAAAATTAGCGAAAGCAATTCGTGCAGATGGTGTGCATTTAGGTAAAGAAGATATGTCGCCCATAGAAGCTAGAGAACTGTTAGGGAAAGGATTTATAATAGGAGGGACTGCCAATACATTTGAAGATATTGAACGATTAGCGGCATCCGGCGTAGATTATATAGGCTTAGGCCCGTTCAGATTTACATCAACAAAAGAAAACCTGAGCCCTGTTTTAGGGTTGGGAGGCTATGAACAAATAATAAAAAAATGTAATGAGAAAGGAATCACTGTTCCGATCATTGCAATCGGTGGAATAAAAGTAGAAGACGTAAAAACCATCATGGATAAAGGCGTTTATGGGATTGCAGTATCTTCCGCTATCAATTTAAGTGAACATAAAGGCGAAACAACAAAACGGTTCTTGAATAAAATAAAATTTGCGACAACAAAAAAATAGACACGAATTTCACGAATTATAAATATTGAATTTGTGAAAATAGTGTAAAAAAAATAAAACAATGAATAATTTAAAAATTGCAAACAAAGAATTTAAATCACGTTTATTTTTAGGAACGGGAAAATTCGGTTCTTCAAAACAAATGGAAGAAGCAGTATTAGCATCCGGCTCTGAGTTGGTTACTGTTGCTTTAAAACGAGTAGATATGGAAACAGATACCGATTCGTTGTTATCGCATTTGCAACATCTTCATATCAGCTTATTGCCAAACACGTCAGGTGTGCGAAATGCCAAAGAAGCTGTTTTTGCCGCACAATTAGCGCGTGAAGCATTAGAAACAAATTGGCTGAAACTGGAAATACATCCTGACCCTCGCTACCTAATGCCAGATGCAGTGGAAACTTTAAAAGCGACAGAAGAATTAGCGAAGTTGGGTTTTATTGTTCTCCCTTATATTCATGCTGACCCTGTTTTGTGTAAGCGATTGGAAGATGTTGGAACGGCCGCTGTAATGCCGCTTGGTTCACCTATCGGAAGTAATAAGGGATTAAAGACAATTGATTTTTTAGAAATTATAATTGAACAAAGCAAAGTGCCAGTGATAATTGACGCAGGTATTGGAAGCCCTTCCGATGCAGCAAGAGCAATGGAATTAGGTGCTGATGCAGTTTTAGTGAACACAGCAATTGCAATTGCAGGGAAACCAACAGAAATGGCAAAAGCATTTAAAATGGCTGTACAAGCAGGGCGTATCGCTTATGAATCAACATTGGCGAAACAAATAAATCATGCAATGGCATCGAGTCCGTTGACATCGTTTTTAAATGAGTAAAACTAAGACACGATTACACAAAAAAAATACTTAGAATTAATGAAATTAGGGGCAAAAATAAAATGAGCTTTAAAGTACTATTTGATACTTACAATTGGGATGAAATAAAAACATCTATTTATTCTAAAACATTTAAAGATGTTGAAAATGCTATTGCTTCCAACAAAAGAACATTAGAAGATTTTAAGGCGTTGATCTCTCCGGCTGCAATCCCTTACCTTGAACAGATGGCGCAACTTAGTAATGAGCTTACCAAAAAGCGTTTCGGAAAAACAATACAAATGTATGCTCCAATGTATTTGAGTAATGAGTGTAATAATATTTGTACCTATTGTGGTTTTAGTTTGGACAATAAAGTAAAACGGAAAACACTTACCGAAAAAGAAATTTTGCAAGAAGTAGAAGTGATCAAGAAAAACGGGTTTAACCATATTTTATTAGTTACCGGAGAAGCCAATCACACCGTGCATGTTGATTATTTTAAAAAAGCAATTGAACTTATCAAATCGCAATTCGCGAATATTTCAATTGAAGTGCAACCTTTGGAAACAAAGGAATATAAAACACTGCACGATGCTGGAATTTATTCCGTTTTAGTTTACCAGGAAACCTACCACCAGAACGTTTATAAAACCTATCATCCGAAAGGGAAAAAATCGAATTTTTACTACCGTTTAGAAACACCAGATAGAGTAGGGGATGCAGGAATACATAAAATCGGCTTAGGTGTTTTATTGGGTTTAGAAGATTGGCGAACCGATTCATTTTTTTGCGCGTTGCATTTAGATTATCTCCAAAAGAAATACTGGCAAACAAAATCTTCGGTTTCATTTCCACGCATGCGGCCGGCAGAAGGCATTATTGAACCGAATGTAATTGTAGGCGATAAAGAATTGGTGCAATTGATCTGCGCATACCGTTTATTCAATGAGGAAGTGGAGCTTTCTATCTCCACACGGGAATCGGAAAAATTCAGAAATAATATAATCCCTTTAGGAGTAACCAGCATGAGTGCAGGTTCAAAAACAAATCCGGGTGGTTACGCGGTGGAGCCGGGATCATTGGAACAATTTGAGATAAGTGACGAACGCAGTGCACAACAAATCGCGGTATTAATTAGTAATTCCGGTTATGAGCCAGTTTGGAAGGATTGGGATAATGCGCTTCAATAATAACTTAAAAAAAGACGCATAGTATAAAAATGGGAATATTTAGCAAAGAAGAATTAGTGCGCTATAGCCGGCAAATGATGCTTCCCGAAATTGGTTTGAAAGGCCAGGAAAAAATAAAAAAAGCAAAAGTGATTGTTATTGGCGCCGGAGGATTAGGATGCCCGACGCTTCAATATTTATGTGCTGCGGGTGTTGGCACTATCGGAATAATATATTTTGATAAAATAGAATTACACAATTTACATCGTCAAATTTTATATTCAACTGAAGATATCGGCAAACAAAAAGCCGCGACTGCCGCTGAAAAATTAAAGAAACAAAACCTACATATTGAATTTATTGTAATCGATGAAATGTTAAATGAAGCTAATGCATCTTCTATTATTTCGCAATTTGAAATAGTTGTAGATGGTTCTGATAATTTTTTAACTCGTTATCTTGTAAATGATACGTGTGTTAAGCTTAACAAACCATTAGTTTATGGAAGCATTTTTAAATTTGAAGGGCAACTAACAGTATTTAATTTTAAGGGAAGCAAGAACCTGAGAGATATTTACCCGGAACCCCCGAACGCTGAGGACGTTCCGAATTGCGATGAAAATGGAGTTTTAGGAACATTACCCGGTATCATTGCTTCTATGATGGCACATGAAACGTTGAAAATAATAATTGACCAGCCCCCTATTTGTAATCAATTATTGATTTTTGAAACTCAGACTTGGAACTATTCAAAGATTGAGTTTTAAAAGGAGGAGTGTTTAAAATTTCTTTCCGGCATTCTTACATTTAATTTTAAACTCTATTCTGCTGTTTACAGCACCCTCCTCCTCTGAGCGAAGAGGCCCCTGGTTGTCAAGAGCTGGAGCCAACGGGTTAGTATTGTGCTGTAATAGTCTATTAAATGTTATCGCGTTGTAAAGAGCCGAATGTTCAATTAAAAAGCGTCATGCAAAATTGCGTGGCATTTTTTAATTATTTTTTATTTTGTAAGAACCGCCGTAACGGTATCATAATGGGTTCCGGTAGTTTGTACAAGGTACTTCATATCAATGCGATGTACGCTTGTTAGCACTCCGTTACCGGAAATATTATTGCCCTGAATTAGTTGTGTAGGAATTGTAAAATTATTTCCACTTACTGTTGCGTATGTTTTTTTATTGTAGCCATACAAGTAAGCAAACAAAATATGTGTTGCATCTGATGAATCTGTAATTGTAACATTGTACGGAGGAACAGTTCCGAGATCACTTGTTTTTTCATTAATGACCCAATTGCCATTGAACCTGGTGCGAGGATTAGTATTGGCAGGTGTTGTTGACGAAGGATCCTCTTGTTTTGAACACGATGCTAAAAATAGTGTTCCGAAAAGTAGTACGGTAAGTGAAAGTTGAAGTGTTTTTTTCATGATTTTTTATTTTATTTTCGACAGGTTACAATTTGTGATAAAATTCTTCACTGCGTTCAGAATGACAATGCGAGAGAGGTGGCATATTGAGAGAAGCGAAATATTTGTGTGATAGCATACTAAAATAAATAAAATTTAAAATAACTCTTTTAATAAATTATCATCCACCAAATTTGGCAATGTTACTTTTAAACTTGGTGTGCGCGCCATTTCGCGTTTAATTGCAAACATCGCTTCATCATTACGTGCCCAGCTTCTACGCGCGATCCCATTGTTCACGTCCCAAAACAACATCGACTTCAATCTTCTATCTGAGTCATCGCTACCATCCAATACCATACCAAAACCTCCATTGATTACTTCACCCCAACCAACACCACCTCCATTGTGCAATGATATCCAGGTTGCGCCACGAAATCCATCACCTACAAAATTTTGTACTGCCATATCCGCAGTAAAACTTGAGCCGTCATATATATTGGATGTTTCCCGGTAAGGAGAATCGGTGCCTGATACATCGTGATGATCTCTTCCTAACACAACAGGCGCTGAAATTATCTTTTGCCTAATCGCTTTATTAAATGCTTCTGAAATTTTTATACGGGCTTCTGCATCAGCATACAAAATACGCGCTTGAGCCCCAACTACTAAATTATTTTGCAAAGCATTTTTTATCCAAATAATATTATCACTCAATTGTTGTTTAATCTCACCGGGTGCTGTTTCATACATTGCTTCCAACACTTGTAATGCTAATTTATCTGTAACTGCAAGATCTTTAGGATCGCATGAAGTACATACCCAACGGAATGGCCCAAATCCATAATCAAAACACATTGGGCCTAAAATATCCTGTACGTATGATTTATATTTAAAGACTCCTCTCCCAGCCTCTTCCCCAAAGGAAGAGGAGAGAAAGACATTTCCACCTGCCCTGCCAACTTCTAAAAGAAAAGCATTTCCATAATCAAAAAAATACATTCCATTTTCCGCTAACGTATTTATTGCATTTATATGTCGCACCAGTGTTTTTTGAACTTCTTTTTTAAATCGTTCAGGATCTTTTGTCATTAATTCATTTGACTCTTCATAAGATAATCCAACAGGGTAATAGCCGCCCGCCCAAGGGTTATGTAATGATGTTTGGTCTGTTCCAATATCAACTTTAATTTTTTCATTTACCAGGTGTTCCCACAGATCAACTATATTCCCTTGATATGCTATTGATACTGCCTCTTTAGCAGCCTGCGCTTTTTTAATGCGTTCTGTTAGTGCTGATAAATTTTCAAATACTTCATCAACCCAACCTTGTGAATGTCTTGTTTTAACTGCTTTCGGATTTATTTCAGCAACAACAGAAACTAATCCTGAAATTTTTGCTGCCTTGGGTTGTGCGCCGCTCATACCACCTAATCCGCTAGTTACAAACAATTTCCCTTTGCGTTCATCTTCTGTTTTTGAAATTTTGCGGGCAGCGTTCATTACCGTAATAGTAGTGCCATGCACTATCCCCTGTGGTCCAATGTACATGAATGAACCTGCGGTCATTTGTCCGTATTGCGTTACACCCAGGGCATTAAATTTTTCCCAATCATCTGGTTTGCTATAATTAGGGATCATCATTCCATTGGTAATAACAACACGTGGTGCATCTTTATTGGATGGGAATAATCCCATCGGGTGACCGGAATACATTGCCAAAGTTTGTTCATCGGTCATCTCTGCTAAATATTTCATCGTCAATAAATACTGGGCCCAGTTTTGAAACACAGCACCATTACCACCGTATGTTATTAATTCATGCGGATGTTGCGCAACCGCATAATCTAAATTATTTTGCAACATTAACATGATAGCCGCTGCTTGCTTCGATTGATGGGGGTATTCATTGATGTGTCGGGCATGGATTTTATACTCGGGACGAAACCGATACATATAAATACGCCCGTATTTTTTTAACTCTTCCGCAAATTCTTTTGCTAAAACAGCGTGGTGTTTTTTATCAAAATAACGTAATGCATTGCGAACAGCTAATTTTTTTTCTTCTTTGTTTAAACTATCTTTCCGTTTTGGAGCGTGATTTAAATTCGCATCAAAAGGCTTTGCAGCAGGAAGTTCAGCAGGGATGCCTTGTAAAATTGTTTTTTGGAATTCGTTCATTTGTTATTGGTTCACTGGTTCATTCGTGATTGGCACATATCAAATTTTCAAATCATCAAATCACTTCTTTATTATTCTTCCTTTTGTTTTATCAAACCCATACGGACAATGTTTACATCCATTCTGACAACAATATCCACGCTTGAGTAAGTATTTTTCAGTGAATACAATGTAGCCATCTTTACTGTAATAAAAATCATCTGGTTCCAAGTCGTTATGTTTTGAGAACTCTTCCATGCCTTACAAAATTAACTATTTTTACGTATGCAAATTGAAACAATCCCCCCTCTTTTACAACCAATACATGATACGTTTATAAGGAATAGCGGTGTAAATTTATTTGTGTTACGAACTGATTTGATGCATCCAACCATTAGTGGCAACAAACTGTTTAAACTCAAATACAATTTAGAAGAAGCAAAGAAACAAAACAAAAAAAGCCTTCTCACGTTTGGTGGCGCATTTTCAAATCATATTGCCGCTACTGCTGCTGCAGGAAAAGAATACGGATTCGCAACTATTGCAATCATTCGCGGTGAGGAACATAACGAATTAAATCCAACTTTAAAATTTGCTGAAGATAATGGCATGCAATTGAAATTTATTTCCCGCGAACAGTAT
>JBBSPS010000099.1:0-13695 GCA_038258655.1 Bacteroidia bacterium
ACAAACACTTGTAGCAAAGCAAACGTAGTAATACTAAGCCTAAGCACGAATATGAAAATTTACAATTCTTAACCTGTTTTAAATACAAGATGGAAAACTATTGACTATAAAAAACCAAATAAAATACATATGAAAATAACTACTTTAAAAAAATCACTTCTTTTTGCTTCAGTTCTTGTTGCAGCAATTATAATTTCTACTTTACAATCCTGCATAAAGGATAACTTTGACTTTAATAAACTCGCGAAAACGGAGTGGAACCCTAATATTGCCGTTCCATTAGTATATTCCTCACTTACAATTCAGGATATACTTACTAAAGAAGATAAAAAAGGCATTATTTCTGTGGGCAGCGACAATTTTTGTACTTTAATTTATAAAGGTAATTTGTTTTCGCTAATCGCATCAGACCTGATAAAAATTCCGGATCAATCACCTGCACCTTATTCTGCTTCTCTTACTCCGGTACAAATTACAGCCTTTTCTTCTACAGGCACTATTACGGTTCCATATAGCCAAACAATAACTTTTGTTTCAGGAACAACCCCTCCTACTCCTAAAGTTGATTCTATGATTTTTAAAGCAGGGAATATTTCTATTTCGTTAAACTCAAGCTATAAATACAGCGGGCAAATTGTAATTACTATTCCATCAGCAAAAAAAAATGGAGTAATTTTTTCTAAAACAATGCCGCTTACTTATTCGGGAGGACCTGTTACTTCCTCTGCAAACTATGATCTTACAGGATACTCATTTGATATGACAATGGGAGGAACAACCTTTAACCAATTTGTTGTGAAGTATGTTGTAACACTTACAGGGTCAGGAACTCCTCCACTGCCTTCGGATAAGGTAACTATTACTGAATCATTGACCAATATGAAATTTGATAAAATTTTCGGAGACATTGGCCAAGTGGCTTTATCGCCGGACAAGGATACAGTAGCTATTTCCATTTTTAAAAACGCTATTGGATCTGGGTCTTTCACCTTGGTTGATCCAAGCGTAAAAATTTCTATTTCTAATTCATACGGTGTGCCTATTGGTGCGAGTATGGCGCAATTAGATGGTTATAATCCCGGAGTAGGTACTTATCCAATTACGGGTGCACCAAACCCACTTCCTATAAACAGCCCTACATTCGGTCAAATTGGCCAATCCCTTACAACTTCTTTTACATTGGATAAAACCAACAGTAATATTGTAACTGTTGTTAATAATACTCCCAAAAATTTAATCTATAAAATAAATTCTCAATCAAACCCAAGCGGACCAACGAACAAGAATTTTGTTATTGACTCAAGTAAGTTTAAAGTGGATATGGAACTTTATTTACCTTTATATGGAACTGCAAAAGATTTTGTGCTTATCGATACTATACCATTTAAATTGGATCAAACAATTAGTTCGGACGTAGAATCCGCTTTATTGAGAACATACAATTCCAATGGATTTCCTATAGATGTTTTAATACAGGTTTATTTTGTTGACAGCCTGTATACTAAACTTGATTCCCTAGTGGTTCCAAACCAACTTATTTTGAAATCCGCCAATGTTAACGCTTCAGGAGTTGTAACTTCTCCAACAGAAAAAATATATGATGCGGTGGTTACCAATACAAGATTACAAAAAATAAAAAAATCAAAATATATGCTGATAAAAGCCATTGCCAATACTACGTATGGTGGCACCAATGTTAAAATTTATTCAACATATAAATTGGATGTAAAGATGGGCTTGCAAGTGCAGATTAAGAAAAAGATATAGCTTGGGTATAACTCATGAAGCATCTTTCCAATAAAAATTAGATTTTCGTTACATTAAAATGACAGAAAAAATTATCCATATATGAAAAAAATAAGTTACTTCTTACTTACCTTAACCGGGTTATTATCTAATTACAAATCATCTGCACAGCAGGATCTAACCTTGTATAATATGGAAGTGGTGCCGCAACGCATGAGTGCTAATCCTGCATTTATTCCTTCCTACAGCAAAATTAATATTGGATTGCCGGTGCTTTCTTCACAATATTTGAATGTAAATAACAGCGGCTTTAAATATTCCGATCTCATCAAACATCGGGCGGATGATTCTCTTTACGCTGACTATGGCAATATGCTTAGTAAACTTGCAAAAAATAATTATCTATCCGTTGCTTATCGCACCGATCTTCTTTCGTTTGGTTTTATTGTTAAAGAAAAAAATTACTGGAGTTTTAATGTTACTGAAAAAGCCGATCTGCGTTTTCGGTATCCGAAAAGTTTTATGGAATTTATCTGGAAAGGAAATGGGGCCCTTTTAGGGCAAGACCTCAACTTTAATTTCGGAGTGAATTTCACTCATTATCGTGAATACGCATTAGGATATGCAAGACAGATAAATGATAAACTTACTATCGGCGGGAAATTAAAATATCTGTATGGAATGGAAAATGTGTGGACAGAAAAATCGGATGTTACATTAACCACAGACCCCAATTATTTCGCCATTACAGCAAAATCAAATATTATAATTAATACTTCCGGAGTAGGCAGCAACTCTTCGATCAATATCAATAAAGATTATCTTTTTAAAAAGAAAAACAATGGAGCCGGAATTGATCTGGGAGGTGTATATAAATTGAATGATAAGTTCACTTTTTCAGCCAGTGTAATTGATCTTGGCTTTATTAAATGGGCCGATGCGACAACCAATTATCAAAGTCATAATGCCAATGGAACATTTACCTATAATGGTGTTGCACTTAACCAGGTTATAAATAAAGATTCTACAAATCTTGCAAATACATTTAAAGCGGTAGGTGACAGTTTAAACAAACAATTTAAAATAGATACTGTTCATCATAGTTACACTACAAAATTATCCACACAAATTTACTTAGGTGGTAAATATAATATTACCGAAAAAATTAATGCGGGCCTTTTATTCTATGGACAGATATTCGATAAATCAATCCACCCGGGTGTTGCAGTATCCTACAATCAAAAAGTTGCAAGGTGGCTAAATTTTTCTGTTTCATATTCTATATTCAACAGAAGCTATAATAATGTTGGTTTAGGATTCGCGCTCAATGCCGGTCCTGTCCAGTGGTATCTTGTTAGTGATAATATTTTAGGAGTTATCTTTCCTCAAAATGCAAAAGACCTTCATGTACATACAGGAATTAATTTGACTTTCGGAAGAAAACCTTTAGATCGAGATAAAGACGGAATACCGGATAAAAAAGATGAATGTCCTGATGTGTTTGGTATATTGGAGTTCAATGGTTGTCCGGACAGAGATGGCGATCACGTAGCGGATAAAAATGATATTTGTCCTGATGTACCTGGCTTACCTCAGTTTAATGGTTGTCCGGATAGAGACGGCGATGGCATTGTTGACAGTCAGGATATTTGTCCTGATGATCCCGGCTTACCCGAATTTAATGGCTGTCCCGATAAAGACGGTGATAAAGTTATGGACAAAGAAGATGAATGCCCTGATGTACCGGGTTTAGGCCAGTTTAAAGGTTGTCCGGACAGAGATGGTGATGGCGTACAAGATAAAGTTGATCAGTGCCCCGACAAACCAGGCCCGGCAAGTAACGATGGTTGCCCTGAAAAGAAATTATTTTTAATTGATGCGCAAGGCAATAAATTGCGAACAGTTGTAGCGAATAAAGATGGCAGTTTTAATTTTGATGAGCTACCCGCAGATGAATCAGTAATTTTTAAACTTGAAGGTGAAGACACGGGTAATATCGAGGAACTAAAAATAATAGTAGGTGGTATCTCAAAAAGAGCTGTAAGAGATAATACAGACAAATATTTTCGTTTTATTGTTCTTAAAACAGACACTAATAAAATGGGCAAGGAAAATGAACAGGATGTAGCTATAAAATTAAATAAACAAGAAGCTGAAATACTCAAAAAAGCGTTTAGTAATTTAGAATTTGCTATGGCAAAAGATATTATTAAACCTGAATCTTTCGCTTCATTAGATGAATTAGCAGGTTTAATGGCTAAGAAACCAAACTGGAAATTAAAAATTTCAGGCCATACTGATAATCAAGGGAAAGCGATAACTAATTTAAAGTTATCCCAAAAACGAGCTGAGGCAGTGAAAAAATATTTAGTGAGTAAAGGTATTGCTGCCGATCGATTTAAAGTAGAATGGTTTGGTGCTACTAAACCAATCGCAGATAATAAAACAGAAGCAGGCCGTCAGAAAAACAGGCGTGTGGAAATGTTGATCATTGAGTAATAAATGTGCTTGACCGATTTTATTAGATAATTAAAAAAACAGCTCTTGAAATTCAGGAGCTGTTTTTTTATAATAATACTTCGGAGTTGCAGCATTCATTTAATGTTTAATTTCGCATCAAAAATCAATTAAAAAAATGGCAAAAGTAAAATTTGGTAAATGGTTAGGTGGTGGCTTAGGCTGGGCTTTGGGCGGCCCGTTGGGTGGGGTATTAGGTTTCGCATTGGGTTCAGCTTTTGATGCTGCTAGTGTAACAGTACAAAAAAGTGATGGAACAACTTATACAACAAGAGGATATTCTACCCATGCAGGTGATTTTGCCGCAAGTTTATTAGTGCTTTCTGCAGCAGTAATGAAAAGTGACGGCAAAATATTGAAAAGTGAATTGGACTTTGTGAAAAAATTTTTAGCGCTTCAATTCGGCGAAAATCAGGCACAACAGCAGGTATTGATGTTGAAAGAAATTTTGAAACAGAATATTCCATTACACGAAGTATGCATCCAGATAAAGCAGTACATGCCTCATTCGGAACGGTTACAAATTATTCATTATTTGTTTGGCATTTCAAAAGCGGATGGACATGTACATGAGGCGGAACTACAGACCATTTATACAATTGCAAATTATTTAGGAGTAAATGCAGGAGATTTTAATTCTTTAAAAGCAATGTATTTCCGTGATGTAAATAGTGATTATCAAATATTAGAGATAGAAGTATCTGTAACTGACGAAGAGGTAAAAAAAGCATATCGAAAAATGGCAGTAAAATTTCATCCTGATAAGGTAGCTGCACTTGGAGAGGAAGTACAAAAAGGAGCAAAAGAAAAATTTCAGAAAGTACAGGAAGCGTATGAGAATATTAAAAAGCAACGTGGTTTTTCATAAATAGTAAGCAATTGCTTAAAATTAAATGCCTTTCTTTTTGTAAAGGATATTTTCTATTGAAGTATGAGAATAGGAGGTACGGGCAACTTTGCCTGCTTTTTTTAAGCTGCCATTCGTATTTGTTGGGTTTGTTATAGGTGAGGGAATCATTTTAAAAATAACAATATTGCTTTTTATATTTTGAGTAGTGTCATTATTTCCATTATCATTGGACTTATTTACCATACTGGAAGCTTTAGCATAGCTAACAGCTATTGTAAGGAATGCGATAAAAAAAATTCGTGCAAAATTTTTCATTCGGAATAATTGTTGTATCAAAAATAAACACTTTTTATTCTAAAAACAATCCTACCGATGCAAATTTAGCTTTTGTTAACAAAGTAGTATACTTGCATTACTTTTTATTAAAATTAAAATAACAAGCTCAATACTAGAGTTTTTTCTTTTTTTTCTGCCATCCTCTGTAATCATCTAAAATCCTATCTAAAAAAATTGCTCCGCTTATAGACTAGAAAAAGGGTCAAGTAAAAAAGTTGGGAGCAAATGAAAAATTTCAGAAAATACAGGCGGCCTATGAAAATATTAAAAGGCAACGCGAATTTTCATAATACAATTCCCAACAATTAAATACCTTTAGAACTAAAAGGTCAACAGAATGAACATAAATAAAAATCCCGAAAATTGTATACATAAACTTTTAAAAGAAAAACAATAAAACCCTAATTTTTAGCATTTGTTAACGAAAAGCCCTATCCATCCTTTCTCCCATCTTTATATTTTCACAAATGATCAGAAATAATGATTTTTTGTTCGTAATAAAATAATAAACACAGGAACTCCTATTAATGAGGTTACCACACCAATCGGTAATTCAGCAGGTCGCAAAAGCAACCGAGCTACAATATCGGCAGCACTAAGCAATATAGCTCCCAACAATGCTCCATTAAGTATTAAAAAACGATTGTCCGAACCATTAATAAAACGCAGCAAGTGAGGAACAATCAATCCTACAAAACTAATAATCCCCACAAATGCGGTTGCTACTGCCACCAATATCACATTGATGGCAAGAATGATAAGCTTGAGGCGCTTTATATTTACACCTAAAAATTGTGCTTCTTCTTCCCCGATCATTAAAGCATTCAGATGTTTTGAATATCGTAATGCTATAGCAATACAAGCAATGGTAGTAATTCCAAGAATTATTATTCTGTTCCAGTTAGCACCCGATAAATTGCCAAGACACCAAAATGTAATATCACGAAGTTGTGGATTGTGAGCGATGAAGGATAGGTATCCCACACCGCTTAAAAACAAGGCATTAACAGCAATACCGGTAAGCAATAAACTAACGATCGAGCTCTTGCCCGTTTCTTTTGATCGTGAAATTGTAAATACTATTGCACTTGCAAGTATTCCTCCGGCACATGCAGCCAAGGGCAATGACCATTCTCCTCCTTGGTAGTTGTACATTGCCCCAACTACAAAATAAACTGCTGCACCAAAGGCTGCTCCACTTGATACTCCGACAAGGCCTGGCTCAACAATAGGGTTGCGGAACAATGCCTGCATTAAAACTCCTCCCACTGCTAAACTGGCTCCAACCAGCAAACATAATAATGCACGGGGTAAACGAATTTCTATAAATATCCGTTCGTTCAGGCTCATATCCTCAGGTGAGGTAAATCGTTTTTGTATGGCTGCAACTATTTCATCAATAGTTAAATCAACCCCTCCGAAATACATAGAACACAAAGCTGTGACAATGAGTAACAGAAGAAGAAAAAAAGTTGTTCCTTTATAATGTTTACGTTGCTCCATCTGTCATTTTAATCAAAAAAAAGATACATGCTATTCTTTTCCTTTTGCTCTACAATAACCGGTTCAAGACGATAAGCCGTTTTAATATTTTCTTTTGTAAGCACTTCATTTTTTGTTCCTCCCGCCAACAATTTTCCCATGTGGAGCAATGATATATTATCTGCAAACTTAGCAGCTAAATTAAGATCGTGAACAACACCAATAACCACCATGTCCTTACTTTGCAGAAGCTCCATTACTTTATGCATAAAATCAAATTGATAGCGCACATCCAGAAATGTCAGAGGTTCATCCAAAATCAAATATCTACAACTGTTTGGTACCGGATACCATATCTGTGAGATCACTCTGGCAAAATGTACGCGTTGTTTTTCTCCCCCGCTCAGTGTCATATAATCCCGATCAGCCATATCCCATACATCAAAAAAACGCATTGCTTCTTCACAGGCCTTTTCATCTTTTTGACCTGGCTTTCCGGTATAGTGCGGATACCTTCCCATCATTACCACCTCTATTACTTTCAATGGAAATGCCAATTCAATATTTTGAGATAACACCGACCTGATACATGCCAATTCAGCAATAGAGAACTCCTGAATATTTTTATTGTTATAACTTACTGATCCTATTTGCGGTTTTATCTGATTGCAAATAACTTTTACAAGTGTAGATTTTCCTGCTCCGTTAGGGCCAATAATAATGTTAAGTTTTCCTGCTTCGAAATTGATAGATACATCATCCAGAAGTATTTTATTACCAATCTTGTAAGTGATATTTTTTGCTGACAGCATCTTAGAAATAATAATTTTTTTTACGTAATAAAATAATAAAAACAGGTACCCCAACAAATGAGGTTACTATACCAATCGGTAACTCTCCCGGCCTTACAATTACTCGAGATACAAGGTCGGCAATGCTAAGCAAAATAGCTCCAAGTAATGCACCATTCCTAATTAAATAACGATTATCAGAACCATTTAAAATACGTAACAGATGCGGCACTATCAATCCTACAAAACTTATTACCCCAACAAAGGATGTTGCTACCGCCACCATTATAACGTTTATTAAAAGAACTATCAGCTTTAGGCGTTTTACATTAACTCCTAAAAATTGTGCATCATCCTCTCCTATCATCAGCGCATTAAGATGCTTGGCATATCTTAATGCAACAACAATGCACACTAATGTAGTTGTTCCAATAATTGTTAATGCATGCCAGTTAGCTCCTGATAAAGTTCCGAGTGTCCAGTAAGTAATAGAGCGTGCCTGCGAATCGCGGGCAGTGAAGGTACAAAACCCAACACCACTTGAGAATAATGCATTGATAGCAATGCCTGTAAGTAATAATGCGGAAATAGAACTTTTTCCGGTTTGTTTTGATTTTGAAAGTGTAAATACCAAATAGGTAGCGAACAAACCTCCTGCACAAGCAACCATTGGCAATACCCATTCCCCTAAATTAAATTTAAGAGAAGCGCTCAATACAAAATAAAGCGCAGCACCAAAAGCGGCACCACTGGAAGTTCCAACAAGACCCGGTTCCACAATAGGGTTGCGGAATAAGGCCTGCATCAAAACTCCGCCTACAGCCAGCGTAGCACCAACAACCAAACATAAAAGTGCCCGCGGAACGCGTAGTTCCAAAAATATTTGTTCATTCAAGCTCATATCATTTGTTGAGGAAAACCACTTTTTTAAAGATGAAAAAATTTCATCTGTACTTATATCCACAGCTCCGTAACGCAGAGATAATAATTCAGCTATAACAAATAATAAAAACAGAACAATAGTTGTTCTCCTGTATTGTTTACGGAGTTGTTCCATTCTGGTGCAAAAGTTTTTGTAGTTTTATGGTATTCTCACCGGTACGCGGACCCAGGTAAACAAGATCGTGTTCTTCCACACGATAGATCTTATGATTCTTATAAGCCTTTGTGAGGGCAACTCCGGGAAGTTCCTTTATTTTTTCGGGAGAACCTAATCGGTCATAACCAAAATCTGTAAGTAAAATAATATCCGGATCTGATTTGGTTACCGCTTCGGCCGACATTTGTTTCATTCCAACAGTATCTTTGATGCAGCTTTTTCCACCGGCCCATTCTATCATTTTTCCGCCTGCTCCTTTTTGTGACATGATCATATAGATATTGGATGCCTGACCAAAATGAATGATCAATACTTTTGGAGTATCTGCATATTGTTTAGCACTCTCCAATGCTAATTTCATATCCGCATCCAGTTTTGTACAAAGGGTATCAGCCCTGCCCTCTTTATGAAAATACTGCCCCATTTCACGGATAAGATTTTTAGTTCCTTCAATATCATCAGTCTTAGATTCAAAATCTTTCATCGGAATTTTTAATTGCTCCAATTGTTTCGATACTTGTTCAGGACCCATATTTTTGGGCCCGCCTCTAAAAATTAATGTTGGCTTTGCAGCCAGTATCCCTTCTAAACTAAGTGCCCTGTGATAACCAACAGTTGGAAGTTTTTTTACTTCTGCGGGATAAACACTGGAAATATCCACTGCAACAATATTTTCCTGTGCTCCCAATGCCCAGATAATTTCAGTATACTGTTTGGATATGCATACAATACGCTCCTTGTGATCTTGCTTTTTGTCTTCATTTCCAAAACGCCCGCAAGAGATAAAAGTAAATGCAGCAGCTGTGATGATAAGATATTTTTTCATTTGATTGATTTTATTAAAGCGGGATGTAAAAACATCCCGCTTATGATTTTTAAAATATATATTTCAAATTGAGGCCTCCATAATAACTGATCAAGTTAGGGGCTGGTATATAAGCATCCGGTAATTGGTTTAAGAAAACCATATAAGGATATTGTCTTTCTGTAATATTATTAGCTCCAACAAAAACATCTACATCAAAATGTTTTCCAAGCTCACGACGGAAACCAAGTTTTGCATTTATTAAGCTATAGCTGTATGTTCTATGTGCTCCATCAGAAGTATACGGCATTCCATCTCTGTACAAACAAGTTGCATTCGCATAAATTCCTATTTTTGTTACAATATCAATTCCTGCATTTGCAGTAATACGCGCCACACCTGCAACTGCCAAACCACTATAGTCAGTTCTTATTGTACTATCTTTTCCGGATTTATCTTTACCCACTTTTTCGATCCCGAAATTTTTATATTTGAAATCGGAATAAGTCATGTTTGCAAAAGGGCTGATGGATTTAAAGAAGCCTGTACTTGATTTATAAACAGTGGTTTTTAATAAAACTTCAAGTCCTTTATTATCTAACGATCCTCCATTCACCATATATGTATATAAAGTCACTGTTTTTGCCGGGTTCGGAACGGCTATCGCAGTCATTTTATCCGAGAAGACAGCATTAAATAAAGCAAGCTCATAAATTAATTTGTCATTAAATATTACACCCTTAGTACCTATTTCGTATTGAGTACCTGTCTCAGGTTTTAATGCAGAATTAACCACGTTAGTGGTAGGAATAAAAATTAATGAACTTGTTGGCGCTTTGTAACCTTTACTATACGACACATAGGCGGATAACTTTTTGCTGAATACTTTATTTAATGCAATATGCGGAGAGATCAAACCGTCATAATTAGCACTATAATGAACAGGGACAGGGTTTTTATTTTTGTAAGGATTGTTGTTGGTAGTTGCATAAAGCCTGTTCCTGTAGTCGATATTCATTGTACTCATTCCTACTCCTGCTGTAAGAGCAATATCATAAGGCATTGACAAAGTCCATTCAGTAAAAGTGGAGGTAGTTTTATTAATGGTTACTCCATTGCTAGTCATTGCTCCGATAAGGTGGTAGCCTGTTAAGTTAAAACTGTCCACAACCATCGAATAACCAATGGTTTGAGCATACTGAGCTTGCGTTTCAACACCTATTGAACCTGATAGTTTAAATTTTTCACCCAATGAAAATTTCATATCTAAAGTAGAGCGTAATCCAACGTTAACAGGTTTTTTGTCCGTCCAACCACCTGCTGAACTTACATTGCTGCCTAAACCGGTGCCAAAAATGGAAGTAGTATTTGAGAAGTGTTTGTTAAAAGCATAGGTATGCCCTAAACCTGCTCTAAAACTGATTACATTGGAATGCGCATCGTTACTGACGTAAGCCGGATTTCCAGTATAATCAAAGGTTGTATATTTTAATGAATCCAACTCTCCGTTTCTTTGGTCATAACTATTGCTATATCCCATGTAAGTACTTATTGTTTGTTTTTCGTTAAATTTAAAATCGCCTATCATGTTTACAAACTCCTTATGGGAAGCTGTATGAATCATATATCCATCATACTGTTGATGCCCATAATTAATTAGAAGCGATGAACGTTGCCCACCTATTGCAAGATGGGTGGTATAACGTGCCAGCCCATAATTGCCCATCAATACATCCTGGCCTATTGCTATCTTTCCGGGAGCAGCTTTTTTTGTTTGCAGATTAACAGCACCTGCTATAGCCAATCCATAAAGTGTGCCTGCCGGTCCTTTGATCACTTCCACATCCGAAACAGAATTAAAATCAATGTCGTCCATCAATGTAATTCCTTCTGCATCAGTAACTGGAATACCGTTGAGATATACCTTATAACCTTGTCCATCAAAATTACTGTTAACTCCATTCGTGCCCCTTACCCCATTTCCGTAACCTCTTATATTAAATTGCTGTCCGGCTGATTCAGTTCGTCTTTCCATAAAAACGCCCGGTATATTTGCATTGATGGCATCATCTAGATATAGACCATTCCCGCGTTTTAATTCCACTTCATTTAATTTAGTAATTGAAACAGGTTGATATAAAATAGTTTTTTTTATGCTCAAACTGTCTGTTATTTCAACTGCATTCAAGTTATGAGTAGTATCCTTAGGTGTTTTATTGGTTTGAGCTTTTGCAGAAGTAATTGCAAAAGCTACAATCATGGTATAAAATAATTTATTGTTCATTTTTATAATTTTTAAATTAATAATTAGGGGTAATGGCAATATTCTGCGTCCAGCTAACCCACTGAACGCAGAAATGCCCTATACTAAATGATTAAACGGGATGAATACTATAAACCCGCTAAATTTTTAGAATAGCAATGAATCTAACTAAACAACAATTTATTGATTCAAAGAAGATTAAACAAATTCAGGAGGCGGAGAATTTGTTTCAATAAGAGCAGGCATATAAAATAAATTAATCGAAAAAAAATCTTTTTTTAGTGAGGGGGTAGTAGCTAATGAAAATGATTCCTCATTGAAGAAAAATATTTTTATAACATGATCCAGTAATTTTTTTGAGGAACCGTTTTTTACAGGTTTGCTATCTGCAATGTTTGTATTTATATAATCATCTAACGCTGCAAATAATACATCTTCCTCTTCATCATTTATGCAATAATATGTAATATCTTTTGAAGCCGTAGTGCTTTTAACAATATCATAAAATTCACCATTGTATCTCATTTCTTTTCCATCATCCATCCACTCTATATTTCGTGTATTATTTTTATTGATTACAACCTTTGTTAAAGCATCAATAGTTATCCCTTGCTCTATATCGCATTCACTCTTTGTCTTTATTTCACATTCCATTACCTTAAATGAAATATAATAACCCACTGTATTGAATAGAAAAATAAAAAGTAAAAATACAATAGCTGTTTTTTTCAAAACGATATCCATAAATTAGGTATTTTTTAATAAAACAAAATGATTAATTTTTTCTATCCCCGCGGCAGAGCTGACGGGGTATTACGAAAAAACTTCGACTGAAAAAGCCGACCATCATTTTGAAAAGTTTTTTGCTTCGCAAAAATTAACATTGCACAAACCTACCACGCGCAGTAGAAGTGCGGGGTATTGTATGAATAAAAGGCGTTCAATGAAGAACGCCTTTTATTAAAAAATCTAATTTAATTTACAATCTACTGTAGTAACTGCGCCACTGCCATCTGTTGTTGTATACCCAACACAAAGTGTTTTTGCTTGTTTTTTGGTAACATCTTTGTAGGTTTTGGTTTGAGCACCTGTAGAAGTGCTACCTGCAAAAGTTGTTGTTGATGTGCAAGTACATGCACGTTCTTTTTTACAAGAAGCGAAAGAAATTGCAGATAAAACTGCCACGAATAAAATTGTTTTTTTCATTTGATTTTTGGTTTTTTGTTTTGGTTTATATTAATTTAATTTACGGTAAAAGTCAATGTTAACGTTTTTGTTAATCCATCTCTATTAATAATGGTATAAGTATATGCTTCAATACCAGCGACATTTCTGGTAATAATTTTCATATCTTTTGAATAATTGTCCTGGTTAAATGATTCATTATGAAGAGTTGTTGTACTGCCTCCATCATATTTTTGAGTAGCTACAAATCTTGTTAAAAGATCTTTATCTTCTGATTTTGCCGCAGTAACTCCTACAGTTATCGTATCATTTTTAGGTAACGTAGCATCAGCTGAAACATACCCCACACTGGTTTTAAATGACATGGTTGGAGGTATTTGCTTGTCTTTTTCTTTTTTACAAGATGAAACACCTATAAACGTTATTAGTATTAATCCGAATAGGATATTGACTTTAATTGTTGTTTTCATTTTAATGTTATTTTCATTAGCATTGCGTTGATATAATTATTAGTTCTTTGAAAGCATTGTAAATATTGAGTTTAGGCTAATTTAATCATGGAACTGATTTAAATTTTTGAAAACATATTTTCGTATAATTTATTGATAATCAATAGTTATG
>JBBSPS010000100.1:0-13681 GCA_038258655.1 Bacteroidia bacterium
ATAGCCTTAGTATTTAATATTAAACTCTGTTTTGTTTTACATGGCAAGAAAACAGGAACAACCAATTTCAATGTTTTTATTTTTTCATAGGCATCTTTTTTTTACAAGAATAGGGTTTTTAAACCCTTAACCCAAATTTTTACTGTTACATTTTTGTTATGTGTATTCTAAACAGGAGCAAAAATCTTTAATTAAATTTGGGGCAATAATTCGTAAAAAACGAATTGATCTTAAAATTACTCAAGCACAACTTGCTTTTGAATTGGGTACTGATGGTCGACATATCAGAAGAATTGAAAAAGGTGAAATAAATATAAGTTATATAACACTTTTAAAGTTAGTTGATTGCTTCGAAATTCCTATAGAAGATTTTTTCAAAAATATTAGGTAAAGAAATTCAATAACCTTCGCTGTTATTTTATTTCAGTATTTTCTGAGACAGATTTAATATATTTTGAATGGAAGTAATCAAATAAAGACACAATACATAATGCTTGAAAGATAGGAATTAACTCACCAAATATTCTAATTTCCAATATTACTCCTACAACCATCATACCTCCTATAAATGGTATACAAAGCCACAGCATATTTTTTAAAAAATCACTTTCTAAATATCTAAATGTAAATAACAGTATTATCCATGTGCCTGAAAACAATCCCAATAAATAAGGATAAGAAGATAAATCTAATAACGCATCAATGTTATATTTGAATTGGATTAAAAATATCCCATGCCCGTCACTATTTTTAAAACAGATAAACAGAAAATATTTTATCGCAAGCCAAATTAATATTTGAATTCCTATATGGATCCATAATTTGTATTTATATTTTTCATTTATATTTTTTATCAAATATAAAACGCTTAAGAAACAAGAGGTTTCTCTATTAAATGTTGCAATGATAAAAATCAAGTAATAGGCTAAATTATTTTTCTGATAAATACATATAATGGCTATCACAAAAAATAAGATGGAGGGAATATCCCATGGATAGTAAATATTTACTCTAGATAAAATAAAGTGATATGTTAAAGGGATGAATAAAGTAAAACTACAAATAGTAGCATATTTATAAGGAATAAAGAAACGCAAAAAATGACGGAAATAAATAACAAGCAAATTAGTAGCGATAAATTCAAGTAACTTGAAGGAAAACTCGTAATCTAGCCTTAGAAAAAAAACAAACTGTTTTGATAAAAAGGGTATTAATATGCGGTACTGAAATGGTGTCTTTGCCTGATAATTTATTAAATCCAAAAGGGTTGCTTCGGGATATTGATAATTATATTTGAAACGGACGAATACAAAAAGTAAGGAAGATAAAACGACCGTAAATAAGAAATAAGTTTCTTGTAAAATAATATTTCTATTTGACTTTAAAATTAGCATACAAATACTAAATTAACACATTATGATAAAAAATAAAGCATCTTCTTAATGAGGCAAATATATTAAAAAGCTCTTAGTGCATCAAAAAAATAAACTTTAAACTACCAAAAAATAATGTATATTTGCGGGAATTTTAACCACACGTTTTAAAATTCAAAATCTGTTCCTATGTCGTTAGATTCAAGCAAATTTGTAGGTGAAGGCTTAACCTATGATGATGTACTTTTAGTACCTGCTTATTCCGAAGTCCTTCCACGTGAAGTAGATACCACCTCTTATTTCAGTAAAAAAATAAAACTCAATACGCCTATTGTTTCCGCAGCAATGGATACAGTTACTGAATATCAATTAGCCATTGCTATTGCTCAGGAAGGTGGTATTGGCGTATTACATAAAAACATGAGTATTCAGGATCAGGCAGAGCAAATACGAAAAGTAAAACGTTCGGAAAGCGGAATGATATTGGACCCGGTTACATTGCTGGAAACAGCTACTGTTACTGACGCGCTAAAATTAATGAAGGAATTTAAAATTGGAGGTATCCCGGTTGTAAATGACAATAAAGAACTTATAGGTATTGTAACTAACCGTGATCTGCGCTTTGAAAAAAACCTTAAACGTCCTGTTAAAGAAGTAATGACTAGCGAAAAGTTAATCGTTGCAAAAGATGGCACCGATCTAAAAAAAGCGGAACAGATACTTCAAAATCACAAAATTGAAAAACTTCCAGTAGTTGATAAACATAATAAATTAATCGGTTTAATTACTTATCGTGATATTATAAAAGTAAAAGTACGGCCTTATGCCAATAAAGATGAATTAGGACGTTTGCGGGTAGCGGCGGCTATTGGGGTTACTTCTGATATGCTGGAACGTATTGATGCGCTTGTAATATCTAATGTTGATGCAATTGTAATTGATACTGCACATGGACATTCCAAAGGCGTGATTGAAGCGTTAAAAAAAGTAAAAAATAAATACCCTACATTACAAGTAGTAGTAGGTAATGTAGCAACTGGTGATGCGGCATTAGCATTGGTAAAAGCCGGGGCGGACGCTGTAAAAGTAGGAATAGGTCCGGGTTCCATTTGTACCACACGCGTAATTGCAGGTGTAGGTGTGCCGCAACTAACAGCTGTTATGGAAGTAGCCAAAGCATTGAAAGGCAAAGGTGTTCCTATTATTGCTGATGGTGGTATCCGTTTTACAGGTGATATTGTAAAAGCATTGGCAGCAGGAGCAAGTTCTGTAATGATGGGTTCTATGTTTGCAGGGGTGGAAGAATCACCGGGAGAAACCATTATTTTTGAAGGAAGAAAATTCAAATCCTATCGTGGGATGGGTTCCATTGAAGCTATGCAAAAAGGCTCGAAAGACCGCTATTTCCAAGATGCCGAAGATGATATTAAAAAATTAGTCCCTGAAGGAATTTCGGGACGTGTACCTATAAAGGGAAGCTTGTCGGAAGTGGTTTACCAGTTTGTTGGTGGTTTACGTGCAGGCATGGGTTATTGTGGCGCAAAAAATATAGATGCATTAAAAAAAGCAAAATTTATTCGCATTACGAATTCAGGGATTCGTGAAAGCCATCCACATGGAATTACCATTTCGCGGGAAGCACCGAATTATAGCAGATAATTATTAGTTAATCGCTTAATTAGGTTATTAAAGGTACCTCCTAAATTAGCTTATTCAACTTAATTAACTAATTAGCAGCTCCCAATTTCCTAATGACCAATAGCCTGTCTCCCAATGACCATTTTGGCTTAACAAAATTTAACATCCAACACACTTTTTTTTAGACGCTGTTTTTTTTTGATACATCGTAATAATAACTACATTTGCTTTCCAAAAATAAAAAAATCATAGATAATGAATAAACGTGTTTTATCAACCTCATTAATGCTTTCATTAGCATTGTTTGCATTTAATAACATAATAGCGCAAAATAAAGACGCTGTACTTATGACCATTGGTAATACAAAAGTTACTGTTGGTGAATTTGAAAACGTATATCACAAAAACAACAGTAAAGAAAATACGTTGGATAACAAGTCATTGAATGATTATGTTGACTTATTTGTGAACTTTAAATTAAAAGTAAAAGAAGCCGAAGAGATGGGTTTGGATACCACTAAAGCATTTAAAGATGAATTAGCGGGCTATCGTAAACAGCTTGCGCAGCCTTATTTAACCGATAAGGATGTGAATGAAAAATTATTGAAGGAAACATATGACCGTTTGCAGGAAGATATACGTGCATCACATATTTTAGTGAAAGTAAGTGAAAATGCTTTACCTAAAGATACCTTGGAAGCATACAATAAAGTAATGAAAATTCGCACGCGCATTTTAAAAGGCGAAGATTTTAATAAAGTTGCCGCTGAAAAAGGAATTTCAGATGATCCTTCTTCAAAAGACAATGGCGGCGACCTTGGTTATTTTACCGCTTTACAAATGGTATATCCTTTTGAAAGTACCGCATACAGTACTAAAGTAGGCACCATATCAATGCCGGTACGTACCCGTTATGGTTACCACATCATTAAGGTTACTGACAGAAGAAAAGCACAAGGCGAAGTGTTAACAGCTCACATTATGGTAAAAACTCCACCTAATATGAGCAAGGAAGATTCATTGAATGGATTTAACAAGATCACCGAGATCTATGGTAAATTAAAGGCAGGGGCTACGTTTGATGATCTGGCACAACAATTTTCTGATGACAAAGCATCCGCAAAAAAAGGTGGTGAATTACCTTGGTTTGGTACAGGTAAAATGCCGGTAGAATTTGAAAAAGCATCATTCGCTTTAGCAAACAAAGGTGATTATTCCGCGCCAATGCGAACCAAATACGGTTGGCATATTATTAAATTACTTGATAAAAGAGGATTGGCTTCATTTGACGATATGAAAGCTGAATTAAAAGCAAAAGTAACGAAAGACTCACGCTCACAAGCTGGACGTACTTCATTGATCGCGAAAGTAAAAAAAGAAAATAAATTTAAAGAAGATCTAAAAGCGCGTGATGAATTTTATAAAGTAATGGATACCACTTTATTTGAAGGCCTTTGGGATTTTTCAAAAGCTGCCGCTCTTAAAAAACCCTTATTTAGTTTCAATGATAAAGTAGTTACACAAACTGATTTTGCTAACTATATTGCAAGCCACCAAAGCAAACGTCCGAAAACAGATGTGAAAATGGTGATCAATCAATTGTATGATCAGTTTGTTGAAGAAAGTACTATTGCTTATGAAGAATCACGCTTGGATCAAAAATATCCTGAATTCAAATCCTTGATGCAGGAATACCGTGATGGTATTTTATTATTTGAACTGACCGATCAAAAAGTATGGAGTAAAGCGGTGAAAGATACAACCGGCTCAAAAGCATTTTATGAAAAAAATAAAAATAATTATATGTGGGATGAGCGCGCTGATGCATCTGTCTATACATGTACGGACGATAAAATAGCTAAACAAGTTCGTGACCTGATGAAAAAGAAAAAATCAGAAAAAGATATTTTAGCTTTAGTGAATAAAGATTCACAATTGAATTTACAAGTTGAAACACGCGTATTCAGTAAAGGCGAAAATGAGTTTGTTGATAAAAACTGGAACCCTGGAACTTCCGCTGATATGAAATCTGATAAGGACAAAAAAATAATTATTGTTGTAACGAATAAATTATTAAAACCTGAACCTAAACCTTACCAGGATTCAAAAGGAATGGTTACTGCCGATTATCAAAATCAGTTGGAAAAAGAGTGGATAGCATCATTAAAGAAAAAATATGCTGTAACGATTGATAAAACAGTTCTCTCTACTATCAAGTAGATCAATACAGGCTCCTCATTAAAAAGGTTTATGGTTTAGATACCATAAACCTTTTTTTAGTTTTATAAAATAATTATCATTCGCATTTCAAATTCCTGTCATTTTTTTTATTTGCGTTTTTATATTTTCTGGCCGCTTTACACCTCCTTCTAAAAGTAATTTCAATTTTCCTCTTTACCATGATAAAAATTATACTTATAACTGACTCAGCTCATTTAATAAGTTGATTGATGTTTTGATCTTGGAGCAGAATTAACAATAAAAATTTCTATTATTACATCTATACAAAACCTGCATTATGCTTTAGGAGAATTTGCTTATGTTAGGGCTAGGGCAGATGCGAATGTGTAGGAAGAAGAGCGGGGAAAGTTTCATAATATTGTCGCGGCTGAACTTCGTTGCAAAGATTATGATTTCAATGTTTTGTCTATTATTTTTCAAATAATAGACAAAAACAAAAGGAATGCCGCGACAACGTATGACTGGGCGATGAAGGAAATTAAACTTAACAGTCATTATTTAAGCTTTCAATTAAAACAAACTTTTATAAAAATGATAAAAAAGATCGCGAAAGCTTACATCTCAGTATGAACAGCTTATATAAGAGATTATACTAATTTTTTATGATATAATTCAGCCTCGTATCATAATTTAATTCCCCATCTCAATCTCTCTGATTTATCAAATGATTTAGCTAATTTTACCTTCCAATTAAAAAAAATTACTTCTGATTCCATGTTGAAAATAAAAACGTCTTCTTCTAAAAAGCAGGATTTCGCTTGCTTACAGAATAATGATAAATAACATATATTTTAATTTGAAGAAACTTTCCCCATACTTGTTCGTCGTAGTGATATTAATAGCTTGTCATTCAAAATCAGCTAAAGATATCAATCGCGTTGCCATTGCCCGCGCCAACAACGTTTATTTATATGCCGATAATATAAAAGACATTGTTCCGAATGGCACAACGGCAAAGGATAGTTTAGAACTTATAAAACAATATATTGATAACTGGATCCATGAGTTATTAGTAATTCAAAAAGCCGAAGATAACCTTGCCGATGAACAAAAAAACGTAGAAAAACAATTACAAGATTATCGCAACTCACTGATTACGTATGCTTATGAAAAGGAATTGGTAAAACAAAAATTAGATACTGTTGTTACTGATACTGACATAGAGGAATATTACAATAATAATAAAGCAGATTTTGAGTTGAAAGATAATATCATTAAAGTAATTTATGTAAAGGTTAGCAAAAAAGCACCGGAAATTGACAAATTAAAAAATTGGTATAAATCGGATAATGTGAAAGACCAAGAACAAATGGCAAGTTATTGTCATCAATTCGCTGAAAATTTTTACCTCGATGATACTTCCTGGTTATTATTTGATGATTTATTAAAAGAAATTCCTATTCAAACCTATAATAAAGAGTTATTTTTGCAAAACAACAGGTATGTTGAAGTAAGTGATTCATTAAGCAATTATTTTGTAAATATAAAAGGTTTTAAGATACGCAATAGCCTTTCTCCTTTGAGTTTTGAAAAGGAAAATATAAGAAACATTATTTTAAATAAACGTAAATTGCAACTGATAACAAAAATGAAAATGGATGTTTACAATGAAGCTGTAAACAATAATAAAATAGAAATTTATACGAATGATACAGATAAAAAATAATATTCTTATTGCAGGCATTTGCATCCTGTTCACTACTGCGGTTTACTCACAGGAGAAAACCAATTTTACTGCCGTTAGCCCTGTAGAAAAAAAAACGAACACGGATAAAGTAATCGACCGCATAGTGGCTGTAGTAGGCACCAATCCAATTTTACAATCAGAACTGGAAACGCAATACCAACAAATGATCTCGCAACAGGAAGCGGTTGATGCAAATACACACTGCAAATTATTAGAAGAATTGTTGTACCAAAAATTATTATTGGCTCAGGCTCAAAAAGATAGTTTGAATGTAACAGAGGCGCAAATAGAACAGGAAATGGACAGGCGTATTAAATACTATATTCAGCAATTTGGGTCAGAGGAAAAATTTGTCGCATTCTATGGGAAATCGGTTGAAGATTTTAAAGGAGACCTAAAAGACAATATTCGTGACCTATTATTGGCGCAACAAATGCAAAGCAAAATAACAGGCGACATCACTGTTACACCAAACGATGTAAAAACATATTTTAGCGGCATCGAAGTGGATTCTATTCCATTTATAAATTCAGAAGTAGAAGTTGGGCAGATCGTAAAAAAGCCTGCCATTACTCCGGAAGCAAAAAAAGAAGCCAAGGATAAAATTAAAGGGATTCGTGATCGTATTATGAAAGGGGAAAGTAGCTTCTCGGCAATGGCTGCTTTGTATTCACAAGATCCGGGTTCCGCAAGCAAAGGAGGTTTGTATGAACATATTCCGCGCGGACAGTTTGTTCCCGAGTGGGATGCAATGGCATTTAAAATGAAACCAAATGAAATAAGCGAAGTATTTGAAACCATTTACGGATATTTTATTGTGCAATTAATAGAACGAAGAGGCGATGAAGTGGATGCACGCAGTTTATTGATCACACCAAAAGAAGATATTTCAGACCTATTAAAAGCCAAACAAGCATTGGATACTATATATACCAAGCTTTCCAAGGATACCATTTTATTTTCTGACGCGGCAGCAAAATATTCGGATGATGAAGAAAGTAAAAACAGCGGCGGATTAATTATGAATCCGTTTAATGGCTCTACGCGTTTTCAGATGGATGAAATAGGACAAATGGATCAAACAGTCGCGTTCGCCATCGATAAATTAAAAGTTGGTGAAATGACTAAACCAATGCCAATGACTACGCATGACGGCAAACAAGCGTATCGTATCCTGTATTTAAAAAAACGTACTTCGCCGCATAAAGCTAATTTAGTAGATGATTATCAAAAGATACAGGCAAGCGCTTTATCTGTAAAACAACAGGATGCGATAAATAGTTGGATCAAGAAAAAAGTTGCGGGTACATATGTACATCTTGCTGATGACTTTAAAAATTGCACATTCAATAATAAGTGGATTAATTGAGTTGGAAGTTATGAGTGTTGAGTTATAAGTTATGAGTTATAAGTTGATTAGTAAGAATGAGGGAAACAGTGGGATGTATTATTAGTATAAATTCGTTATTACGTAGGTTATGTATAAAACAGATGTAGAAGCAGCCGATGCCTTTGTAGGAAAGTACAAAGAACTGAATGCTGAAATAAGTAAAATAATTATTGGCCAGGATGAAGTAATAAAAGATGTACTCATTTCTATTTTCAGCAAAGGACATTGTTTATTGATCGGTGTTCCCGGCCTTGCAAAAACATTATTGGTAAATACTATTGCTGATGTGTTAGGCTTAAGCTACAACCGTATTCAGTTTACTCCTGATCTAATGCCTTCGGATATTATCGGTTCAGAAATTTTAGGTGAGGATCGTCATTTTAAATTTATTAAAGGTCCATTGTTTGCTAATATCATTTTAGCCGATGAGATCAATCGTACACCACCAAAAACACAAGCAGCGTTGCTTGAAGCGATGCAGGAGCGCAGCATCACCACAGGTGGTAAACGGTATGAATTAGGCAACCCATTTTTTGTGTTGGCTACACAAAATCCAATTGAACAAGAAGGCACCTATCCCCTACCCGAAGCGCAATTAGACCGTTTTATGTTTAACGTGTGGTTGGATTATCCAAAATTTGAAGATGAGTTATTGGTAGTAAAAAATACTACTTCCAATAATAAAGTGGAGTTGAAAAAAATATTGACTTCTGAAGAAATACTTTATTTCCAAGACTTGGTACGTAAAATCCCTGTTACAGATAATGTATTGGAATACGCAGTTAAGCTAGCTTCTAAAACCCGCCCTAATACAGGGCATGGTGCTGAAATATCGAATAAATACTTATCATGGGGGGCAGGCCCTAGAGCTTCACAATTCTTAGTGATTGGCGCTAAATGCCATGCATTGATAAAAGGAAAATACTCACCGGATATTGAAGATGTAAAAGCTATAGCAGCAGCTATTCTACGTCACCGTATAGTACGTAATTACAAAGCCGAAGCGGAAGGTGTTAGCGTAGATAAAATTATATCGGAGTTGGTGAAGTGATTTTTTGCTACTACGGGAAGATTTTATAAATATCTTTTCTGTGAATGACTCTCGCAAACTGGATTACATTTCCTTCCACAAATATTCCTATACGGTAATCCCCTATTCTTATGCGGTAAGCGGACTTGTGACCTGACAATTTTTTTAGGTGAGCTATTTCTGACAGACTGCTTGCTGACTCGACTCGTAATATTGTTTTTCTAACGGATTCTTTAACGTGACTGGTTTTCAGCTTATCTAAATCCTTACTGAATTTCTCCAAAAATTCGACCTGCATTTAGCCTTTGAATTTTTTCATAATGATTTCCCTACTAACTTTTTTATTCCGGTTAGCTTGTTTCATTAATATGGAGAGTCCTTGATCTTCTATTTCTTCAATATCCATCAACATAGACGATATTCCGAGTTTTTTTAAAAGGTCGGATAGAAACTTTATCTCAGACTGATTTTGAGGTTTTATAACTAATGCTTTCATTGTGATTTATTTTTACAAATATACGAAATTCAAAGTAAAGGTACAAAGCCGAAGCGGAAGGTGTTAGCGTAGATGAAATTATATCGGAGTTGGTGAAGTAACGTCATTACGATGAACGCAATCTCATTAAAGCGTAATAATATTATGCTTTTTTTTATTTAGTAAACCAAATCTGTTCCGCATTTAGGACATTTTCCGGGTTTGTCTAAAATCGTTTCAGTATGAATTGGGCATGTATAAGTTATTTGACCAACATTTTTATGTTCATCTGGTGTTGTTTTGCTCATCACATTTTTGTTTTATTATTTATACTAATACGCAGTTTATTTTAGTCCAAAAAATATTAAACACATAGAAACATAGGCTATGTGTAACATATTGTTCTATTGTTTTTCTTTAAATTAATTACCTCTATGTGTTTAAATTTGGACTTTTTTATATAAGTAATGTATTACTTCTATTTTCGATTTCAAATTGTGTTTAATTTATTTATTTCTTACCATAAATATTATTTTTCGCGGAATAATCCTAATAAGCTGATAGTTTTTGAACTGTTTTTTTTAATATTAATTAGTGCAGCCTCAAATAGTTAAATGTATTAGTTGTTTTTTCTAAACTTGAATTCCCGCCTGAAAGCAGAAATATTTCCAATGTCAGACTTTAAAACAAGGCTGTCATTTTTAAATGTCACAATCGTGCTTGAAGCAGTTTTGTTTTCTACACGTGCGTTTTTTTCGCCGGTAACTTCCATTGTGATTTTTGCTCCATTGATTTGCCATCTTCCGCGAATCGTTCCGGGTAGTGATTGAGAAAGAGTATTAGCAATGAAGCCCATGGGGCGTATATGACAGATAAAAGTAGAATCTCGGTTGAGTGACATTGTTTCTTTCAATTCACCAACTGTGCCCTCCCAATTACCGATAATTTCTGTTGAATATTCTGACTCAGGTACAGTTGAATTGTTAGTACAAGCAGTTAAATAAAATCCAAAAGCAATTAGGAAGATTCTCTTTGATAAAGGTTTATAATTCATTTTAATCTATATTAATTAATAGTACTATAAGACAGACTTTATTAATTTCTCTTAAATAATTTGATCTGTTTTTTTAAACTAATGATGATTCTTTATTCTGTCAAGTATTGTATTCAATGAAGCAGATATTTTTCCAATGGCATCGTTTAATGCTTCTTCAATTGTATCCTCACAACTTGTAACGGCAATTGGCTGTCTGCCTTCTATACGAGCTTCAAGCATGCATCTTTTGCCCTTAAGTCCTTTTTTATTTCCGTTCTCATCCGAAAGATGAATTTCTATTCGCGTAATATGTTCACTGTATTTTTCCAATGAACCCTGTACTAATTTTTTCAGCGATGTAATTTCGCTTTCGTTTTCAGATATATTATGATCTGTATTAATTTGAATAGTCATTTTTTTTAGTTTAATTCCTTGTAAGTATTACTTTTTATTATCCATTGTCCTTGCAAATCATTATGGTTTCTCCTGCTAATTTTATACAATTTTGAAAATAAATTGAAAGCTGATAACCCAGTTTTTTTTATTACCAACCATATCCATGTAATATGATTGTATTAGGGTTAAATGTAGGCCTGATACTTAGAACCGGGATAGGAGAGTGGTTTACTATTTGTTGAGAAAATGGCCCCATAAGATATTCAGAAATATTCATCCTGTCCATGTCGGACATAATCACAATCAAATCTGCATTTACTTTTTTAGCATATTTCAATACATTATCTGAAATATAATCTGACGATTGAACTTTGATTTTGCATTTAATGTTGTGTTTCTCTACAATATTTTTTATTTGTGCGGCTTCTAATTCCATTTTTTTTGCGGACGACTTACTTTTTTCCATATCTATTCCCAATACATGAATTGTTGATCCATATATTTCAGCTATTTTAATAGCGTAATCAACCTTCTCCCGTGAATGCGGATCATCTCTGAAAGGTAAAAGGATATTTTTAAAACTGATTGTTTTAGCATTTGGGTGAATTGATAACACAGGGATCTTTGCTTCATTTATTGCTCGGAAAGTATTACTGCCTATAATAAACTCCCGAAACCCTTTTGTTCCGTGGGTTCCCATAATTATGATATCGGCTTTTATTTTTTCGGCCGTATTTAATATTTCTTCTCTTATCCACCCTGAAGTATTAACAGCTGTTGTTTTTATTTTATTTTTTTTCTCAATTTTTTCAGCAAGTTTCTTGAGATGCTCTTTCGCTTTGTCAAATACTTCCTTCTCATAAGACGCGAGATTATTTATTGCGGGTGCATAATAGTCTCCAGGATATATATTAGTCATCATGGCTTCAGTGTTATGAATTAAAGTAATACTTGCCTTATTTAATTTAGCCAGATTAACGGCATGGTCAAGGGCGTTTAACGAGATGTCCGAGAAATCAACCGGAACAAGAATTTTTTTGATTTCAAAGTCGAATGAGTTCATGATGTTAATAGTTTAGGTTAAATAATTATGCATGAAGAATGATCGTGTCAGTTTTCTTTTGCAAAGGATCAGTTCTTTGTAACAAAGATTGATACCTACCGGATTAAAAACTATCCGTTGTCAATATAGTTTCGCCGGGATATTGTACATTTCCTTCATTCTCAGCAGTTATAAATACTTTGCTTGGCTTGTAAGGAGATACTGTTTCGAGAGCTGCGCTGAGTTTGGAGGTTTGGATTTGCCCTATGTTCTGCACATTGCCCTTAACCCCGGTTACCCATACAACATAAGTAGATTTTGAAGGGCTTAGCCTTGTAGACTCTGCAAGATTTGATACCTGGATATTTAAAACATAATTTTTGTTCTTATCCGTCTTTACAGTCACATAGCCTCTTGCCGCAGGGACCACGCTAGATGTCAGAAAATTGATTTTAGTTTCGCAAGAGCTGAATAGGACTGTAAAAAGAAAAAGTGCAGAAGCTGTTATTAGATTTTTTAAACCAGTTTTAAATTTTAATTTTTTCATGATAGATAGTTTATGATTATTTTTATTTTATTTTGGTTTATTTTTTTGTCGTCACTTAAGGTATGTTGAAATAATTGAACTAAGTGATGCGTTCAATAAACTTGTTTTTTTTATGTCCGGCTTGTTTAAAACCCAACCGCTGCTTGGATCGTAATGATTTTTACTAATGCCGTGCAAAGATGAATAGAATTACGTTTTAAACAATTACATATAAATAGCAATAACTTATATATATCACATATTTGTGCATCATATACCCAGAACTGTCAGATGGGTTATTCATTTCCTTCAAACGATGAACTTCTATTATCTTAAATTGTGACGGATCGTTTCTGTTTTTTATTACGTCTACCATATCCCCATGGCAAATCCCCGACTATTTAAGTCATTAATGGCCTCTGAAAGTGTGGTGTATTGGTATATTTAAATGCTTGTTGCATAATTCTTAAAATTGGTTTAATTTAAAATAGTTGGTCAATCAATTTTAATTTAATCCTTTAAGCAAATCATTAATTTAATTTCAAACAATAACCGATTTCCCATTTTCACTGTAAGTTAAACTGAACAAGTCTTTTCTTCTGTCTTTCCATGTTTGTACATTTCCAAATTCACGGTTACGTTTAAGTAAGTTCATATCCAAATCCTGATATATCATTGTTTCCGTATTTGTAATTGCTTCCGATGCAATTGCTTCTATGTTGTAATGCAAGTTTATTATCAATTATTTTTAAAATATAGCTTGTTAATGATGTTTTCTTGTTGTAATGGGCAATAATCGGCCAAGCCCGTGTGTGAGGGATTATTCTCATTTCAACAAGACGCACAT
>JBBSPS010000101.1:0-13446 GCA_038258655.1 Bacteroidia bacterium
GTTATATTAGGAGACACAGAAGCCACCAAAGCCCCTACAGAAACAACAACGGTGGTAGAAGCTGTACATCCACCAGGGCCAGTACCCACTACTGTATAAGTAGAAGTAACAGCAGGGCTGGCAGTAACAGTAGTTCCTGTTCCTGAACTTAAATCTGTAGCCGGAGTCCAAGTATAGGTAGTAGCACCTGTAGCAGTAAGAGGAGTAGAGCCACCCGGGCAAATGCTTGCACTAGCAACCGCAACAACCGGAATAGGATTTACAGTAACCTCAACTTCAGTAGTACCTGTACAACCAGTTGGATTACTACCGGTAACAGTATAAGTAGTAGTAAATTTAGGATTAGCAGTAACGGATGTACCTGTACCTGAACTTAAATCGGTAAGCGGAATCCACGTATAAGTAGTAGCACCAGAAGCTGTAAGGGTAGCTGAAGCTCCTTCACAAATAGTAGCGGGAGTAACAGCAACAATAGGGTTAGGATTAACAGTAATCACAGCAATAGCAGAAGCAGTACCTGCCGGAACAGAATTATCAGCTACAGTAACCGTATATGTAGTAGTAAGAGTGGGGCAAGGACTAGGGGTTAAACTCGAAGTAGTAGCACCAGTATTCCAAAGGTAGGTATAAGGTGCAGTACCGCCAAAAGCAGTAGAAGTAACCGTGCCACATACACCTTCACACACAGTTGCACCCATAGTGCTCACGCCAGGTCCGCAAGGAGGAGTTACTGTCACCATAACAGTAGTAGAGCCTGTACAACCTAAAGAAGTACCAACCACAGTATAAGTAGTAGTAACAGTGGCTGTAGTAGTAACAGTAACACCTGTAGTAGAATTTATTCCAGCAGCAGGGCTCCATGTATAAGTAGTAGCACCAGAAGCCGTAAGAGGAGCTGAAGCACCCGGACAGATAGTAGCAGGTGGAACAGAAATTATAGGGTTTGGATTAACCGTAACCACCACACTAGTTAAACCTGTGCAACCATTAGTAGTTCCAACAACAGTATAGGTAGTAGAAGTTGTGGGGCAAGCAGTAACAGTAGTTCCGGAAACAGAACTTAAACCCGTAGCAGGACTCCATGTATAAGTGGTAGCTCCAGAAGCAGTGAGCGGAGTACAAGTTCCACTACAAATAGTAGCCGGAGGAACTGAAATAACAGGGTTTGGTTTAACAGTGAGCAGTGCTGTAGCAGTGGCTGTTTGTCCACTTCCATTGGTTGCGGTAACAGTATAGGTAGTAGTAGTAGTAGGATTGGTAGCTGTTACAGTGGTACCCGTTGTTCCGCTTAAGAAAGTACTAGGTGACCATGAGTAGGTAACTGCGCCGGAACAACTTTGCCCCGTGGCAGTTAAAGTTCCTGATACGCCACTACACACAGTAGTACCTATAGCAGTTACAGAACTAGTTGATTTAAGAGTTATATTAATAACTTTTGTTCTAGAACAACCCAAAACAGGATCCGTCATAGTTACAGTATATGATGTACTTGAAGCACCAGGGGTATAAGTTGGATTTTGACATGTAGTACAACTCAATCCGGTTGAAGGACTCCAACTATAATTATAATTACCGGGATAGCTTGGTGTTAAAGTAAGTGGGAAAGGAGTGGAACCATTACAAAGAGTGGTATCACGTAAAGTTAGATCAAAACCTTTTAAAGTTACTTTAGTGCTAGTAGGACAGCCGGTTGCTGAGACCATATTAACAGTATAGGTGGTACCCTCAATCGGATTATTTACAGTAACACATCTGGTAGTAGGAGCACCTGAAATACCAGATTGTCCCGCAGGCCAGGAATAGGAATTATATCCTATAGGGGCACATATTTGAATGCTGGATGCACCTGCGCAAAAAACAGGAGCGATTACATTTAAAGGAGCACAATAAGCATCTATATAAGCATAAGCACTATGAGTACCTGGAGAACCTTTGCATCCTGTACCGCCAGTTGGGACGCAGGCAGGGCTGCCCGATGTATATGTGCAGGTACCATTACTATTGGTAAGAGTACAGGTATTTCCGCTGCAACTTGTAGTGGAGCTTCCAGTTCCAGAAGGTAAACAATCGGTAGTCCTGAATTCTATTGAAACATTTTGTCCGATATAACCTGTAAGATCCAATCCAACATCTGTCCATGGTTTATAAACATATCCATTATTTCCCGTTATAAAACCAGTACCACTGACACAGCTTGGATAATTACCTGCTACCACAAAATAGCGTCCGCAAGGAATAAGAACATTATTTTGATCCAGGACAACTACCTCAAAACTCGGCTGTTCCTCAAATGCATGACTTCCATCTTCAACAAAGAAAGCATACCGGTAGGTAAAGGAGGCATTTTGACTAGTAACGGGAATAGTTAGGCGGATTGCTTCTGCTTCGGAAAGGCCAGGGCCACCATTACCTACGTTAGCATTTCCTAATCTGAAAGAATAATTCCCTCCGCCTGGAGCCACAACGGGTACAAGATTACCAGCAACTGAGTTTGGGTCATTCCCTCCTGCTGTTGACATAAGAGTATGGCGGTTGCCAGCACCTCCAACTGGTGAATTTAAAGCTCCGGCTACTGCACCACCGGTATATGTTGTTCCATGCCGAGGACATGTTCCTGAACCACAAGGAGCTACGCCATAACCACCAGATTTTAAAATCCAACCAGTGGTGTTTCCATTTTCAAATCCAGCATTAGAAATTGTACAAGTATTGGTAACTTGTGAAAATGAAACTGAGCAGCAAAAAAATAGTTGTAAAATAAGTAAGCGAGTTTTCATTTGAAAAGGTATTAATAATTGTGTTTGTATATTTTGAGTACGAATCATTATTACTTGATAGTTATTAAAATAGTAGGACGTGTAAAATAAGCCTCATGTGCCGGATTATAAGGTGTACCCGGTTCTCCTGTTTCCATCAAGCTAATTTCTTCAAATGTAAATACCATTCCTTCTTTACTATATTTTTCAATTAAAGAACGTTGTTTTTCAGTCAATGTTCCACCATCAACGGACTCGGAAAATGATACTATAACAATACCTTTATCACTGGTTTCTGTGGTACTGCCGGACAAAGTAAAATGCCGCACTAAGTAATATCCATGGTCTTTGTTATAATCAGCAAAAGAAAGAAGTTGTTTTATGTCTTTTAAAGACAACAATTCTGTCTTTGTCATTTGAATAGCGCTATTAAATTTTTGTTCCTGTGCTGATAAAAGCCCAATTGATACAAAAGATAAAAAGTGAATAAAAATTATTTTTTTCATTGTATTTGATATTTATTGAGTATTTAATATAGTAGATTAAAAAATACGCAATTAGGTTGCATTGATAAAGCGTTATAAAGCTAGCATATTTTTATCATTATTGGAAGTTGATTGATTATGGTAATGAATTATGTATTAGCTTACCATTATTGTACATGATGACATAAAATTTATTAAAAAGGTTGCACCTTCAGTATAAATTTTGTGAATTTATAAAAGATCGGATCGTACCAATTAGATATAAAATACTAATATTTATAAGTATTTGCCTAACAAAAGTAAAATTTCGGAACCTCTTTTTTTAGCTCAGTATCCGCCAATGATCCTGTTTTGTGATGTTACATAATCAGTCCGGAATAATCAAAATATAGGATTTTTTTTATTCTTATCTTCATCAAGTTTACTTCTCAGTTATTTCTATTTGCAAATATAAATTTATAATATCGTAATTAGATTTTAATAAGAATAAAATTATAGATGTGAAAAGCAATATAGTTTAGCGGAATGCATCATGAAAAAAAATAACCAAAGCCTTTTTCGTCTTATTAAATCACTCAACAGAAATGAAAAAGGATATTTTAAAAAACACAATCTTCAAAATGGAGAGAAGGAAGAAAATAATTATATTTTATTGTTTGATGCTATTGATAAACAAAAAGAATACGATGAAGAAAAAGTAAGAAAACAATTTTCCGGGACTAAACTGGGAGAGCATTTTCACGTATCGAAAATGCATTTATACCAAGTCATTTTTAAAAATCTTAGAACTTATTATTCACATTTTTCGATTGAAGCCGAACTGCATGATATGTTTAGAGATGCGGAGATAATGTTGAATAATAACCTTCATGACGACTGCCGCGTTTTGCTTCAGAAAATTCTCAAAATTGCTACAGAAAATGAGTTCTTTCTCGTTATATTGGAAACGTATTATTATTCTATAAGAGTAGAGTTTTGCACTGATTCAAAAAAATTAGAATTAGATCATATCGTGCAGCTTGAGTGTTTAAAAAAATATGAAAACCTAGTAGAGTACCGAGTCTTGAGAAATAAATTGGAACTTACTCCACGTATTTTTGATGTTGAGAAAAACAAACAAGTTCTTTTCCAATATCGGGAGATAATGAATAATGAGCTTCTTTTAAATCCTAATAAAGCACTATCATGGCGGGCTAAAAGTTATTTCAATTCAATTCATTCCATCATATCGTCTTTTTATACAGAGGGATATTCCAAATCGTATGAAATGAATAAACAATTTGTTGCTGAATTTGAAGAAAAAAAAGGAAATCATATTGCCTGGTTCCATGTATATATTGAGTCGGTAAACTCGCTCCTTAAGGATCAGTTAAACCTTGGTAAATATTCTGAATTTAAAATAACACTCAATAAACTAAAAAACAAACAGGAAAAATCCCCCTTTATCAAAGTCAATGCTTTTGCAAAATTAATTCTGAATGAAACTAATTATTTTATACAATTAGTTTGCATAAAAGAAGGCTTAGAATTGATCAGGGATCATGAAATGGAATTAAAAGAATTAAAACAGTTGCATGAACTTAAAGATTTGAAAGAGCCTACTCAAATCTATTTTAACTGTTCACTTATTTGTTTTATGAATGGCGACTTTTCAGATTCACTTCGCTGGATCAATAATATAGAAGATGATAAACCGGATGTTCGAAATGATTTTGAACTTTTTATGCTCATTTACCGTTTGATTGTTTATTATGAACTTGGGGATTTTGATTATTTGGAAAATGCGCTTAGATCAACTGTAGTTTTTATTGAAAAATTTAGAAAGTTGTTTCCACTTGAAATATTAATCATTAATTTCCTGAAAAAAAATAATAAAAATTTTATTTTAAAAAATGAGGTGCTTCAGGAATTAAAGCAGGGATTAGCCAATACGGCAGAAGATGTAAGCAAGAAAAAAATACTAACACTTTTTGATTTAATTTCATGGGTTGATAGCAAAATAGAAAAACGCCCTTTCGTAGAAATTTTAAAAGAAAAAAGCAAAAAAACACACAGTCGAAAATTTGTTAATCCTAGGGCTTAGCGTAAGTTGTGCTTTGTCATTTCATACCTATCTCACTATAATTAGCGTGGAGATATTTAAGTTATTTTATTAGTTTAAACAATGCTTTGTTGATTACTTTATCTTAATATATAAAAAACACGTTTTTTGTTTTTATAGTTTTATCTAAAATTTAAACCCTACGTTCTGAAATATGCTGAAAGAGAAAAAAATTTTCGTTCTTGATACATCTGTAATTATTTACGACCACATGGCGGCAAAAAGCTTTAAAGAGCATGATGTGGTAATTCCAATAACTGTTTTAGAGGAATTAGATAATTTTAAAAAAGGAAATGATACCAAAAATTTTGCTGCCCGCGAATTCACCCGTTATATTGATAAAATTTCGAATGGCAATACTCTTCAGGATTGGATAAATATCAATGGTAAAGGCCATGGAATGATCAAAATTGAAATGCACCAGAATTCCAAAATTGATGCTGAAAAAGTTTTTGGTGAACGAAAAGCCGACCACCGTATTTTAAATACCGCCCTTTATGTTTCGGAGAAATATCCTAACCGTAAAGTGGTGATGGTTACCAAGGATATTAATCTTCGTATTAAGGCGAAATCTCTTAGTTTAAATGCTGAAGATTATGAAACAGGGAAGATAAAAGATGTGAATGAGCAGCTTTATACCGGCCGTAGTGAGCTACAAAAGGTACCTGTTGAAATTATTAATGAAATTTACGAAAAAGGATTTTGTGAACCTTCCGCATTATTGAAAAAACAAAAACCAACATCCAATCATTTCTATGTATTGAAGAGTGGTACAAAATCTGTATTAGCGCATTATAGTCCTGGTAAAGATGTGTTGGAGCGAGTTAAAAAAGTTACAGCTTTCGGTATAAACCCGCGCAACGCGGAACAGGCTTTCGCTTTGGATGCTATCCTTAATCCTGATATTAAATTGGTATCGCTGCAAGGCGTTGCCGGAACAGGAAAAACATTATTATCCTTAGCGGGAGCGTTGGAACAACGCAGAACATTTCATCAGATATATTTAGCGCGTCCCATTGTTCCTCTAAGTAATAAAGATATTGGTTATTTGCCAGGAGATATCAAATCGAAATTAAATCCTTACATGGAACCTTTGTGGGATAATTTAAAATATATTAAAAACCAGTTCAACGAAAAAGATAAAGAATACAAACAGATCACTGATATGGTGGAGCATGAAAAATTAGTTGTTTGCCCGCTGGCGTATATTCGCGGGCGCAGCTTATCAGATGTTTTTTTTTATCGTTGATGAAGCACAAAATTTAACACCACATGAAGTAAAAACAATTATTTCGCGTGCGGGAGAAAATACCAAACTGATCTTTACTGGTGATATTCATCAGATTGATACTCCATACCTCGATACACAAAGTAATGGCTTGTCTTATTTAATTGATAAGTTAAAAAATCAACCTTTGTACGCGCATGTTACACTTGAAAAAGGAGAACGTTCTGAATTGGCGAACCTCGCTAATGAATTTTTATAAAGTAGTTATTAACTTTTAGTAACTTTTTCCAGCTCCATATTGCATACCGGGCATTTACCACGTTTATCAAATAATTCTTCCGTACATTTCATGGGACAACGGTATTGCTCTTTCATGGCTTTCTCAGGAGTAGCGGCTGATTTTCCACCATTGCTTTCACAGCCTACTAATATTGTTGTTATAATTAAAATAGAGAATCTTACTATTAAACTTGACTTTTTCATTTTTTTACAATACTTTTATTTATTAACTAAAGTACAAAAAAAAATTATTAGGCTTTTAGTTTTTTTTCAATCTTATGTATATATTTGTAATTCATTCAATAAACGAGGGGGGCTTAAAATGAAAAAAATCTTTACGTTGTTTTTATTTGTTATGGGAATGTCGACCGTAAGTTACTCTCAATCTGCAGGAAAAGGTGGCAGTGAAAAATCAGGCGGCTTATTTTCGCGTATGTTTCATCATGAGCAAAAGCCCCATGCACAAATGCAGCATTTCGACAAACAATCAAAGGACCCCAAGTTAAAGCATAACGGCACCTCTTACGGCCGTAAGAGTAAGAATAAAGTCGATGGTGATGGTTTTTCTTCTGGAGGGAAATCAGGAAGAAAGAAAAGAAAAAGTGGTGTGAAATAATTTATGCTTTCCTTAGTTTTAGTTTCTCCTCATCTCGGATAAGAAATTAAAAATTTTCCATTAGGTATTTTGAGAATGACAATAGTTCGGACTCTGCAAAACTTTTCCCAATAAGCTGTAGCCCGAAAGGCAAGCCGTTGGAATGTTTTCCCATAGGCAATGAAATAGCCGGAAGTCCTGTGATATTAGCTTGTACCGTAAAAATATCTTCTAAATACATCGCGATAGGATCCTCGCTATTTTGCCCGAATTTAAACGCCGTTCCAGGAGTTGTAGGTAAAAATATAAAATCGTAATTGCTTAAAATTTCATTGGTTTTATTTTGTAATAGCCTGCGAACGCGTTGGCCTTTGGAGTAATACGCGTCATAGTATCCAGCGCTCAATACAAATGTTCCTAACATTATTCTGCGTTTTACTTCCGTTCCAAATCCTTCGGTTCGTGATTTTTTGTAAGTTGATTCAAGGTCGGTTGCATTCTTGCTGCGATATCCGTAATTGATTCCATCATAACGCGCCAAATTGGAAGACGCTTCAGCAGTAGTTAAAACATAATAAGTGGGAACTAAGTAATCTAAATAAGGGAAATCTACTGCTTCTACAATATGTCCGGCTGCTTTTAATTTACTGATAATTTCAGTTATACGCAGCTTTATTTCAGTATCCAACCCATTCTTTTCCAAACAATCTTTTAAATAAGCGATACGGATCTTTGTTGAATTTTTATTTACTTCTTTTGAATACGTCTGAATAGGCACAGAAGATGCAGTACTATCATATTCATCCTTTCCTGACATTACTTCCATTATCAAGGCAGTGTCGTCGACTGTTTTGGTGAGCGGCCCTATCTGATCAAATGAGGAAGCGTACGCGATGGCCCCATAGCGTGAAACACGTCCGTACGTTGGTTTTAATCCAATCACGCCACAAAATGATGCAGGTTGGCGAATAGAACCTCCTGTATCTGTTCCCAATGCGGCGATGCATAAATTTGCTGCTACTGCCGCCGCTGCACCACCTGAAGAACCACCCGGTACACGTGTTGTGTCCAATGGGTTTAACACATTTCCAAAAGCGGAATTTTCATTGGAGCTGCCCATAGCGAATTCATCACAATTACAGCGGCCAATAATAATAGCGTCCTCAGCCAAAAGGCGATCAATAACAGTTGCATTGTAAAGCGATTCAAATCCTTCTAATATTTTAGATGATGCTGATACCTTGTGTTCTTTATAACATAAATTATCTTTCAGCGCGATTACCATTCCGGCAAGCTTTCCGGCTGTTTTTAATTTTACTTTTTCATCCACCGACTTAGCTTTTTCGAGAGCTGATTTTTCAAACACTTCTAAAAATATATTCAGGTTTTTATTTGTATCGATCCGTTTAATATAGGATTGAACCAATTCAATACAGGAAATTTTATTGCTGAATAAGTCGGATTGTACTTCTGAAAGCGAGTTGTAGGTTTTCACAAAATGAAGAGATCAAATATTATAAATACAAAATCCCCCGAAATATGGGGGAAATATGTTTTGATTAAAATAAATTTAATCTTTTTTTTCGGGTACAGTAGTGTTATTTTCACCCTCTGTACCTTTTGACGCGTCTTTAAATTCTTTTACCCCTTTTCCTAATCCTTTCATTAATTCAGGAATTTTTTTACCACCAAAAAGCAATAAAACAATAATCAGAATAATTATCATTTCTGATCCGCCCAAACCAAAAATGCCTAATAATATCGTGTATAACATGTTAGTTGAATTTAAAATATAGTACAAAGATAATAAAATATTACAAACTAATTATTCTTATAGAGCCACACTTCAGGATCTAACTTTGTTTGTCCTTTCCATACTTCAAAATGCAAAAGAGTTTTTGAATCATCCTCATCAAATACAATGGAACCAAGGTTTTGTTTTGTTTTTATCCGGTCACCCACTTTTACATATACTTCCCTTAAATTAGAGTAAATGGTTAGAAATTCGCCATGACGAATCAAAACAAATTGTCCCGAACCTGGCATATTTACTACCGCTTTTACCTCGCCATCAAATACGGCACGAGCCAATGAACCGGTATTTGTTGCAATATCAACACCATTATTGTTGATATCAATATCAGGCATCAACGGATGCGGGTGAACACCAAAATGCTCACTGATGATACCTTTAGCGACTGGCCATGGAAGTTTGCTTTTGTTGCTGGCGAATGAATTAGAAAGTAATTGCGACTCAGGTGTTAAAATTAATTTTTGTGGTTTTGGTTTGTTTGCTGTTGCAGCTTCTTTTTGGGCTTTTTCAAGTTCTTTTTCTATAACCCGTTGAATAGCTTGTTGTAATTTTTCAGCATCTTTTTTCTTCTTTTCCAGGTCCTTTTTTAATTTACTTTCCTGTTCTTGGAGTTGTGAAAAAACTTGTTCCTTTTCCGTTTTTTCAGATGTCAAATTTTGTTTTTCTATTTCTTCACTGCCTAATAACACTCGTTTATCGGATTTTTTTACTTGCAGATCCTGTACTTTAACATTTAGATTTTTTTGAGTGTTCACGATCATTTCCGCTTGTTTGTGGCGATAATCGCTGTATTGTTGCAGATATTTCAATCGCATAAATGCCTGCTCAAAATCTTTCGATGCGAAAATAAACATCAGGCGGCTATACGCATCCTGATTTTTGTAGGCATAATAGATCATTTTTGCATAATCAGCTTTGAGTTTTACTAGGTCATTTTGCAATCCTTTTATGGATTCGTTGTTGTCGTTTATCTGTTTATTCAATACAGAAATTTCACTGTTTATAGTAGCGATCAATTCTTCACGTGCGCTGATCTTTTTATTGAGCGTTACCAATTGATTTAAGGAAAGTTTTTTATTTTTTTTGGTTTCGTTTAAAAGTTGATTGGTATATTCTATCTCTTTTTGTAATTGTTTCTTTTTATTTTCGAGATCTTTTTTGGTTTGTTTTTGAGCCAAGGAAGGCGCAGTGTTGAGCAGAGCGAAACACCAAAAAGCAAAAAATAATAAGGCCTTATTTTTTTTCTTTATAAATAATTTGCTCATAATTATCCGGTATTTTAAAGGGGAATGTTTGTTCCTCGTTTAATACGGTCTTGGTATATTGTAGATCAATGATAATATTTTTTTGCGCTTTGATAAAGTATTTCATCTGCGTTGGAAAAAGTTGTGCAGAATCAATTTTTTTGAATCCCCCAAAACAAGCTGAAAAATTGCGGTCAGGATTAAATTCATAAAATAAAATACGAGCAATTTTAAATGTTTCAGGAACCATATAAATACTTTGAACAGGGGCTTTTAATTCTTTGCCTTTTCCAATTACTTTACGAAGTTTATATTTCCTGATGGTACCCAATGTATACTGACAATTATCAACACCGGGTTTTATTTTTTCGTCATCATCATAAAATGCCACACTATTGCCAATCAAAAGAGATTGTAACATTTCAAAATCAAGTTCACTGTTTAATAATTTGCTGATATATGCATAATCACCTTTAAAGTATTTACTGTTTTGGCCGGGCACATGGGTAATGAATTTAACAGAATCTTTTGTAATTAGCAGCCTGACTCCTTCTATACCTAATTTAGAGATCGACATCCAGATGATGCTGTCCCTTTTTATTCGAAGAGAAACCGAGAAAGAATTCTCGGTGCTGTCAACCGAAGCTTCCACATTTAGTTTTGCATTTAACCGATTGAAATGGAATTCGTTTGTCTTTAAATTGGCCGTAAGGGTCTTAGAATTTTTAAAATCCAAGATACATTTCTTATTGTTAAAGGTGATCTTTTTCTGGTTTTTACAAGAAGTGAGTGCGAAAAGGAAAAAAAGTGAAGCGAAAAATAATTGCCTGCAAAGACTATAGAAAATGGGAGAGAAACGGTTGGTATGATTATTCATATAATTTTTTATCGGCTATTTTTTTGTCAATAAATTCCGACGCGCCACCGGCTTTTTTTGCGTCTATCCAATAGTTTAATGCTTTGTCTTTATCTCCCAGCTGAAACAATACATCACCGTAATGTTCCAACAATGTTCCATTGTTTTTTCCGCCATTATCTAATGCTTTGCCGATCCATACTTTTGCGTCGTCATATTTTTTCATCTGGTATAATATCCAGCCATATGTATCTAAATAGGAATTATTATTTGGTTCGAGCTCATTACTTTTTTTTGACATTGCTTCCGCTTTATCGAGATTGAGATTTCGTAAGGATAAATAGTATGCGTAATTGTTCATTACATATGCGTTTGCCGGATCTGCTTCTAAGGCTTTATCATAAGCTGAATCAGAAGCATTGTAATTTTTCAACTGGTTTTGCGTGTCTCCAATGGTCGCGTAAAATTGCGCGAGTAATAATTTATTGTCATACACAAACTCTTTTCCTTCAGTAAGTGCTGCTAATGCTTCTTTATAATTTTTTAACTGACTGTTGGCTGCGCCATTAAAAAAATAAGGTAAGGCTTGATTAGGAAATAATTCCATCGCTTCTTTGCTTTCTTTTTGCATCCAAATGAAATCATTTAATTCCGAATCTATTACCAATAGTTGATTCCAAAGCGCGTATTTTTCTTTATCCAGTTCAATAGCTTTTCTGTATTGTGTTCTGGCTCCTTCCAATTTTTTATCACGGTATAAAAAATCGCCATACATTGAAAATGCTTTTGCTTCATCAGAGTGCACTTCAATAAGTATCTTGCAGAGTTCATCAGCATCCGATTTTAGTTCAGTATATGTTTCCGTGATGGAATAGTAGGATAAAAGTATTTTTATTTTGGTATCAATATTCAGGTCTTTACTTCTGAAAGCGATTTTTATTTCCTCAAAAGCTTTATCATTTTGTTTGTTGTTCCTGTAATAATCTGCTAAAGAAAGATGGACATAAGCGTTATCGGGATCTATTCTAAGCAGCTCATTATAAGTTTCCAATGCTTTTTCACTTAATCCTTTATCCTGATATAACTCTCCCAACATGCCATAATACTTCGATTCTTTTGGATATGCTTTAATCAATTTTTTTGCTTCTTCAACCGCTTTATCAAAATTATTTAGGTTTTTATAAATTTTTAATTTCTGAACAGAAGCTTCTTCTGTAATTCCTATATGCTCCTCAATTTTATTATAAACTTTTATTGCTTCTGCCGGTTTGTTGGCAAATAAATAAGCATTGGCGAGTTCATAATAAAAATCAATGCGTTCGGGATTGTCCTTTACTAATTTTTGATAAACAACAGCGACTTCAGCGGGTTTTTTACTTGATTTTAAACATTCGGCATATAGCTGCTGATACCAAATGTTCTTTGAATCAAGCATTGCCGCTTTTTTGCCGTAAAATAATGCCTGGTTAGTATTATTCTGAAAAGCATAGATATTCGCCAATTCATACATTGCGGCTGAACTATTAGGGTCTATTTTAAGCGCCTGAGTAAATAAAGTTTCGGCTAGATCATAATTTCCTAAAATTTTTTCTTTATTGCCGTTAAAAAAAACATATTCAAAATCAACACGTTCTTTATCAGACAATTGTTTTCCGCTTGGCGAATGAACAACAGGTTTGTAAACTGTTTTTGTTGAAGTAGTGGTTGCCGGTTGTAATATTTTGCAGGAAACTAAAGAAACGCATACAAGTAACATGAATAATGTATTTGTATGTAAAAAAGAAAAAAAAATTACTGGCTTTTTCAAATTACTTCAGTTAAAAAATAAATTATCTATCGAACAACGCTGTAATCACTGATGCTTACATCGCTTGATTTTCCTCTAAATTCAGCATAATTACCGATCATGGAATTACTTAATTCAGCATCTTTAATTTTACTGTTGGTTTGAATAATACTGTTTCTTATTGTTGAATTTTCAATGATACTGTTATCACCAATTGATACGTGAGGCCCGACAATGGAATTGATCAGTTCCACATTTTTACCAATAAAACAAGGTTCAATAATTTGAGATTTGAGATTCAAA
>JBBSPS010000102.1:0-13401 GCA_038258655.1 Bacteroidia bacterium
AGCCCTTTTAAAATCCTGAATCATTTCACACATTGCTGGGTACCGGGTGAATTACAATATCAGTATGCATTACGTTTAGGATTTAAAGAATCAAACATCCTTACCGGATTTTACTGCTGCGATTTTGATTTGTTTTATGGTCAATATCTTACAAATAAAAAGGAAAAGGAAAAACAATTCCCCAAGCGATTTATTTACGTTGGTAGGTATATTGAACATAAAGGTATAAAAGATCTATGGAAAGCTTTTATTGATTTACAAAATGAAAATCCTAATAACTGGGAATTATGGTGTTTAGGAACAGGTGACATTAAACCAATTGAACATCAAAAAATAAAACATTTTGGATTTGTTCAGCCCGATGATTTAGCTCAATATATTAAAGAAACAGGAGTATTTGTATTACCCAGTCATTTTGAGCCCTGGGGCGTGGTGGTGCACGAGTTTGTGTCAGCAGGTTTTCCTATTGTTTGCAGTGATAAAGTGGGAGCAAAAACTACATTTGTTGAAAATAATGTCAATGGCTATATCTATAAAGCAAGCAATGTTCATAATTTAAAAAAATATCTGAAAAGGGTAATGAATTTGAATGATCAGGACTTATTCCGAATGGGAGAAAATAGCGTAAAAAAAGCAAAACAACTTACTCCCGAAATCTGGTCTGAAACGCTAATAAAACTGATCGGTCGCTCTTAGCTATTTTTTTTATTTTTTTAACAAAAAATAAAACTTTGCAAACCCTTACCAATTCAAACAAATACATATATTTGCAGCCCGAAAATAAACCTGAGTGCATTTTTTTTTAAAAAAGTTACGTTTTTTTTGTTACTCTATAAATGTTTTATACCTTTGCAGTCCTTTTTTAGGGGGTTTTGGTATAAATTTGTGTTACCAAAAGAGCTGGAGTTCTTTTAAAATATAGTATTACAGGGGTATAAGCCGATGTAGCTCAGTTGGCCAGAGCAGCTGATTTGTAATCAGCTGGTCGGGGGTTCGAATCCCTCCATCGGCTCATTTTTACAAAATGTGATATTAGCTGGGGAGATAGCCAAGTGGCCAACGGCAACAGACTGTAAATCTGTCCTCTTACGAGTTCGAAGGTTCGAATCCTTCTCTCCCCACAATAACTTTGGAGAGAAGTGTTCTTAGAAATAAATTTAGTTCTTTAAAAGTAGTAAAAATAATAAAACCATCCTTAGCCAAAGCTTCGGATGGTAAAAGCGGAAGTAGCTCATTTGGTAGAGCGTCAGCCTTCCAAGCTGAGGGTGGCCGGTTCGAGCCCGGTCTTCCGCTCAAAGAGAGAAGTACGGGCGAGGAGTTTATGCTGAGCGTAGGCGAAGTAAGCCCAGTCTTCCGCTCATAAAAGTTAAAGTGCTCTCAGATTTCATTAAGCTGTTGTAGCTCAGTGGTAGAGCACTTCCTTGGTAAGGAAGAGGTCGTGAGTTCAATCCTCATCAACAGCTCTTGATGAGATGTTGAAAGTGAAGTTCGATAGGAGCATCCGGCCTTTTGGCGGGAAGGGTCGTCCCGCTCAAGCGGAATCAACAGCTCTTAATGAGGTGTTGTAAATTTAATGAGTGGGCAATTTTATATCACTCGATTTTTTATAATAGAATTTTTTTAAGTAAACAAATAATAAAATAATAATCTAAATAAATAAATAGCAAAAATCATGGCTAAAGAAAAATTCGACCGTTCCAAACCACACGTAAACATAGGAACAATCGGTCACGTTGACCACGGTAAAACTACCTTAACCGCAGCAATCACTGTTGTATTGGCTGAAAAAGGTTTGTCAGAAGTAAGAGATTTCTCTTCGATTGATAATGCTCCTGAAGAAAAAGAACGTGGTATCACTATCAACACTTCTCACGTTGAGTATTCTACAGCTACTCGTCATTACGCTCACGTTGATTGTCCAGGCCACGCAGATTATGTAAAAAACATGGTTACAGGTGCTGCTCAAATGGACGGTGCTATTCTTGTTGTTGCTGCTACAGACGGCCCAATGCCACAAACTCGTGAGCATATTCTTTTAGCTCGCCAAGTTGGTGTTCCTAAAATTGTTGTGTTCATGAATAAAGTAGATATGGTTGACGATCCTGAGTTGTTAGAACTCGTTGAAATGGAAATTCGTGAATTATTAACTTTCTATCAATTCGATGGTGTTAATACTCCTATTATTCAAGGTTCTGCTTTGGGTGGATTGAACAAAGATCCAAAATGGTCCGCAAAAATTATGGATTTGATGGATGCTGTTGATAGCTTTATTCCAATTCCAAAACGCGAAATAGAAAAACCTTTCTTAATGCCAGTTGAAGATGTATTTACCATTACAGGGCGTGGTACTGTAGCTACAGGGAAAATTGAAACAGGTGTTATTAATACAGGTGATGAGATCGAGATCATTGGTATGCAGGAAACAAAATTAAAATCTACTATCACTGGTGTGGAGATGTTCCGAAAAATTCTTGACAGAGGTGAAGCAGGCGATAATGTTGGTTTGTTATTACGTGGCATTGACAAAAAAGATATTCGCAGAGGTATGGTCGTAGTTAAACCCGGAACCATTACTCCTCATACTGAATTCAAAGCTGAGATCTATGTATTGAAAAAAGAAGAAGGTGGACGTCATACTCCATTCCATAACAAATACCGTCCTCAGTTCTACTTACGTACAACAGACGTAACGGGAGAAATTGAATTACCAACAGGACGCGATATGGTTATGCCTGGTGATAACGTAACAATTACTGTTAAATTAATTGTACCGGTTGCTATGGACAAAGGTTTACGTTTCGCTATCCGTGAAGGTGGCAGAACAGTAGGTGCAGGTCAGGTAACTGAAATCATCAAGTAATAAAATATACATATTAGTACTAACAGTGGGTAGTGAAAAACATTGCCCGCTGTTTTCTACTAATAATGGGTGATACTCAAAAGCACATTTTGAGAGAGGAGAAATACGAGACTTGGAATTAAAAAACAGGTGTAGTTCAAGGGTAGAATAGAGGTCTCCAAAACCTTTGATGGGAGTTCGAATCTCTCCACCTGTGCTTGGAAAATATTAGTAATGATTATTTGTTATTTTATATTTAGATAAATATTATAAAATATTGATTAACCGATAATTAAAATAAAAAATATGGGCAAATTCAGAACATATATTGATGAAACTACTAACGAACTTCTACATAAAGTAAGTTGGCCAACTTGGAGCGAATTACAAAGCAGTGCGATAGTTGTAATGATCGCTTCGATAATTATTGCGTTAATAGTTTTCGCAATGGATTTCACTTTCAACAAAGGAATGGAAGCTATATACCATTTATTTTAGAACAATATTATGACAAAGACTGAACAAACTAAAACTGAACAAACTAAAACCGACACTATTAAAAAATGGTATGTGGTAAGAGCGATCAGTGGTCAGGAGAGAAAAGTAAAGCAATATATTGAAGTAGAAATTAATCGTTTAAAATTGAGCACTTATGTATCTCAAATTTTGATTCCTACTGAAAAAATTTATCAGATACGCAACGGTAAAAAGGTAAGTAAAGAGCGCCCATTTTATGGTGGATACATCTTAATTGAAGCAGCATTAGTGGGTGAAGTACCACACGTTATAAAAAATATTACAGGTGTCATTGGCTTTTTGGGCGAAACTAAAGGCGGTACCCCCGTACCAATGCGTTTATCAGAAGTAAACCGCATTTTAGGAACAGTAGATGATTTGGCAGAAAACGATGCACAGATCAATATACCATTCATTGTTGGAGAAACTATAAAAGTAATAAATGGCCCATTCAACGGCTTTACAGGTACTATTGAAAAAGTAAATGAAGAGAAAAAGAAATTAGAAGTAATGGTGAAAATTTTTGGCAGAAAAACACCGCTGGAATTAGGTTACCTTGAAGTAGAAAAAGAAAACTAATTTAATAAGATATGAGTATTGAGATGTTGGATATGAGAAATCATTTCCAACATCAACATCTCAAATCTCAATACTAACATCTCAATACTATAAATAAAATGGCAAAAGAAGTAAGTGCTTTAGTTAAGCTACAAATAAAAGGCGGAGCGGCGAACCCTGCACCACCAATCGGTCCTGCATTAGGTGCAAAAGGTGTGAACATCATGGAGTTCTGTAAGCAATTCAATGCGAGAACACAAGATAAAGCTGGAAAAGTAATTCCTGTAATCATCACTGTTTATAATGATAAATCATTTGAGTTTATCCTTAAAAATCCACCGGTAGCAATATCGTTATTGGAGATCACAAAAGTAAAAGCAGGTTCTAAAGAATCAAACCGTATTAAATCGGGTAATGTTTCCTGGGATCAAATACGTACAGTAGCAGAAGCTAAAATGCCCGATCTTAATTGTTTTACAATTGAATCGGCAATGAGCATGGTTGCAGGTACAGCACGCAGTATGGGATTAACCGTAACGGGTCAATCACCATTAGCGAAAAAATAAATTTAACCGATGGAGGTATGCCTTGAGCTTACCGTTTGCACATCACAAATTAATATACAATGCCAAAAATTTCAAAGAACAGAAAGCTTGCTCTCTCTAAATACGATGCTAATAAAGCATACTCAGTGGAAGAAGCAGCTAAGATTGTTAAAGACATTACCACCACAAAATTCGATTCATCAATTGATATCAGTGTTCGTTTAGGGGTTGATCCTCGTAAAGCCAATCAAATGGTTCGCGGATCTGTTTCTTTACCACATGGTTCTGGTAAAGTAATGCGCGTATTGGTGCTTTGTACGCCTGATAAGGAAGCAGAAGCAAAAGCTGCTGGTGCTGATTTTGTTGGGTTAGACGAGTTCATCGAAAAAATCAAAGGTGGCTGGACAGATGTAGACGTAATCATCACTATGCCTTCTGTGATGGGCAAAGTAGGTGCATTAGGTCGTGTACTAGGGCCACGAGGTTTAATGCCTAACCCTAAAACAGGTACTGTTACTATGGAAATAGGAAAAGCAGTTACTGAAGCAAAAGGCGGAAAAATTGATTTTAAGGTAGATAAAGCCGGCATCGTGCAAGCCATTGTTGCTAAAGCATCATTTGATAGTAATAAAATTGCTGATAATACGAATGAATTGTTACAAACAATAATGAAATTAAAGCCTTCATCAGCTAAAGGACAATATGTTAGAAGTATTTACATGAGCTCTACAATGAGCCCAAGTATTGAAATTGACAGTAAATTCTTAGGGCAATAATTTTAAAAACAAACATCATTTACAACGGCTTCCACGGAGTAAATAAAAAAACCTCACCCCAGCCCTCTCCTAAAGGAGAAGGAGAATAAGGAGAGAAAAAACAAAATAGAAATGAAAAAAGAAGACAAATCACTAGTAATCGACTCGTTAGTTGAGCAATTAGCCAACAACAGTCATTTCTATTTAACCGATGTAGCTTCTTTGACTGCTGAAAAAACTTCACAGTTAAGAAGATTATGTTTTAATAAAAACATCAAAATGCTTGTAGTAAAAAACTCATTGTTAAAAAAAGCGATGGAGCGTACTACAGGAAAAGATTATCAATCCATTATTGCAGGCGCACTAAAAGGTTCAACAGCAATTATGTTTTCAGAAGTAGGAAGTGATCCTGCAAAGCTTATCAAGGAATTCCGTAAAAAGAATGATAAGCCTCTTTTGAAAGCCGCATTTGTTGAAGAATCTGCCTACATCGGGGATAATCAATTGGATGTATTGGCAAGTATTAAATCCAAAAATGAAGTTATTGGAGATATTATATTCTTGCTTCAATCACCCGCTAAAAATGTTATTTCTGGGCTTAAATCCAGCGGTGGCAAATTGGCCGGAATTATTAAAACACTTTCGGATAAAAAAGAATAATTTAAAAAATTGCCAGTTGCCAGTAGGCAATTGGCAAGAAATAAAAAAATTAAATAATAAATAAATTAGTAATCAACAATTAAAAACAATAAATAAAAATGGCAGATTTAAAATCCTTCGCTGAGCAATTAGTAAATTTAACTGTAAAAGAAGTTAATGAATTAGCTCAAATTTTAAAAGATGAGTATGGTATCGAACCAGCAGCAGCTGCAGTAGCAGTAGCAGGTGGTGGTGCAGCAGCAGGTGCAGCAGCAGTAGAAAAAACCGCATTTGATGTAGTTCTTACTGATGCAGGTGCAGCTAAATTGGGTGTTGTTAAAATCGTAAAAGATATAACAGGACTTGGTTTAAAAGAAGCTAAAGATCTAGTGGACGGTGCTCCAAAACCAATTAAAGAAGGTATCTCTAAAGCAGATGCTGAAGGAATCAAGAAACAATTAGAAGAAGCAGGAGCAAAGGTTGAGATTAAATAAGCTACCGCTAATATACAATCTATAAGGTATAGAACTCAATTCCGATGAATAATCGGACTGAGATCTATGCCCTTTGTTGTTTGTTTTGTTATCATCTTATTAACCCAATTTATTGCTGCTTTAAAATGCAGCAATAGGTTTAAATCTAAAGCACCTTGGCTCAAACAAAAAAAACTCAGAGAATAAGTTTCGCATCTATCAAAAGTCAAATTGATTATCCTGACTTTTTAGATATCCAACTTAAATCGTTCCAGGACTTTTTTCAGTTAGAAACTACTTCTGAAAACCGTCAAAACGAAGGACTTTACAAGGTTTTCGCAGAAAACTTTCCAATTTCCGATGCACGAAATAATTTCGTGTTAGAATTTCTAGATTATTTTATCGATCCTCCTCGCTACTCTCTTGAAGAGTGTATTGAGCGTGGATTAACATACAGCGTTCCGCTTAAAGCCAAAGTACGCTTGTATTGTACTGACGCTGAACATGAAGATTTTGAAACAATCGTTCAGGATGTATATTTAGGTACTATACCGTACATGACTCCAAAAGGTACATTCGTTATCAATGGAGCTGAACGTGTTATCGTATCTCAGTTACACCGTTCACCAGGTGTATTCTTTGGTCAAAGCCGCCACGCAAATGGTACTAAACTTTATTCTGCCAGGGTTATTCCTTTCAGAGGATCTTGGATCGAGTTTGCTACCGATATTAACAGCGTGATGTATGCTTACATTGACCGTAAGAAAAAATTACCGGTAACAACATTATTAAGAGCTATCGGATTTGAAAGTGATAAACAGATCCTCGAAATATTTGGCTTAGCTGACGAATTAAAAGTAAGTAGAGCAGGCTTAAAAACCGCTATTGGACGCAAATTAGCAGCACGTGTTCTAAAAACATGGATTGAGGATTTCGTAGATGAAGATACCGGAGAAGTTGTATCTATTGAACGTAATGAAGTGATCATTGACCGCGAAACGATTTTAGCCAATGAACATATTGATATGATCGTGGATGCCAACGTAAAATCAGTTATTCTTCACAAACAAGATGTGAATGCTGCTGACTACGCTATTATATACAACACTTTACAAAAAGATACATCCAACTCGGAAAAAGAGGCAGTAGAGCATATCTATCGCCAATTACGTAACGCAGAACCACCTGATGAAGAAACAGCACGTGGTATTATTGATAAATTATTTTTCTCTGATAAACGTTATGACCTTGGAGAAGTAGGCCGTTACCGTATCAACAAAAAGTTGAACCTGAATACGCCTTCTGATGTTAAAACATTGACGAAAGAAGACATTATCTGCATCATTAAATATTTGATCGAACTGATCAATTCAAAAGCTGATGTGGATGATATTGACCATTTAAGTAACAGACGCGTACGTACTGTTGGTGAACAATTGTACGCACAGTTTGGAGTTGGTTTAGCGCGTATGGCCCGTACTATCCGTGAGCGTATGAACGTTCGTGATAACGAGGTCTTCACTCCTACTGACCTGATCAACGCAAAAACATTATCATCTGTGATCAACTCGTTCTTCGGAACAAACCAGTTATCACAATTTATGGATCAAACCAACCCTTTAGCGGAGCTGACGCATAAGCGCAGATTATCTGCCCTTGGGCCAGGCGGTTTATCCCGTGAGCGTGCAGGTTTTGAGGTACGTGACGTTCACTATACTCACTACGGACGTTTGTGTACTATTGAAACCCCGGAAGGACCCAACATTGGTTTGATCTCTTCACTTTGCGTATTTGCGAAAATCAATAAATTAGGATTTATTGAAACTCCTTATATGACTGTTACTAAAGGAAAAGTAGATTATGATACCCCTGTAACATATTTAAGTGCTGAAGAAGAAGATGCAAAAACAATTGCTCAGGCAAATACACCTGTTGATGCAAAAGGTAAATTCCTTGAAACGAAAGTAAAAGCTCGTTATGAAGGCGATTTCCCTGTTGTTGAACCGGAAAAATTAAATTTGATGGACGTTGCTCCTAATCAAATTGCATCCATTGCCGCATCATTGATTCCATTTTTGGAGCATGATGATGCCAATCGTGCGTTGATGGGATCTAACATGCAGCGTCAAGCAGTGCCATTATTACGCCCTGAAGCTCCGATCGTAGGAACTGGCCTTGAGCCATTGGTAGCACGTGATTCACGTGTATTAATAAATGCTGAAGGCGAAGGGACTGTTGAATATGTAGATGCAAACGAAATTGTTATCAAATACAATCGTAATGATAATGAGCGTTTGATCAGTTTTGATGAGGATATAAAACGTTACCAGTTAACGAAATTCCGCAAGACCAACCAAAGTACGTGTATCAACTTAAAACCAATCGTTAAAAAAGGCGAAAAAGTTACAAGAGGACAAGTATTGTGTGAAGGTTATGCAACTCAGGCCGGTGAATTAGCGCTTGGACGTAATATGAAAGTAGCGTTCATGCCTTGGAAAGGGTATAACTTTGAGGATGCTATCGTAATTTCTGAACGTGTTGCACGTGAAGATATTTTCACATCTGTTCATATTGATGAGTATTCACTTGAAGTACGTGATACCAAACGTGGTTTAGAAGAGTTAACTGCTGATATTCCAAACGTTTCTGAAGAGGCTACAAGAGACCTTGATGAGAACGGTTTAATACGTGTTGGTGCCGAAGTAAAAGAAGGTGATATTTTAATTGGTAAAATTACTCCTAAAGGCGAAACAGATCCTTCACCGGAAGAAAAACTATTACGTGCCATCTTTGGTGACAAAGCAGGTGACGTGAAAGATGCTTCTTTAAAAGCGCCACCATCGTTACGTGGTGTGGTGATCGATAAAAAATTATTTTCGAGGATCATTAAAGATAAAAAAATAAAAGCTGAAGAAAAACCAATCTTAGATAGAATTGATAAAGAGCATGCTGGTGAAGTTGCTGTTTTGAAAGCTAAATTGGTAGATAAGCTGAATACATTAGTGAATGGAAAAACATCGCAAGGTGTTGTGAACTTCTTAAAAGAAGAAGTGATCTCCAAAGGAACTAAGTTCACACAAAAAGCGCTTGAAAAGATTGATTATTCTGCAGTAAATCCTAATAAATGGACTACTGATAAGGATTTGAACGACCAAATCAAGAGAGTGCTTCACAACTATAGTATTAAATACAATGACTTAGTAGGTGCTTTCAAACGCAAAAAATTTGCTGTTACCGTTGGTGACGAGCTGCCTGCAGGTATTGTACAACTTGCTAAAATTTACATCGCTAAAAAACGTAAATTAAAAGTAGGTGATAAAATGGCTGGACGTCACGGTAACAAAGGTATTGTTGCTCGTATCGTACGCGATGAAGACATGCCGTTCCTTGAAGATGGAACTCCTGTTGATATCGTACTTAACCCATTGGGTGTGCCTTCACGTATGAACTTAGGTCAGATCTATGAAACCGTTCTTGGTTGGGCTGGTCAAAAATTAGGTGAAAAATTCTTCACTCCTATTTTTGATGGTGCTACTACAGATCAGTTGAATGAATGGACAGACAAAGCAGGTTTACCTCGTTTTGGCCGTACTTTCCTAACAGATGGTGGAACAGGTGAACGTTTTGATCAACCTGCAACTGTAGGTGTTATCTATATGCTGAAACTTGGTCACATGGTAGATGATAAAATGCACTCCCGTTCTATCGGACCTTACTCACTTATTACACAACAACCTTTGGGTGGTAAAGCTCAGTTTGGTGGTCAGCGTTTTGGTGAGATGGAGGTTTGGGCACTTGAAGCGTTTGGTGCTGCCAATATTCTTCAGGAGATCCTTACAATCAAATCGGATGATGTTGTGGGTCGTGCAAAAGCTTATGAAGCTATTGTTAAAGGTGAAAATATGCCAACTCCCGGAATCCCGGAATCATTCAACGTATTATTGCATGAGTTACGCGGATTAGGATTGAACATTTCACTGGACTAAATAAACAATTTTAGAATTTTTGAATCGCAGATTTTTAGAATTAAAAGTCTGCGATTCAAAATTCAAAATTCCATGTTAGAATAACAATTGTTTTTGTTCGTATATGGAATAGTGTTTTGTATGGTCACAATAGTTTATGCTAAAGAATAAGAGTAATATTTTTTTTATTTTTTTTTATTTAATATCTGTAATGGTAATTGGTCAGAATAACTTGTTTATAGGATTAAAAGCAGCACCCATTTTTACCAAAGCAACTATTAGTGGTAGTAAAAATGGTTTTACTACGCCTGTTGTTCCTGGCTTTTCTGTTGGTGTGCCAATTGCATATAGAATTAATGAAAAGTACACCCTTACTTTATCTTTAAATTTCACTGTAAAATTTGTTTCCATAAAAAATAATGAACCCTTGGATACCAGCGGATTTTCAAGATCTACTGGTTCATTTAATACAAAAGAAATCCAACTGTATTATTCCTATTTATTTAAACATTATCCAAAATATAATTATTATGTTGGTGCGGGTGCTTCACTTGATTTCGCAACCTTATGGAAAAAAGGAAAAGCACCCGGAGAAAGTACAGATACATTGGGGATACAAGTTAATGGGAACGATTTGGAAACAAGAGCCTATGTTTCATTGATAGGTGCATTAGGGCTTGAAAAACAATTAAGAAAAGGAAGAAAAATAAATATAGAACTCAATTATATACAAGGCTTACAAACAATACAAACATTTTATATAACAAGATATGGTCAAAATAATAAAACATCCTATTTTACTAAAGGCAGTTATATAGGATTAAGTTTTCATTTCTATCCTATTGATGTTTTAAACTATAAAAAAGACAATTAGCTTAATAAATAATCAAAAAAGTAATTAATCCTTCAATTTAAAACAGATGAAAAAAATATTTTTTAGTGCATTGACCTGTACTGCAATTGTAACAACAATTACAATTTATTCTTGCAAAAAAGAAACAGTAGCACAACCTCAAAATTCGGCAAATGATTTTAATGTTTCAGTTATTGACAATCGACTTGCGTTTAAAACAGTTGAAGATTATGAAAAAGCTATGAGTAATCCTACCGCAGAAACTGAAACTAAGTTTCTTTCGACAATAAAAACAATTACTAGTTCTACATCATTCAACACAACAAATAATGAACATAAAGATACAAGAGGTGTTAATACTGATATGAGACCTCTTATACAATCTGATTATTTTAGATCAATACTTAATTCGGATTGCGCTGTTCAAATTGAAGATTTCATTTTTCGTGTAAACCCAATTTCAAAAAAGGTTTTTGTATTGCCAGTAGAATACAAAAATGAATACAATGATCTTATTTCAGAAAATACAACTAACGAAGATGTTCAAGAGTTTTCGACAGATGAGAATGTTTTGGAAGAAGTGTACAGTGACCAAAATGCACAAAGAAAAATAAGATGGCCCAAATTAAAGATCAAAATAAAAATAAAATTTTGTCATGAAAGTGGTGTTGATAGCAGGAGTCAAGGCGTTACAACTGTTTTAATAGGTGGGGAATATACTGTTAGCTTTGTAATCTCGCATAATAAATATGGTATTTATTTTGAACTTAGAGCATATTCAAGTTCAACTGTTGGGTATGGTTCTTTTGTTCATGAATGGGAAGTTTTTTATTATCACGTTAGATGTGCAAGCACCGTTTCATATACAAATATATCAAATGGGTCTACTACAGGTGTTAGCGAATACAAACAAAAAATATATTCCGGATTGCTAAATTTGAATAGTTATCGCCTTAAAGGGAAATGCAAGCATTATTCCAATACAATATTCGGTGGAAGTACATATGACGGGGAAACTCCAGTAATTGAAATAAGAGTAAACATTTAAATCTTGAAAAAAAGTATTCTATTATTAATTTTGTTTGTTGTGCGTATATCATATGCACAACAAATTTATATTAACCCTTTATTGGGTATAAAAGCCGATATTGGAAACTCAACAGCACCTAATGGGATATATGGCGATGTTGTAATGTTTGATTATAAATATTATCCTTTAAGTTTTAACAAACGATTATCTCCGCTTTTATTAGGTGTTTTAATTGAGGTCAAACAAAATAAAAATTCATTTTCAACTGGAATTATATATGGTGACAATGCTAATAGCGAACTTTCGATAGGATTTAAAACTAGAGAGAATCTTATGGGCAAAACCTACACAGGATATGTAAAAAATCGCCAAAATGCCGGAGTAAATGTTTTAAAAATTCCGTTGTTTTATAAACACACTTTGTATCGTTTTAATAATAAAGAAGATAAAGAAAATTTAAATAAAAGTTGCATTAATTTTACTACTGGATTTAATATAATGTATATACGACCAAATACACCAATAAACCCTATTTCATCTCAGTCAATATCGGAAAATGGTGATACAATTGAATTAATGGCGGTAGAAATTAACTTAAATAAAAAATGGAGTGCTTCCTTTAATTTGGGCTTTGACGTGGATGTATATATAAAAAATAAAAGACGGGTAACTTTATCTCTCTATTATGAGCAAGGAACTCGTAAGCTCTCTTTGTCGCAATATGATGTGTGGATCAATAATAAATATAATACAAGTTTTTCTTCGTTTAGTAGAGGCAGTGCAATTCAGTTAAAATTATTATTTCCAATTAAAATATATGATAAAGCGGAACATATAAAATAAAATTAAATTAAATTAAATATTAATAACATCTAAATATATATAACATGGCTTTTAAAAGAGATAATAAATTAAAAAGTAATTTTTCTAAAATTACCATCAGCCTTGCATCACCGGAAGCGATTCTGGAACGTTCAAGCGGTGAAGTAGTAAAGCCCGAAACTATCAATTACAGAACATACAAACCTGAAATGGGGGGATTGTTTTGTGAACGTATTTTTGGACCGGTAAAAGATTGGGAATGTGCTTGTGGAAAATATAAACGCATCCGGTACAAAGGTATTGTTTGTGACCGCTGCGGTGTTGAGGTAACGGAAAAGAAAGTACGTAGAGAGCGCATGGGGCATATCAATTTAGTTGTTCCTGTTGCGCATATCTGGTACTTCAA
>JBBSPS010000103.1:0-13341 GCA_038258655.1 Bacteroidia bacterium
GGCTGAATTATCAACCTCTGTATACGCTATCGGATTAAGCTATTCCTTGTTGAGTTGCTCTCCAGCATTGCTCAACTCCGCTTCGCTTAATATTGCAAATTTAATAAATCTAAATAGCACAGTTTAATTTACACTCCCTTTTTGTATTTTATATTTTGTTCATTAATTCAATTAAAGCAGGTCGTCTTTTGTATTTTTCTCTAAACTCATTTATTAAATAATTAATGTTATGATTAGGTATAATTGCTTTTAATCTTCTTATGGCTTTACAGGCAATGACATAATGACCTCTGTCTACATTTTTTTCTAAATAATTACGAATACTTCTTTCATAAAGTGAAATTAATTGGCTGTGAAAATGTTCGTTTAACGAAACTTCATATTTTTCTAATAATTCAAAACTTGCAAACTCAGTTACCGTAGCTAATAGGTTTTCCCATTGCTGTTCTTCAAAATATATTTTAGCAATTGTATCATAGGGTTTTATCCACCGTTCTTTACTATTCAACTTTAGCAATGTTTCTTTAACAATTTTCTGCCATTCTTGACTTGTAGCGTTTTTCTTAACAATATAATAATACGTAAAATCGTAGTAATTAACATTAAATAAAAACAAGGATATTTCTACAACTGTTTTTTTATCTTTTTCTAATTCGGCAATATGTAGTAAAATTTTCCTCCAACCATTTACCAAACCTGCATATTCCTTATCAAATGCTATCCCTTCATTTGCTAATGTTTTTGCTTTCGCGTAGTCTTTAAGTTCTATGGTTTGCTTTATAGCTTGCTCTCTAAATGAAGAATAACAGAGGTTTTGATGTAAAAATTCTTGCGCTTGCTTTACCCCTTCAAATCGCTCAATTAAATTATATTCTGTTCGTGCATAAAACTCATTATCATATTTACTTTCTTTGGTTGATTTTAAATATGGTTTTAAAAATTGAACTTGTTCTTTTTGAAGCATGGATGCACAGGCAAGCCTTATTAAGCTATTTAGGAAGCCGTAGCCATCGCCCAATTTAGTTTTTATTTTTTCAATACAATTATAAAATATGTCGGAAGCATATTCTTCTTTTGCTTCGCTAGTTGCAACTCCATCCAGTATTTCCAACGCCTCTTCTACAAATCCATATACATAACCATTTGAGTCATCAACAGAATCCATAATAGAAATTAACTCTTCTATAATAGCCCAACAAATAAATAAGGCACCTTGTTTGTTTTTTTGTTGAGCTTGTTTTTTTGCATTTTCAATTAATTCATCAATTTGGTTGTTGAGTTTTTTAATTTCGTTATAACCGATAAAACCATCTCTTGCTTTCGAACTTTTAATAATGTTTTTAACCTGATTGGTATAAAATGTCTGGGTTTGCTCCTGATTTAAGTAACTGTATTTACTTAACAATTGGTATAGCAATGATTTGTCTTTTGTTGCTAATTCTATAAGCGAAGTAATTAACTCTTCTTTTTCTAATTGATTGAGTAAAATGACTAATTGCTCTTTGGGTGTTTTTTCTTTTGCAGTTTTTACTTTTTTTGATTTAGGTATTGCTTGTGCCTGAACATCATTTAATTGTAAGGTTTCTGCTTGTATCGAAAATATAACTGCAACGGCATGCTTGCATATACCCCCATCATAAGGGCAATCACAATCTATGTTGGTAATTGTATTGTTTTTAATTTTTATTTCTACTTCATAATGTTCAGAGCCACTAACAACGGCAAAATATTCGCCTGCCGAAATTTCATCTACACTTTCTACCGCACCACTTTTGTAATAGCTCAACCCACGTTTTAGTATCGTTTCGGATATATGTTGTTCAAATTGATTTAATGGAATATTCATCTGTCGTTAAATCACAATTATTTACTGATATTTTCTAATTGTTACGAAAAAAATAAGGGATTGTCTTTAATGTTTTTAAAGCAGTATTCGGCAGTAACGTTTTCATTAATTGTCCACCATTGCCCTGTATGCCTATAATAGGCTAAGTTATATTTGTTTACATCAACAAATTCGAGACGTGCAAATTTAGTTTCAAATTCACCGCGTATTCTATTTTCATACTCGGCTTTATATTTAGCACATAAGTAAAAAAAACTTCTATAAAACTTACTATAAAAGTCTATAACATACTCATGGTTTTTATTCGGTTTAGGTTCAATAAATTTAATTTTATACTCTTTTATTAAAGACTGAAACAGTTCTTCTAAAGTCTGTTTTTCTTTTTCGGTTATTATTTTTTTTGAAGGGCTTAAAACCCAAACTTTTTTAGTTGCCATTATTTTAATTTTTATTTAATTTTTTAATGCTGTACCTATTTCCTAAACAATTTTTTTGTCCTCTTACAGTTAATTTTCCACGAACATGTATTTTGCCATCAGTAATAGATACTTCTTCCAATAACTGTGTAAGCGTATTCCATCCCTATTTTTCAACTGCAGGAGTAATAAACTTGGTACAAATATCTCGTTCAGATAAACTTTTTTGTCTATCATTATTTATTGAATACTAATCTGCAAAATACGAAATTATACGGTGCGTTGTCAAAAAATGGCTCTTTTGCTGGTCTAAAAGGGGGGGCTTTGTGTATCTGCAAAAAAAGTCTGCCTGATGGTTGGTATTTATTCAATTAATACCTCGCAGTTCTACTGCGGGGTAATAAAATTTTCGCGTTTTTACTAACGCACTTTTGTAAGTGAACTGTACTTAAAATTTATTGTGGTTTTGAAACATTCAATTTTCTCAATGTATAAGTAAGTGTCAGCATATAATTGACCTGCGTTCTCATTATACACAGTATTTGAAATTCAATAGTGTATATTAAAAATAACCATTGTCGGAGTCATCCTGTTTTTGTTGTTGTGGGCGTTTTTTAAATAATGATGCATCTACTTTTCCGAAACGTATCATGGCGGTAAATTTTATATATCTGCCTTCACGCCGGCCCCATGTGTCCTGTATATATTGATCAGTCACATAATGTGCGCCACGCCCTTTAGTATCAAATACATCACTGATACTGGCGGTGAGTGTGATAAATTTATGAATGTCCTTACTCAAACCGCAATCTGCAAAATACATTTGTTTGGCGGTTCCCTGCGGAATAATTTTTGGCGATTCGTAATTGCCTGATAATTGTATTGAAAAATCTTTCGGCAAGCGATAAACCAAATTAAGTTTACAAGTATAATAAAAACCCTGATTGTTGAAATTGGTATTATTGTAGGAAGCATTAATAGATGTATAAAATAAATTCATGTTGAGGGTCGCTTCTAATCCTTTAAATAAAGTGTATTTAAATGTGTTATCCATTCCAAACGTATTGCTCTGTTTGCCATTGATAGTAGTATTTACGAATATAGAAGAATCTGCCGCAGAAGGATAAATATAATGGGTCAACGGATTTTGTGTATTACGGAAAAACAGCGTTAAAAATAAATTGCCCTTTGTTAGCAGTTGATTAAAATTAAGCTCGCCGGAAGAAATAAATTCAGGAGTAAGACTTGGGTTACCGATGGAATAATTTTTAGGATCGCTTGTCTGGATGAAAGGCATGAGTTGCCTGAACCCAGGTCTGTTGATCTTTCGTGTAATATTAAATTGTAATTCTTGTTTTTGATTAAATTTTTTACTGATGAATATACTGGGGAATAGCGCATTCAGAATATTATTAAAACCGGTAGGGTAGAAGTACTGAAAAGACGAATCATTTTTATCGGTCAGAATTCCTTTATAATAAGAATCTTCAAAACGCAGTCCCAGCATATAATTTATTTTCTTGTGCCGAAAGGAATAGTTAATGTATGCCGCGCTTACAAGGTCTTCTATCTTATAATGACTGGTAAGGTACTTGTTGGGCGTATAATCATTGGAACCGTAATTGTATTGACTTACATCTAAAAATTGAACACTCGGTTTATAGTTGGAGCGTACTCCAAGTTCAAGTTTGGTACTGTCATTAATTGGATTTACATAATCAGCTTGTAGTGTATATACTTGATTTACATTATGCCCATAGTTATTTTGTAATGCCGGGTTCTCCGGCAATAATGTGCCGTTTGATGTGTATGTATTCGTGGTGTAATCACTGGGGCTATGAACATTTGAAGTACTATAGTTTATGTCGGAAGTAAATTCTTTATTTTTTTTCTGGAATGTTTTTCTGTAATGCAACTTTGTAGTATAATTTTCAAAATGAGCCAGTGAATTAGATACCCTGTTACCACTGTTCAGGATAGTATCGGATGCGCTTTTTGAATTGAATGTTTGTATATCATGATTATTAAAATTTCCACTTACTATATTTTCTGATAGAGATAATGTATTATGATTATTAAGATAGTAATCCAACGCAGCTGACCCTCCTTGAAAGGTGTTTTGAAGCTTCGTATTATTATTCGCGTTATAAAAACCTGAAGTAGTACCATTAAAAAGGTCCGTTCTGTTCGTATAACCAGTTACAGAATTTTGAAATGTATTATAATTATAGTTTACTGAAAATCCAATTGGTTTTTCTTTAATACTTAACGCTACCATACCGTTATAATGATTATTGGTACCAATGCCTCCAGTTACTATTCCGTTGTATCCTGGTTTAGTATTGCCTTTCATCACTATATTAATAATTCCACCGGTAGCACTCGCTTCAAATTTCGCGGATGGATTTGTTATAACTTCTACTTTGTCGATCTGGTCGGCAGGGATCTGATCGAGGGTAAGAGTAGTTGGCCGGCCATCAACATAAATGGTAGCTGCATTTTGACGAAGCTGGGCATTTCCGCTTTCATCTATTGTTACAGAAGGAATATTTTTCATAACATCGGTAGCTGTGCCACCCTTGGAAGTAATATTTTTGTCTACATTAAAGATTTTACGATCTATACTCATTTCAATCGCACTTTTTTCTTCAACAATTTCCACACTTTTTAAAAGTGTTTCTTCTGTTTCTATTTTTATATTTCCCAGATCTTGTTCGATATCTTGCAGAGTTATCGTTATAAATTGCTGATATGTTTTAAAACCAATGAATGTTACTTTTAAGTTGAATCTACCAAAAGGAATGTTTTCAAAACTAAATTCACCATTATTTTTTGCAAAACTACCGACGATTGCACTGTCCTTTTTAAAAATTGCAACTGAAGCAAAAGGAACAGCTTCTTTTGTTTTGGCATCAATAATTCTTCCATAAATGTGGCCAATGGCCGGCATTTTAAAAGTGCTTTTTTTATCTCCAGTGTTGTATTGCTGAGCAATGGAAATACTTGTACAGTTTATTAAGAAGGCAAATAGAATAAATTTATATTTTTTCATTTACAGAATAGTTCAAGCGAAAAAAAGTCGAACAAAAATACAATTTAATTATTTCGTTCTTTCACTTCAATTGACAAGTGAGCATAAATTACAATTCAATTAACATTCATTAACATAAAAAAACCTCCGCATCAACCGAAGGTTTAATGATTTAATAAGATGCCGTGTGAAAATAATTTCTATTTATTTGTACTTTCCTTTTTTATTTCTTCCAACAGCTGAATGATCTTATCTAATTTTTTTACTTCCATGGTATCTAAGGTTATTTGAAGTGCTTCAATTTCTTTTTTTGCATCTAAATTGGTTTGATAGTCTGCTTGTGCTTGTATTCTGTCTCTTTCATTTTGACGATTTTGAGCCATCATTATTATAGGAGCTGCATATGCTGCTTGTGTTGAAAATAAAAGATTGAGTAATATGAAAGGGTATACATCCCAATGATATGCCAAACCGATAACATTTAATCCCATCCAAACAACTACCAAAATAGTTTGAATGATAATAAAACGCCATGAACCCATACCATTTGCTACTTTATCAGCTAAGCGTTGACCAAAATCTAATGATTCATTATGATTTTCATGCCAGTTTTTTTTTGTTGCCATTTTTGTTGAGGTTTTAATTTATTATGATTTGCCTAAGGTAATTCTAAAAATAGTAAAGTACTGAAGATTGTTTCAATTTAATTTAGATAAAATAATTACCTAGTCAGGGTCGGGGGTGAAAATGGGAGATGTACTTATACTTGGCGTTTAGTACCATTGCTTAATATAAAAAAGCCAGATGTTAAACACCTAGAGACATAGAATTAAAGAAAAGAAATAGAGCAATATGTTACACATATCCTATATTTAAAGCGAAGCCTATAGAAAACTTATTGCCTTCATTATCTATGTTACCTCTATATATTTGTGAAATTCAATTATATCACTAAAACAAAGTATTTAAATACAAAAATGTAATTAAACCTTTGTAGGCAAAATACGTCAATAGGTCATAAATTTTGATGTAATGCTAGATGAAATAACCACAATGACCAATCCTTCTAAAACAGTTGTAGGGGATTCACTTGCTTACGGTCCTTTTATTGAAGATACTTCAAAAGAGAAACTACTGCATCATGTGTTTGAACAAATTGCGGCTCAGTATTCTGAGCGTACGGCTATTTTGTTTGAAAATCAATCCATATCCTATTCTGAATTAAATAATAGAGCTAACAAATTGGCGAATTGGCTGTTGGCTAAAGGTGTAACACAAGGCGATTTTGTTGGCATCCTTTTAAAGAGAAGTCCTGAGGTATATATATCCATGTTAGGAATATTAAAATCTGGAGCAGCTTATGTCCCCTTAGATATAAGTTATCCGGAAGACAGAGTAAAATACATTCTGGAGGATGCTGGTGTTAAATTGTTAATCAGTAACTCTGCATTAGAGGATAGGTATATTAATTTTTCAGGCTTTACATTTAATACTGATAAAGAACTTAAAGAAGTATTATCGGACGTTTCAAAAGAAAAAAATCTTGAAATAAATATACGCGAACAATCACCTGCTTATGTAATATATACTTCAGGTTCAACAGGCAGACCTAAGGGAGTTGTAATTCCTCACACTTCTGTTTGTAATCTGGTAAAAGCTGAAAAAAGCATTTTTCATTTATCACAAAATGATAAAGTAGTACAAGGTTTTTCAGTCGCTTTTGATGCATCTATTGAAGAGATATGGTTAGCTTTTGCTTCTGGCGCTACACTTTTTCCGGCTTCAGAAGAAGTGATGCATTCGGGTTCTGATCTTTCAGAGTTTATCAATCTACATCAAATTACAGTTTTATCTACCGTTCCAACATTACTTTCAATGATGGAACCTCCATTACCATCTTTAAAACTGCTTATTTTAGGTGGCGAAAATTGTCCTAATGAATTGTTACAATATTGGCATACCAGCAGTTTGCGTATTACAAATACGTATGGCCCTACCGAGGCTACGGTTATTGCTACGTATGCTGATTTTGATCCGAACGAAACAATAACCATTGGTAAACCGATTATAAATTATGCGGTCTTTATTGTCGATAAAAAAATGAATCTTGTTACTAATGGTATTCCCGGAGAACTTTGCATTGCCGGAAAAGGGCTTGCTACCGGATATTTGAATAGGAAGGAATTAAATACAGAAAAATTTATTGAGCCATCTTTCCCTATAAAGTATAACTATTCAAAACGGATTTATCGTACCGGAGATTTGGCGAAGTATAATGAAAAAGGACAAATAGAATTTTTAGGGAGAATAGATTCACAAGTAAAACTTCGTGGTTACAGAATAGAGTTATCAGAAATAGAATCTCAATTGCTTCAGTCCGACAATATTAAAAATGCTATAGTAGCCGTTAAGGAGGATGCTTATAAAGTTCAACGTCTTATCGCGTATATAATTTTAAAAGATGATTCAAAAGAATTTGATGAAGAGCAATGTAAAATTTATCTGAAGACAAAACTGGCCCCATATATGATACCTGCTATGTTTATGCTGATGAAAAATTTTCCTGTTTTGCCAAGTGGAAAAGTTGACCGAAAAAAGCTTCCTGAACCAATATATGAAGCCCAAAATAGACAGAGAAAAATTATTGAACCACAAAACGAAATAGAAGAAAAAATTTATGAAGTATGGAAAAAATATTTTTCTCCTCACGCTGTTTCAGTAAGTGATGATTTTTTTGATCTTGGAGGACATTCCTTACTGGCTTCTTTAATTGTTTCAGAGCTGAGAAAAATAATTGGATTTGAAAAAATATCTGTTCAGGATATTTATTCATTTCGCACCATTCAAAAACTGGCTGAACATATAAAACAAAATAAGTCTGCAACAAACAATAATCCTTTTACTAAACAACCTGAATATAAAAAAGTCTCCGGTAAACGATTTGCATTTACAACGTTACTGCAAACTGGGTCCTTCTTTTTATTCATGTTAGTGGGTTCCACAGGCTTACTAAGCCCTTTTGTATTAGAAAGAGTGTATCCGGAAATAACAATATATAAACTTATTGTGTTATCCTCATTGTTTACTATCTCCACCTTTCCGGCTCTTATTATTGTTTCCATACTACTTAAATGGATTATTATCGGACGTTTTAAAGAAGGCTCCCATCCTTTGTGGGGCGCTTATTATTTCAGGTTTTGGCTCGTGAAAAAATTTGTAGACCTAACGCCTTTAGGATTATTATCAGGAACACCTTTTTTAAATGTTTATTTCCGTTTAATGGGAGCAAAAATCGGGAAAGGGGTTTATTTAGGCACTGACCGTATTCGTATTTTTGATCTCTGTTCAATCGGTGATGGTTCCAGTATGGCGCGTGAAGCTCATTTGACAGGGTATACAGTAGAAAACGGGCAATTAATAATTGGCCCTGTTTCGGTTGGAAAAAATTGTTTTCTCGGTACCCGTTCCGTTCTTTCTGAACACACCGTGATGGAGGATAATTCTACTTTAGGAGAACTTTCATTTTTACCTAAAGGGAATAAAATTCCTAATGGCGAAAACTGGGAAGGCTCTCCTGCTAAAAAAGTTCAATCTTCTAAGATGGATAAACTTGTTACTGGAGACAAGAAAAAAGGGATGCCTTATGGCATTTATCTTTTTACACAATTCATTGCTTTATTATTTCTGTTAATATTTCCATTAATTTTAATGATACCTTTCGCTTTAACATTTTATGAAATTGATCTCAGGTACGGATTTTATTGGGCAATTTCTTCAACTATACCATGTGCCGCTATTTATATTGTTTTGTTTTGTTTGCTTGTAGCCGGTACTAAATGGGCGATTATTGGAAAAACAAAAGAAGAAGATTTCAGTATTTATAGTTTACGTTACATTAGAAAATGGATGGTTGATACCATTATGCAATTCACTTTACTCGCTTTCCGTTCCATTTACGCTACAATTTATCTTCCTTCATGGCTGAGATTAATGGGTGCAAAAGTTGGTTGGAGAGCTGAAGTTTCAACTGTCAATCAAATTTCAACCGACTTATTAAACATAGGCGCAGGGAGTTTTCTAGCTGACTCAGTTAGCATTGGTTCTCCTGTGGTGAGAGATGGTGTAATGTTTTTGCGTAAAACTTCAATAGGCAGTAAAACATTTATTGGTAATGGAGCAGTTCTCGCGTGCGGCGATGAAGTTGGTAATGATTGTTTGATAGGAGTTTTGTCTGTTCCCCCGAAAGATATTGCAGAAGACAAAATAAACGGAACTTCATGGTTAGGCTCACCTCCAATGTATTTACCTAACCGACAAGTAAGTCAGGAGTTCCCCAATAAATTAACCTATAATCCTTCACCGGATTTAATTATTAAAAGAGGAATCATCGAATTTTTTAAAATCACTGTACCTTTTGCGATAACAGTTTGCTTAATTGCACTTTTTTATAAATTAATTTATGACGTTTTATTAATTGAAAGTTTTATGCGAGTAGTTTTATTAGCACCTTTTTTACTATTTGCTTTGATGTTTACGACATTGTTTATTACTGCCGGTTTTAAATGGATTATTATTGGAAAATTTAAACCCTCCAATACTCCATTATGGAGTGCCTATGTTTGGAAAAATGAATTTATAAATTCGCTTTGCGAAAGTATGGTTTATCCATTTATGGTTAACATGTTTCTAGGTACACCTTATGCCAGCTGGTTTTTTAAATTGATGGGATGTAAAATTGGCAAAAGAGTATTTATGGAAACAACAGAGATCACTGAATTTGATTTGGTTCATATTGGTGATGATGTTAATTTAAATAATTTATGTACTATTCAAACTCATTTGTTTGAAGATAGAGTAATGAAAATGTCTCACCTGTATGTAGAAAACAAATGTTCAGTAGGATCAATGTCTGTTTTATTATATGATTCGGTAATGGAAGAAGGTGCGATAATTGATGCTCTTTCGTTAGTAATGAAAGGCGAAACTATTCCTGCTAAGACAAAGTGGGAAGGTTCGCCTGTTAAATATGTGCAATAAATGATTTCGTATTCATTAAACGATAATGAAGTGCATATTTGGAAATATGACATCCCAAAATCACCCTCCAATTTTTTAAATGCAAATAAAATTCTTTCTCAGGAAGAACAGTTAAGAGCTGACAATTTTATTTATGTTGGGAATAAAAAACGATACATTGCAGTACATTTATTTTTAAGGAATATACTTAGTAAATATACTGGGCAATCTTCAGAGGAATTAGAATTTATACCGGGCTTGAATAATAAGCCCTATTTAAAAAATAATTTAGGACTTTTTTTTAATTTGTCTTATCGTAATAATTATGCCTTACTTGGTATTTCACATAATGAATTTATAGGTGTGGATATCGAAAAAATAAGAAGTATTGATAATGTTGATTCATTCACTTCTAATTATTTTTCCGATGAAGAAAGGAGGGAAATAAATAAAATGAAAGGCAAGAATGAACAACTATCTTTACTTTTCACTTTTTGGGCTATGAAAGAGTCCGTTATTAAAGCTTTAGCCATTGGTTTTAGTAAACCACTAACCAATTATAATTTAAGCGCATTTATAGATAATCATTGTTTACCTACTGATTTTGACAAAAAAAATAAGTGGTATATACAACAAATTGAGATTGACATAAACTATAAAGCCGCTTTTGCAATTAAAGCAGATATAATTAATTTAAAAGTATTTAAATATGTTTAAAATCAAATTGGCGTGTTTTTATTTATTTATTTATTTTGCGGTTAGCAGTTCTATTCTATACTCACAAAAACAAACGAATTTACCTAGCACATCAAATTATTCATTCAACGATTCAATTGTAGAAATTATAGATTCGTTAAAAGAAATAACACCATCAATTGAGTTTGGAACTGAGTATGCTAATAAGGTTGTTTTTTGGGGCAGGGATTTTGGAGAAAAACAATTTGGAGTTGAACCGTATATTTTATTTAACACTGGCAAAGGTTTTTATTTATCTGCTGCACAAAACTATTGGAGTGCCATGCCTTATAAATTTGCAAAAACAGATATTGGTTTAGGTTATGAGAAACAACTAACAGATAGATTATACACATCATTGGAATATGAAAGGTGGATATTTTATAACGGTGATGAGTATGTAAGAAATGCGCTTGTAAATTCTATTGAGGCGGATGTTAATTATGATTTAGATTGGATCAATATTGAACCTGCTTTTTATTTTATGTTTGGATACGAACATTTTTTTCAGACAGATATTATGATTTATGGTGAATATTATATGTTCTCTTTTTTAAGAGCGGGACGTGTTTATTTTAAACCACAATGGATTACAACATTTGCTAATCAAACATTTTTACCATTATATAGCGACTATCCTGCTAGTTATATTAAGGCCAAAAATTTTAAGTTAGTGGACTTTGAATTGAATGCTCCCATATTATTTAAACTTAAAAATTTCGAGGTTGAACCAATCTTTCATTATAATATACCTGTAAAAGCTAAAAATGAAGATATCAGTTCGTTCTATTATTTTTCTATTCATTTAACATACAATTTTTATTTTGATAAGGGGAAAATTAAGTCATTATATAAGATATTGTAAGTGATTATTTAAAAGACAAACTCTTTGAACTACTTTTCAAGAGATTTGTTTTTAGGAGAGAATATAATGCAAGATATTTAAGGTTAAAACTAAAATAAATATAACTGCATATATATAATTTTATTTTTAGAAGCATTCTCCAATATTCAAATACAATCCTTGGTTTCTATTTGTATAATAACCATAATCCAATCGTATATTCAGTTGATCTTTTTTTAGAAGAGCCACCCGCAGACCTCCTCCAAAACTATATTTTAGAGGAGCAGATAGATCCTTGGGTTTATTATATACATTACCAATATCTCCGAAGGTACAGATACCAAATCTCCAGAAAAGTGGAACACGATACTCCACAATAAGGCTTATACTATTATTATCACGAAATCTTCCATCGTATATTCCTCTCATATTGCGGGCGCCTCCAAGTGTTGCCTGATCGCGTAATGGAGTTTTTCCAAATGTAGAATAGTTGTAAACCTGAGTGGCAATTACGGTATTACCTATTAGCCGAAAAAAAGAACGGAAGTCAAGTGTCCATTTTATAAAATTATAATCCGAACCAATTATTTTATCAAATTTATCCAAAAGTGATTCAACCAAAATACCTTTGGTTGGCCAGAAAGAATCATTTCTATTGTCGTATGTTGAACTGAAACCTAAGCCGGAAACACTATACTTTGTTTTTCCATAAAATGCGCTTGTATCAAAGGTGCCGCCTTTCAGGTAATCAATTTTAAAAACGTTTTGGTATTCATATATAATTCCAGCGAAAAAATTTTTTCTAATTTTTCGCGACAATCGTGGAAAAAAATAAAATTGCTCAAAAGTATAGGCTTCCTTGTTTTTGTTTTGGGTGTATGGTCCCATTCCCCAGAATTTATCTGGGAAATAACTATGTGCGATTTGATTCCCGTAAATAAAATGTTCCTTTGGGAAATAAACTGTAGCGTCTATTGCCTGTACATTTTGTCCTTTGGCGGTATAAAAAGCAATTGTTTGAATAGAGGATGTCCGAGTTAGTAAATCATGAGGTTGGGATGTTTTGAAAGAGATCGAGGCCGCAATACCAAATGCCCAAGAAGTTTCAGGACTTCTCAATATCACAGGAATAATAATTGAATTTGCTTTTTTTGTAGAGTCGTTGCTAACTAAGGCTTTCGAATTTAAAGAGAGACAAAGTAGAAGAGTGACGTGCAAAAGCCAGCTCTTTTGATTCAATTGTGATATTTTAACCCTTATCGTCATATATTTAGAAGCCTCTTTTTGTGCAAATCTTGTGAAAATGAAAAGAGCTTCAACTTTTAAAAAGAATAGAAGCTAAAATGGATCTTGGATCCTTTCGTTTAAGACTTGACGCAAATTTAAAGTTTACTTTAAAAAACGAGACTGATTTTTTTTCGCAGTTAATTGAAAAACTTTTATATGCAGTTGA
>JBBSPS010000104.1:0-13244 GCA_038258655.1 Bacteroidia bacterium
CGTCTTGTTGAAATGAGAATAATCCCTCACACACGGGCTTGGCCGATTATTGCCCATTACAACAAGAAAACATCATTAACAAGCTATATTTTAAAAATAATTGATAATAAACTTGCATTACAACATAGAAGCAATCTCATTCAATGAAACTATATTGAGATTCGTTCCTCACAATGATGTAATGACAAAAATTATACTACTAATTTTAACTTATGCTAAGTCTAATACCCTTCGTCCGGATTAAAATCTTCTTTACCACTCTCCAACTCTTTATCATATTTACTGCAATCCATTTCAACATCAATTTTTTTAGCCGGTTTTTCAAAATCTCCTTGTGATATTTTTATATTTTTATCAGCATATACTTTTTGCATATACTTGGCAAATATTGGTAATGCCATGCTTGCCCCTTGTCCCTGGTCACCACTATTAAAGTGTACCGATCTGTCTTCAGCGCCAACCCAGCATCCTGAAACAAGGTCAGGAGTGATGCCCATGAACCATCCATCAGAATTATTTTGTGTAGTACCTGTTTTACCAGCGATCGGATTCATTAATTTATAACGATAACGGAGACGGATACCAGTACCTATCTGCACAACACCTTTCATTAATTGCAACATCACATAGGCTTTTTCTTCATTCATTATTTCTTCTGTTTTCGGAGAAAAATCAGCTAATACTTTTCCATTTTTATCTTCTATTCGTGTAATGAAAGTAGGTTGTATCCAGGTACCTTTATTCGCGAATGTGGCATTGGCACCTACCATTTCAAATACAGATATTTCCGGTGTTCCTAAACAGATGGATGGTGTCGGATCTATTTTACTCACAACCCCCATCCGATGTGCAAGATCTGCTACGGCTTGGGGCCCGAATTGTTTTATCAAAAATGCTGAAACATAATTAATTGAATATGCTAAAGCTTGTTGCAACGTAAGCATTTTTCCATTTAATTTTTCTTCTCCTGCAGAATTTTCCGGACAATATAAAGGTTGGCCCGCAGGCATATCAATACATGTTTTAACATTCGGTACTCGGTAACATGGCGAATACCCTTCCTGTATTGCCAACGCATATACAAATGGTTTGAAAGTAGAACCAACTTGTCGGGCATGACCAATTTGCACGTGATCATATTGAAAAAATTTGTGATTGATGCCACCCACCCATGCTTTGATATAACCTGTTTGTGGCTCCATCGACATAAACCCGCTTTGCAAATAACCTTTGTAATATCTTATAGAATCTTTCGGCGTCATTGTAGTATCCTTTTCTCCTTGCCATGTAAAAATGGTCATTGCAACAGGTGTGTTAAACGCTTTTTCAATTGTTTTGTCATCTGCTCCCGCTAATTTCATTACACGGTATCGTTCTGAGCGTTTCATTCCTTGCAACATAATATCTTTTATTTCATCTTTAGTTACATTCCATGCAAAAGGCGCGTTTCTTTTTTGCTTGCAATCTTTAAAAAATGAAGCTTGCAAAACTTGCAAGTGCTCTGTTACAGCTTCTTGAGCATGACGCTGCAATCGGGAATCGATGGTGGTATATATTTTTAATCCGTCACGATAGATATCATATTTGGTTCCGTCCGGTTTTGGATTTTCCTCACACCATTTTTTCATGAACACATCACGCAAATATTCACGAAAGTAAGGCGCTAAACCATCATTATGGTCTTCAGGATGAAAAATTAATTTAAGCGGGGTTTTTTCTAATGAATCGAGCTGTTTATCTGCTATATAACCATACTTGTTTAATTGTTGCAATACTGTGTTTCGTCTTCCTTCAGCTCTATCGTGAAAACGATTGGGATTAAACAATGCCGGATTTTTTGCCATCCCCACAAGCATTGCGGCTTGTTCAATATGTAAAGAATCCGGGGTTGTTCCAAAATAAATTTGTGCCGCTGATTTTATTCCGACAGCGCTATTAATAAAATCAAATTTATTAAGATACAATGCGAGAATCTCCTCTTTGGTATATTCCCTCTCCAATTTTACGGCGATAATCCATTCTTTAATTTTCCTTACAACCAATTTCATTCCATGAAGATCCTCACGCGGAAAAAGCATTTTTGCTAATTGCTGAGTGATCGTGCTTCCACCTCCACTAGTTGAACTATGACGAGCGGCTCCAAACACGGCACGGCCAAGCGCTTTTATATCAACACCTGAATGTGTGTAAAAACGAGCATCTTCAGTAGCGATCAACGCGTTTATTACATTTGGTGAAATTTTTTTGAAAGAAACATTGGTACGATTCTCCGCATAATATTTCCCCAATACTTTCATATCACAAGAGTAAACTTCTGTCGCTAAATTTGTTTTGGGATTTTGTAATGCTTCTGTATTAGGCAATTCTGAAAACATACGAACGCCTATTACAAACAGTAATAATGACAATACCGGTAATGAAAATAATATCCAAAACCAGATAACAAATTTTCTGAAATTATTTTTTTTTGATTTTTCCGTGGTCATTTTATAGTGCCAAATTTTTCATACGCAAAGCATTTGAATTCTGATTCATGCCGCTGGTCAAGTCGTGTCAAGTTACAAGAAATTATTCATTTGCGTCATCGTTTTTTTACAACTCAAACAAACATTCGGCTTGGAAAATAAATCAGGGCTTACTTCTATCCCATCATCGCCAAAATATGCCATTGCTTCTCTTTTATTTAATCACTATAATAATTGATACATCAGCACATTTACCATCAGCACATCTATTTACTCCGTTTTTTCAATCCTTAATCCAATATCCATAATTAAAGGAATAGAATCAGTACGCATACCATGTTGTATTTCGAAGGTATATTTTCCTACTAAAGGAAAACGTACATTTCGTTTAAATGGTATTTGGTTATCATAAATATCTCCTAATCCTTTACCCAGCCATTTGCCTTTTTCATCCGCTAAAATACATTCCAATGTATCATTCGAAAATTTGCCATTTGGGAATGTTGTTTTAATAAATAAATATATATTGCTGTATGGGTAACCATCCGCATTACGGACATTGATATAAAAATTTGCAGGAGTGGAAGGATCTTTAATATCCACTTCAAATTTTAAAATATTTTTACTACTCCAAACGGATTCGGGAAATTCCTGATTTTGTTCAAAAATTCGCTTACTATCACAGGAAAAAAAGAATAAACATAATAGTATCGGAAATAAAAAAATTATTGCTTTTGTTTTTTTCATTTGTAAAAATGCCTTTTGCTTAATTGCTTATTGAATCGGCCCTTGTGGTTTATTCTCGTTATTATTAGGTCTTGGGCGGTTATTTCTTCTATTATTAGGTTTGTTTTGGTTATGATTGGGTCTATTTTGATTATTATTGGGATTCGAGTTGGGTTTAGTCTTTTGCTCAGGATTTCTCTTTTTATTATTATTCCTGCTTTTTTGTTTTTTCTTATCAAAACGTGTAAGACTATCTTGCCCAACTACGTTTTCATAATCGGGTTTCTTCTCTACCACTTTTGCAATTGCTTTTATTAATAATTCCGGTGGCTTTGCTCCATTTTTATTTAGTTCCATTACTTCCTTTACACGATCAACAGTTAATGGAATAAAATTATCCGGCTCATCTGTATAAGAAAAAAACATAGTTCTTCTAAAAATATCTGTCTTTTGGTGAAAAGCTCTTCCTCGTTCAGTTTCCAACTTCACATTGTTTACTTCCGGAAAATCTTTCAAGGCATCCAAATAGCTGTCTAACTCATAATTCAGGCAGCATTTAAGCTTACCACATTGTCCGGCAAGTTTTAATGGGTTTAATGACAACTGCTGATAACGTGCAGCACTTGTTGATACCGAACGAAAATCAGTTAACCATGTTGAACAACATAATTCCCTTCCACAGGAACCGATACCTCCTAAACGGCTTGCTTCCTGGCGTGCGCCGATCTGTTTCATTTCGATACGCACTTTAAATTCATCGGCCAGCACTTTTATCAGTTCACGAAAATCGACACGTTCATCAGCTGTATAATAAAATATCGCTTTGGTCCTGTCGCCTTGATATTCCACATCACTGATCTTCATTTGCAGGTTTAATTTAACGGCAAATGTCCGTGCACGGTGCATGGTTGCATATTCTAATCCTTGTGCTTCGCGCCATTTATCAATATCCGTGGATTTCGCTTTGCGGTATATTTTTTTAATTTCTTCGGATGCAGGATCTACATTTCGTTTTTTCATTTGCAAACGTACCAATTCACCGGAAATAGAAACCACTCCGATATCATGTCCTCCTGAAGCTTCCACTGCAACTACATCACCAACATGAAGTTGTAAATTATTTACATTTCTATAAAACTCTTTACGGCTGTTTTTAAAACGTATCTCGATACAATCAAAAGCTGATTGCCCATTTGGTAATTCCATATTCGCCAGCCAGTCAAATACATTTAGTTTATTACATCCTCCTACACCGCAGGAACCATTGTTTTTGCATCCTCCGGGCAAACCATTACTCGCTGTGCTGCATCCTCTGCCTGTTGAACATCCACTACATCCCATATTTTGTTATTGGTTTGATTTAACTAATTAATTAAAGCGCTACCTTAATTAACAAAGTTAACTATTTAACTTAATTACTTTTTCCTCTTTCGGAACATTTAATAATTCATTGAACTTAAATGCCAGGTCCATAAATAAAATTTTAGCGTTCGCATTCCGCTCCATGTGATAATGCGCTTTATTCAGTTCTTCGATAAAGTTTTCTACATTACTACCATGAATAAAAGGAGAGAATTTTTTTACAAATCCCTGTTCGTCCGCACCTAATTTCACAAGACTTGCATCTGCATAGTTGAGCACCATGCTTTCACGCATAATATGCAATGCGTAATTCAAAAAAATTTTTTGCCGCTCGCGTCCGGCTGCGCTCACCTCATCGATCCATGACATTACCGCTTTCGGATCAAACTTTAAACTTGCACGCATCAGTTTTTGAAAACTTGCCAGGTTTTGTGCCGAATTTTCATTTTCATTGATCAGTAATAATGCTTCTGAATAATCGCCATCCGCTAAATGCGTTGTTTTTTCGGCTATTTCCGATGATAATCCATGACGTTCGATCAAGGCTTGTATCAAATCATTTTCAGCAATTTTGTTGATCTTAATAAGTTGTGTACGTGATACAATGGTACGCAACAATTGGTCTTCACTCTCACACACTAATAAAAACAATGTTTTATCAGGTGGCTCCTCTAATATCTTCAATAATTTATTAGCTGATGGCTGATTCATTTTTTCAGCTTGCCAGATGATCATTATTTTGTATTCCGCTTCATACGTTGTAAGGTTTAATTTACGCAGTATTTCTCCGCTTTCTTCTACACCTATCACTGCTTGTTTATTCTCAGCATCCAATTGTTCAAACCAGTTAAACAATGTGATGTAGGGATTATCCAAAAATGCTGTACGCCATTGTGCAGCCACATCCGTGCTTACACGTACATCTTTTGAAAGTGCCACAGGATATACAAAATGCAGATCGGGATGAACCAGTTTATTGTATTTTATACATGAGTTACATTGTCCGCAAGCATCATCCTCCTGTTTATTTCCGCATGAAATATATTGTGCATAGGCCACAGCAAGTGCAAGGCTTCCATTACCTTGCGGCCCAAGAAATAGCTGCGCGTGACTGATACGTCCATCTCCGACAGAACGAATTAATCGTTCTTTAATAGCTGGTTGCCCTATAATTTCTTTGAATAACATTACCTTTCAAAGATAACAAATGATTTGGGAAGATTGAAGCGAGCAGTTAGAATTTTTGAACGCTGTATTATTGATAAATCAGCGTAGCTCTTGGCATAACTCTATAAGCACCCCGTTGGTATCTTTCGGATGTAAAAAACAAATTAGTTTATTGTCGGCGCCTTTTTTAGCTTGCTCTGAAAGCACTATAAATCCTTCATTTTGCAGACGTTTCATTTCGGCGTGAATATCAGTAACCTCAAAAGCGATGTGATGAATCCCTTCACCTTTTTTTTCAATAAATTTAGCAATAGGGCTTAAGGGGTCAGTCGCTTCGAGTAACTCTATTTTATTTTCTCCCATCATAAAAAACGAGGTAGAAACATTTTCGCTTGCCACCTTTTCCAACTTATACGGTGCCTTACCAAATAGTTTTGTAAACAATGCATTGGATTGCTCAAGGTCTTTTACTGCAATACCTATGTGTTCTATTTTTAGCATTTACAGGTTTTGAATTAGTGCAAAAAAATAATCCCGATTTTAAAACCGGGATTATTTAATATTTGTTGTCATCCTGGCCGAAGGACTCCTTTTCGGGAGATCGGTCGGAGCCGAAAGATTATTTTTTAATGAACTCACCCATTTTATTATCGTAGTTCAAATAATAAGCGCCCTTCGCTAAATTGGAAGCATCAACCGTGGATGCAAAACCTCGTTTAACAATATTACCGAACTGATCATAAATTTCAAACATGGTTTCTACAGGTGTACTGCCAGAAAGGAATGTAATTTCCTTTGATACTTTGGCAGGGCTGAATGTAACTTCAGCTGAAATTGACATAAAATCAACTGTTTTTGAAAGTTTTGGTTGGCCGGTGTAGTCTACTTGTTTTACACGATATTGATTTTTGCCGGAATGTGGAACTACTTTAAATGAATAAGGGTTTGTATCAGGAGTACCAATGCCTTCTACTTCACCAATTTTCACCCATTTGTTCCAACGGAATTGTTCAATAGTATACGTCAATTTTCCTGTTTCACCTTTCGTTGTCCATTTAAAAGTCAGATCTTTATCAACTGACATACTTACAATTTCAAATGTACTTTTTGGTTTTAAAACTTCAGGATTTAAGACTTTTGGTTTGCAATCATCTTTATGAGTAATTTTTACTTCTACTTTATCTCCTACTTTTAATTGTAAGTTCCTGAAATCAATTTCAAATGCGCTTGATGCAATTTCATCTGTAGTAACATTTCCGTTAACACGCACCTCTGATACACAAAAACCAACGCCAGAGCCGGCGAAAGGATTTTGAACGTATAAATTTTTTCCTTGATAATTCCCTTCCAACACAATAACACCAGTAGCAAAAACTGCGGTTGAAAATAAGCAGCAACTAACTATAGCAAAAAGTATTTTTTTCATTTTATTCTTCTAAAGTTAAAAACAATAACTTTTTAGTTAAGGGGGTTATCTATTTTCGAACGCAATATTATAATCTTATTTATCAATTTCAAAATAAAAATCATTATTTTTATAATCTTCGCAAATTTAAACAAATTTGTCTTACACAGCACATCTCCTCAAACTTAATTAAAAATATTTCAAAAAATCATTGATCATACTTTTATTTTGTATATTTATTTGCAATTTTGTGAAAGAAATACTAATCTTGCACTTAATTTTAGCTCTAATATAAGGCGTTTTAATCAAATATATTCAACACGTTATGAAAAAATTCCTATCCTTTATTCTGTCATTAGCGGTGTTTTGCACCTCTTGTTCCAACCCTAAAGATGAAGGTTCGGAAACCAAAGTAGTAAAGGGCAATAAAGTTTATGGTGGAACTTTACGGTTAAATGAAACTGATAAATTCAAAACATTATACCCATTAAATATAACAGATATAGTATCTGGTCACATTGCAAACCAAATTTATGAAGGACTTGTAAAATTTGATCCAAAAGATCTTACTCTTGCGCCTTCTATAGCAGAAAAATGGGAAGTAAATGCTGCCGGAACTGTTTATACATTTCATTTAAGAAAAGGCATTCTGTTTCATGATGATGCTTGTTTTACCGGAGGAAAGGGAAGAGAATTAAAAGCAAATGATGTTGCTTACTCTTTTAAATTATTGTGTACTGATGCTAAGGACAATGTTGCCTTCTCCTCAACATTTAAAGGATCTGTATTGGGTGCAGATAAATTTTTTGCATCGAATAAAGGCACTAACACCGGTGAATTAGAAGGCGTAAAAGTGATTGATGATTATACAGTTGAAATTACATTGATGACCCCTAGTTCATCATTTTTGTATATGTTGGCCATGCCCATTACCAGTATTATTGCGAAAGAAGCCTTTGAAAAATATGGTACCAACATGAAAGTCGGCACAGGGCCATTCATGCTTGTTGAAAATAATTCGTCAGACATTGTACTTATAAAAAACAAGAATTATAATAGAACGGATTCATTAGGAAATCAGTTGCCTTTTTTGGATTCAGTTATAATTAGTTTTTTATCAACAAAAAAAGAAGAATTAGATAAATTTCAAAAAGGAAATTTATCAATGGTGGTAGGGCTTCCATCGGAGTCTATTAAAGATATGGTGGAACAACGAATTAGCGATTTTCAAAGCAACCCACCTAAATATGTATTGGAACGTTCACCTGAAATGGTTACTCAATATTATGAACTAAACCTCAGCAAAGCGCCCTTCAATAATGTAAAAGTTCGTCAGGCATTTTCATACGCGATTAACAGAAATAAAATCGCAGACGAAATATTAAAAGGTGAAGCGTATGGACCAGGGGTTAATGGTATTAGCCCGCCATCATTCAAAGGATATGATATTACTAAAATAACAGGATATGATTTTGATGCTGTAAAAGCAAAAAAATTATTAGCCGAGGCTGGTTATCCAAATGGAAAAGGATTTCCAAAAGTGAAGATCGAGCTAAACAGCGGAGGTTCCAAGCATACCAATGTTGTGTTGGAAATTCAAAAACAATTAATGGATGTATTAAATGTAAATGTTGATTTTGAAGTAGTTCCTTTGCCGCAAAAATTAGAAGATCAAATATATGGGCGTTCCGAAATTATTCGCGCTGCATGGGTAGCAGATTTTCCAAGCCCTGAAAATTTTTTAGCTATGCTTTATGGAGCATACGTTCCGGCAACACTTGAGCAACCATCTTTTCCAAATTATACACGATATAAAAATCCTGAGTTTGACAAATTATACGAAGCGGGCAAATCTGCAAAAACACAGGAAGAAAGTTATGCTAATTTTATGAAAGCAGAACAATTGGCTATGAACGACGCTCCCCTTATAATTCTTTGGTATGACGAAAGCTATCGGTTGATAAAATCAAATGTTCGTAATTTCTTTTCAAACCCAATGCGTTACAAAGATTATTCAGAAGTTTATTTAAAAAATGCTACTGCTGATACTTCTTCAACTGCTAAAGAAGAGAAAAAATAACACTTCGGCTTCATTCTGAATGACAAAAAATAGTTGAAACCCTGCCGAATCTATTCAGGCGGGGTTTTTTATTGAAATATACTATGGCCATTAAAAATTATTATATCATACTCGGCCTTAATACTGCTGCAAGCACGGATGAAATAAAAGCGGCTTATCGGATGCTGGCAAAAAAATATCATCCGGATAAAAATCTTGGAAATAAAAGCGCGGAAGAATTTTTTAAAGAAATACAACAAGCATACGCCGTTCTGTCGAATCCGGAAAAACGAAAAAAATATGACCTGACATTTTTTCATAATGAAACGCAAACAAAACAAAAACAAACTACTGCATACTCCGGAAATGCGTATCAATATGCGCAACAAAAAGCGCAAGAAAAATACCAATACAACAATTTAAAAAACCAGCCTAAAAAAAAAGACAAAACCGAAAGCCATCAAATACTTGTTAGCATTAGTATCGCACTTATGTTACTTTATTTTATTATCTCCTATTCTACGGGGACTAGTAACCAAACCACCATTGCACAGCGTTCTTTAAAAACCTCTAAAACAGCTGTAAATAATAACAAAGAAAAGGTTCCTGAAATAAATGATTTTGATTCACCCTACAGTTATTTTTTTGGTGAAGAAGTGTCCAATTCCGAAAGTAAAAACTGTATTACCATTCATAACAGTGAGCAATCAGAGGCAGTGGTATGCCTGGTAGAGGATCAACACCCCAATACGACTATCCGTAATCAATATATAAATGCGGGCAGCACTTTTAAAATGAATAATATTCCCGATGGCAACTATTTTTTAAAAGTATTTTATGGAAATAATTGGGACACCACAAAAACTTATTTAAATAAAAAAATAAAAGGTGGATTTACTTCTGAAATTGCTTTTGTAAAATTGAATACCGAAAACACTGTTTTTAAAATGAAACAAGAACATGCAGGTGCTACTATATCATTTTCATCCTATGAAATCGAACTCAATCCGTATCAAAAAGATCAGGTACTACCCATCACTGCGGAGGAATTTTTCAAATAAATCCATCACTTATCCAACCCGTTGCCCTCTTCGACTTCGCTCAGAGTGACCAATCACGCTATTCACACTAAGTGAATCGAAATGATAGCGGCAAACAATATACCTAAACAAGTATCATTATAATCTTATACCAATACTTGGTATATATTAGTCCATTGCTCCCCTCTCCTTTGGTGAGGGGCTGGGGGTGAGGCTAATGAAAGCGGACTAATTTATATTATGTGTTGATATTAATAGCTAAATCACCACAGGTAATACCTTCCGCAAAATAGCGGGATTGTTCAACTAAAGTATTTCCCGATAGAGGAAATGCGAATTTCACGAATAAAATCACTACTTTTGCACCTCTCAAATAAAAAATACAATGCGAAACATTAGAAATATTGCAATTATTGCCCACGTTGACCACGGTAAAACTACATTGGTTGACAAAATTTTACATACCGGAAAATTATTTCGTGATAACCAGGAATCTGGCGAATTAATATTGGATAACAATGACCTAGAACGTGAACGCGGCATTACCATTCTTGCTAAAAATGTATCTGTACGTTATAAAGGGACTAAAATTAATATTATTGATACTCCCGGCCATGCTGACTTTGGCGGTGAAGTGGAACGTGTGCTGAATATGGCAGACGGGGTTGTTCTGCTGGTAGATGCATTTGAAGGGCCAATGCCTCAAACACGTTTTGTTACTCAAAAAGCATTGGCACAAGGCAAACGAGTTGTGTTGGTAATTAATAAAGTGGATAAACCAAACTGCCGCCCTGATGAGGTACATGACCAAGTATTTGACCTGTTTTTTAATTTAGATGCTACTGAAACACAATTAGATTTTAAAACAGTTTATGGTTCATCAAAACAAGGCTGGATGGGGCCCGATTGGAAAAATCCGACAACGGACATTACTTATTTATTAGATACGATCATTGAATTTTTTCCTGAAGCTCCAAGAGTAGAAGGCTCATTACAAATGCAAATTACTTCATTGGATTATTCTTCTTTTGTTGGGCGTATTGCCGTGGGGCGCGTTCATCGTGGTGAGATAAAAGAAAATATGCCGGTATCATTAGTTAAAAGAGATGGTTCCGTAATAAAATCTCGTATCAAAGAATTATTTTTATTTGAAGGTTTAGGTAAAGCAAAAACAACCGATGCTATTAAATCAGGAGAGATTGTAGCGATAACAGGTATTGAAGGTTTCGAAATTGGCGATACCATCGCAGATTTTGAAAACCCTGAAGGACTTACTCCTATTGCAATTGATGAGCCTACCATGAATATGTTATTTACAATTAACAATTCACCGTTCTTCGGTAAAGAAGGTAAATTTGTAACATCCCGTCACATACGTGACCGCCTGTTTAAAGAATTGGAAAAAAACCTCGCATTGCGCGTTGAAGAAACAAACTCCGCTGATTCCCATTTAGTATTTGGCCGTGGTATTCTTCACTTATCTATTTTGATAGAAACAATGCGTCGTGAAGGGTATGAATTACAAGTGGGACAACCGCAAGTGATCATCAAAGAAATTGACGGTGTTAAATGTGAACCGATTGAATATTTAACTGTGGATGTTCCGCAGGAATCATCCGGTAAAGTGATTGAATATGTGAGTCAGCGTAAAGGAGATATGTTATTGATGGAGCCAAAAGGCGACCTGCTTCATCTTGAATTTGAAATTCCTTCACGCGGCATCATTGGTTTACGTAATAACCTGTTGACTGCTACAGCAGGCGAAGCTATTATGGCACATCGATTCAAAGCATTTGAACCATGGAAAGGCCCGATCCCAAGCCGTAACAATGGTGTTTTAATTTCCGGTGAATTAGGAACCGCTATCGCTTATTCGATCGATAAATTGCAAGACCGTGGTAAATTTTTTGTTGATCCGGGTGAACCTATATACACGGGACAAATTATTGGTGAGAATAATCGCCAGGATGATATCGTTGTAAATATTACGAAAGAAAAAAAATTATCCAACATGCGCGCATCAGGTACTGATGACAAAATGCGTATTGCGCCAAAAATTAATTTCTCATTGGAAGAAGCATTAGAATATATTCAGATTGATGAGTACGTTGAAGTTACTCCCGGTTCTATACGTATGCGTAAAGTTTTGTTAGATGAAAACGAACGTAAACGCCAGGAGAAAAAATTGGTGTCGTAAACCTCATACTTTTAACCCCCTCATACTTAAAGACAATTTACAGGGAGTAAACTTAAAAACGATTCAATTGGCATAAAAAAAGCCAATGGATTTATCTGCAATAAACTTATTTTTTCCTAAAGAATTATTAGAGCATTTTGTTTTAGTACTGGCCCATGAATTGGGTCATGTTGAAGCAAAAAAAGATTTTATAGAAGTTGTTTTTGAAGAGAAGAATACACTACCAGCAGGCTATACTGTTTATTTTTCCTCTTTAAACCAACCGCTATACATAATATAATTATTTGCAATACGGTTGATCTCCCCGTTAATTAATTTTTGGTTAATATCTTTTACTTTTTTTGCAGGCACCCCTGCATAGATCACCCCTGGTTCCACTTTTGTATTTTCAAGTACAACAGCTCCGGCAGCAATAATGGTGTTACTTCCTATTTCACAATTATCCATTACAATAGCTCCCATACCAATTAATACGTTATCATGAATGGTACAACCATGCACTAAAGCGTTATGGCCTATGGAAACATTGTTCCCAATAATGGTTTTTGTTTTTTCATACGTACAGTGTATCACAGCACCATCCTGCACATTTACTTTATTTCCCATACGTATGGAATTTACATCGCCTCTTACCACTGCGTTAAACCAAATACTGCATTGGTCGCCCATGATAACATCGCCTACAATTGTTGCATTTTCGGCTAAATAACAATCGTTGCCAAACTTTGGATGAATTCCTTTTACCTCTTTAATTAAAGCCATAGTGTTAGGTGATTGGTTAATTGGTATATTCTTGATTAGTCTTGGTCCATCTGCAATTTAC
>JBBSPS010000105.1:0-13231 GCA_038258655.1 Bacteroidia bacterium
ACATCACAGAACGCCTTCAAATATCGACAAAGACACTATTATACTTGAATAAAATATTTGTAGAAACTGAAAGTCTTGCACTCAAAGTGCATAGTTTCAACTAACGAATGAGACCAATGAAATCTCCTACCAAATAATTGGTTGTGCAATTGAAGTGCATAAACATCTTGGCCCGGGATTGCTGGAATCAGTTTATGAGTCTTGTTTTATTGATGAAATGAGAAATTCAGGCTTGACTGTAAAGTCACAATTATATGTTCCAATACACTATAAAGGGAAGGACTTGGGAGGATGTTTAAAACTTGATTTACTTATAAATGATTTGGTCATTGTAGAAGAAAAAGCAGTAGAGCAAATGATTCCTTTGTACAAAGCACAGCTTTTATCGTATTTAAAACTTACAAAAAAGCCAAAATGATTGCTAATAAATTTTAATTGTGAAAGCATTAAAGAGCAATTAGTATCACTTGTCACAGAAGAGTTTGCAAAGTTACCCAAAGATTAATTATATTAAAACATTAAAAACAAACCATAAACCACGGAGACACGAAGAACACAAAGAAACACGGAGCTAATCTCTGTGAAACTCCGTGAACTCTGTGCCTCTGTGGTAAATTAAAATTATAAAAATTAAAAACAAACTGTAAACCACGGAGACACGGAGAACACAAAGAAACACGGAGTTAATCTCTGTGAAACTCCGTGAACTCTGAGCCTCTGTTGTAAAAGCAATACGAAACCATGAAAATATTAATAATCGGATCAAAAGGTTTTATTGGCAGTCATTGCTCCAACCATTTTAAATATGAGGGTCATGAGGTAACCGGTTGTGACATTTATGAATCCAATGAAGAAAATTATATTCCCTTAAATTCCATTAATGATTTCAACCAACTGTTTTCAACTAATAAATTTGATTGTTGTATTAATGCTGCAGGTTCGGGCCATGTAGGTTATTCATTTGAATATCCTGAAAAAGATTTTGAACTAAATGTTTCTTTGGTTATCAAACTTTTAGGGGCGATCAAAAACCATTCTGTGAATTGCAAATTTATTAATTTTTCAAGTGCCGCAGTTTATGGTAACCCTTCAAAATTACCTGTTGCTGAAAACAGCGAAACAAAACCGTTGTCCCCATATGGTTATCACAAACTATTAAGTGAAAATTTATTGCTTGAATACTACCGTTTTTTTAACCTGAAAACTTGTAGTTTACGCGTATTTTCGGCTTATGGCGAAGGATTAAAAAAACAATTATTTTGGGATCTATATAAAAAAACAAGTCAGTCGGAGAGTATTCGTTTATTTGGTACAGGTATAGAATCCCGCGATTTTATTTATATTTTAGATCTTGTTGCCATCGTTGATACAATCATACAAAATGCGAAATTTGAGGGTGAAGTTTATAATGTAGCAAATGGTGAAGAAATACAAATAAAAGATGCTGTAGAAATATTCATACGTGAATATAATTGGAAAGGAAATATTACCTTCTCAGGCGAAACAAAAATAGGAGATCCGCTTAATTGGAAAGCCGATATCAAAAAAGTACAGGTGCTTGGATACAAAAGAAAATACAGTTTTATTGAAGGTGTAAAAAATTATTCGCAATGGTTAAAAGGCTTAAAATAGGACTTATCTATAGTTATAATAAAGATTGGGTTGCCGGCGCATATTATATTTTAAATTTAATTCACGCACTTAATCAACAAAATGATGAAAACAAACCTGAATTAATTATTTTATCAAATACCCTGGATGAGTTTAATACGGTAAAACAAACAGGTTATCCGTATTTAAAATTCCAGCAATTGAATGAGAAAAACTTTTGGGCGTCATATAACATAACGGAACGTATAATAAATAAGATTACGAAAATAATAACAGGTAAAAATATTATTTATAGAGAACATACATCTAAACGTCTGCCAGTAAATTTAGATATTCTTTTCCCTGCATCAACTCATATTTATTTTTCGAACATTAAAAATAAATTATTTTGGATCCCTGATTTCCAAGAGCATTTTTTACCACATTTTTTTTCAGAACAGGAAATCGCAGAACGAAAAAAAAATCAAAAAAAATTGACCGACACTTCTTGCCCGATTGTTTTTAGCAGTAACAACGCATTGGAGCATTATAAAAGTATTTATCCAAATTCCGGATCAAAAACTTTTGTATTACAATTTGCTGTAACTCATCCAAACTATTCAACAATAAATGCGAAAGAATTATTAAATAAATACAATATAGATAAGCCCTATTTTTTTTGTACAAACCAGTTTTGGGCACATAAAAACCATATAACAGTTTTAAAATCGATTAAGATACTTAAAGAACAAAATGAAGGAACTATTTTAGTCGTTTTTTCAGGTAAGGAATCCGATCATCGAAACCCTGAGTTTTTCAAACAATTAAAAAAATTTATTTCTGAAAATAAAATAGAAGATGGTGTTAGATTTTTAGGGTTTATTGACCGGGAAGATCAATTACAATTAATGAATAACGCGATAGCCGTAATTCAACCATCTCTTTTTGAAGGTTGGAGTACCGTAATTGAAGATGCAAAATCAATGGGGCAATACGTAATAGCTTCCAATCTTGATGTTCATAAAGAACAGATGGCAAAGAATTGCACTTTTTTTGATCCTGACAATGCAAAAGAATTAGCAGGGTATCTTGCAAACTTTATCCAACATCATCCCGAAAAAAAGAAAATAGATTATCATCGCAATGTGGAAAAATTTGGGGAGGCGTTTGTTAAAATAGTCAATTCTCTCTGTGATAACAACCATTGATTAGACTAAAAAACAAAAAAGCTATCATAACGATAGCTTTTTTGTTTTTACTTATTTTTTACCATTAGTCATTATAAATTAGTCTAATTCAAATTGAATATTGGTATACTTATTTCTACTTTTTGATAATGAGTTTATTATTCCAATAATTATCTCCTTGCGAAATTTTAACCAGGTATATACCGTCAGTCAATGACCCTATATTAAATAAATAATCCGCTTTTATTTTTTCCAAAGAAGATGTAGTGTTTAATATAATTTTTCCTGTGATATCATATAGTTGTATCACTATGCTTTCTGACCCGTCAAAACCTTCAAAAATCAACTGAACGTTTTTACCATCGGTTGGATTAGGAAAAATATTTACTGATTTTTCAATATTATTTAACGGTAAATTATCCCCATTCTTGAAGCTTCTCTCAGGAGACGGTACCGGTGGGGTGCAATTCACCCTTCTTTCGTTTAAATATACTGCTGCACTTGAGCCGCAAGGGCTTAATGCGCTAACACCAATATTTCCACTCACAAACGTATTATCAATATTTATAAGGACTGAATTAGCACTTGGATCACCTCCAAGAGTAAGCCCCGCAGGGAGTATCCATGAATAGGAAGTTGCATTTGCAACAACATCCGCAGTAAAGGTTGCTGTGGTCATATTACATAAATCTCTTGGCCCGCTAATATAACGAGGTGCTGTAGCCGGGGATGAGTTAATTTTAATTGACCTAGAAGCGCCTAAACCACATCCAGTTTGATTTTGAATATATAAATTACCGGAGGAAAAAGTATTATCAAAACTTATTGTAAGCGTATTAGTTCCTTGGCCACTGATGATAGTTGTTCCTGCAGGTATAGTCCAGAAATAATTCAGAGCAGTAGTTGGGCCTGAGCAGGTATACGTTGCCTGAGAAAGGCCACAAACAAACGTGGGCCCACTTGTAATGACAGAGATGGGTATATTATAAACAGTAATATACCTGATTGGCCCGTCCCCTGAAGTATTTGAAGCATATACACTTACATCTCCCTTGTCAAAACCTACAGGAATGCTAACCACTATTGAGTTTGTGCCTTGACCACTTTGAATACTTAAACCGCTATTTACAGACCAAGTATAAGAAGTGGCTCCTGGTATTAAAGGAGTATTATATGTTGCCGTTGTTGTTCCACATACTTCCTTAGGGCCTCCAATATATGAAGCAATGGGTGGAATACATGGCGTTACAACTACAGTAACTTGTGATGAACCCGTACAACCATTTGTTGTGCCTGTTACGGTATATGTTTGAGTACTTGTCGGTATAAATGATACTCCATTAGTTGCGCCTCCTGTCCATGAATAACTTGTTGCTCCTCCTCCTGTTAATGTAACATCGTTATTAGTACAAACAGATGATGAAGATGCGTTAGCTGTAACAACAGGTATGGGATTTACAACAATGGTTGCGGTAGCTGTTTTTGTACAACCTTTACCATCTGTTCCTGTTAATGTATAAACAGTAGTTGATGTTGGCATCACTGTTATATTTGCAGTTGTAGCACCTATACTCCAGCTATACATTCGCGCGCCTGTTGTAGGCGCAACATTTGAAACTGTACCCGTAAGTAAAGTAGATGTAGCTGAACCGCAAAATGTACTACTTGATGGACTTACTGTTACAATAGGCAATGGCCTCACGGCAACTACTACCTGTTTAGTAAGTATACATCCAAGTGCTGTTGTTGCGGTTACTGTATAAGAGGTTGTAACCGTAGGTGATACAGATATACTATCTCCAACTATAGCACCAGGATTCCAAATATAACTGTAAGTTTTTTTGTTGGCTTTAAGTACACTTGAAGAACCCGGACAAATAGAAGTAGGGCTGGCACTTATAGTAAACGATGTAGTATTTACTGTAACTATTACGCTTGCTGTGTTAGAGCATCCGTTTGCGTCAGTACCGGTTATTTTATATGTTTTAGTTGATAATGGAAGTGCGGTAACAGAAGTTCCGGTTGTTGAAGACAAACCCCATGAAGTGGATGCTCCATTAGCTGACCATACATAAGTACTGGCACCATTAGCGTTAAGAGTAACCGCCGTTCCACCCGGATTACAGATTGTACCGGATGTAGGAGATACAGCTATTATTGGTGCATGCACCATAACTTTTACCGTAGCTGTTATATGAATTGTTGAACAAGCATTGTTTGTTACCACGCAAAAATAATATCTTGTACCCAGTACACTGCTTATGGGTTTGTAAGAATCATTTATACTTGTTCCCAAATTTTTTGTAATTGTCCTAACCTTTATAGCTGTAGTAGTATCAGTGCTATTAGTAGTATTATACCACCAAGTATATCTAACCTTAGTGGCAGAACTTCCAGTACTCGTGATTTTTGTTAAAAGTGTAGTTGCTGTGGAGCCCAGACATAAAGTTTGGTCTGCTGTTGAAGAAATAGTAGCTCCGGTTGGACATTTAGATCCAACTGCAAATAATGGTTGATGAATTAATGCTGTAAATGTAAAAAGTAGATAAAATATCCATACAGATATTTTAACTGTAGATTTTTTGAGGGGGTTCATTTGTCTATAGTTTTGGTTTATAATTGGCAAATGTAGACCATTTGCTCTTTGGAGCCACCATAAATTAGATTAATTTCCTATTTTGCAGCATTAAATAGCTGTTTCCACCCTTCAAAGCAATAAAATTGAGGATTGTACTTGCATAAAAAATGAAATACAAATAATAAAAAAATCATATTCTTGTATCATGGAATATCCGAAAATTACAATTGTAACACCTGTATTTAACCAAGTTAATTATATAGAACGTACTATCAACTCCGTTGTTAGCCAAAAATATCCTAACCTTGAATATATAATTATTGATGGTGGCAGTACAGATGGAACATTAGAAATAATTAAAAAATTTGGCAGTAAAATTACCAAGGTCATCTCCGAACCCGATCAGGGAATGTATTATGCTTTGGAAAAAGGTTTAAAGAATTGCTCCGGTGAAATTATAGCATGGTTAAATGCGGATGACCTTTATCATTACAATTCATTTTTTATTGTTGCAGAAATTTTTCAAAGATATACTGAAATTGAATTTTTAATGGGCCAGCCCACAACATTTGATGAGAACGATAGATGTATATACGTTGGCGAGTTAAGGAGTTGGAGTAAATATGATTTTTATATTGATGAAACAAACTGGGTAATTCAACAGGAATCAACTTTTTGGAGAAGAAGCCTTTGGGAACGGTCCGGTGAATATCTAAATAAAGATTATAAATTAGCGGCAGATTGTGAATTGTGGACACGTTTTTTAATTGATTGCAATGCAAAACTATACATGACCAATGCTCTTATAGGAGGGTTTCGTAAGCGGGAAAATCAATTAAGTTCGAACAGAGAATTGTATGATAATGAAGTAAAAAATATATATAACAATGCGATAAAATCAAAAATTGATATTAAAATTTTAGGAAAAATCGCTTTTTATAAAAAATATCTTATCAAAATTCCTGTATTGCGGTTTATATTTCCATGGAATGAGAATTACAGTAAATTATTTAATTACCCTCCAATAATTAAATATGATTTTAAACAAAAAAAATTTCTCACAAATTATTCAAAACATAACCAGCGAAACTTATAATCCCGATATACTAAAATGTATATCTTTGTTTACAAATCATCACATACTTACAAGCAAAAAAGCATGATTGCAAGAAATAAGTACTTATTTATTCTGATATTATTTTTTTTGAATCGTGTAAATTTAAATGCCCAAACTTGGGATTGGCTTCAAACTATTCAACCCGGAGGAAATGAATATGTTTGGGATGTTACAAATGACAAACAGGGCAATCTTTTTGCAACCGGAAGAGTAAAAGCCTATTCAACTTTTGGTTCAGGTTCTTACACATTATCCCCTACACCAATATCTTTATATGAAACGGATATGTTTATTGTTAAATACCGGCCAAACGGGGATCTTGCTTGGGTAAAACGTGACGGAAGTAAACAGCCGGATTGGGGAAGAGCTGTTGCATGCGATGGACAAGGAAATGTTTTTGTTGCAGGTGATTATTGTGATACAGCTACTTTTGGTTCCTACCAACTGATCGCTAAAGGGACCTACCAAAATCGTAATGCTTTTTTCGCCAAGTATGATAGTTCCGGTACATGTTTATGGGCCAAATCTGCGGGGAATGTTATAGGATACTCAAAAGGATACGGTGTAACTACAGACGCATCAGGAAACTCATACTTTACCGGCTATATAACCGGAGTGGTAACTATTGATAATGTAACATTTGGCTCTGGAACAAACCCTCTTTGTTTTGTTGCAAAATTTGATCCGAACGGTAATTGTATTTGGGGAATAATAATACCTGGAACTTATGGTTCGGAAGGAAATGATATTACCATTGATAAAAATGGTGATTTATTAGTTACGGGCGATTATAATGGAACGTTATATATATATGCGACAGCTTATCCCGGAAACAGCCCATCCTATGGCGATGTATTTTTAGTAAAAATGAATACTGCCGGCACATTTATCTGGGCAAAAACAGCGATTGGCGCCTATCAAGATCAGGGAAATACTATTGGTACAGATATAAATGGCAATATTTATATCGGAGGAACATTTGCCAATGATTTATCTTTTGGTACTACTACTATTAATAGTGTTGGATGGGGAACAGATGCAACAACTGCTAATGCTGGGGCTGATGCTTTTTTAACTAAATATAATAAAGATGGAATTTTTCAATGGGTTAAAACATATGCTAATAAACCATCCGCGGCAATTTCGGAAATGGCTGTAACACCTAGTAATAAAATACTTGTTAGCGGAACTTTGGTAGGTAATACGAATATGGCAGGAATTCCGATTATAGCAGACTCTATCTATAATACCTTTTTTGTTACCGCCTTTGATACAACAGGCAATGTATTATGGTATAAACTTAATGGTGGAAATGCTAATTCCCAAATTAGTGGTAATGCGGTTAGTTCCGATTCGCATGGTAATTGCTTTACTGGCGGTGAATTAATGGGCTCCTCTATAAGTTTTGATAACACAACATATTCTTCCTATAATGGATGGGATGGATATATAGCTAAACTATTCCCTCCGCTAAACCCATTTATTTCAGTTGATTATACAACTATATGCCCCGCTCAAAATGCGAATTTTTCAGTTATTCAGGATGGATATCCCCTAACGTATCAATGGAATTTCCCTGGAGGCACTCCAGCGTCATCCCTTATTATAAATCCAGTTATAAATTATCCTGTTGCAGGAACCTACACTGTTACATTACTAGTTGGAAACGGCCATACTACTAGCACCACAAGCCTCACTATAAATGTAACACCCGGCGCATGCACTTCAGTACCAACCTATGTTAATACTATAAATATCAGTATTGCACCTAATCCGGCATCGTCAATTGCAACTATACATATCAATGGTTTAAATTTCAATGATCCCATCAGCTTGCATTTATATAATTATTTAGGGCAAGAAGTTGAAACACCCTTACCAATAAGGGATAGCACTTTTATTTTGAATTTAGAAACAATTCCTCCAGGAAGTTATTTTTTTAACATTGTTCAAAACAACTCAGTCATCAAAACGGAAAAGTTAATAGTATTGGGCAGACAATAATCTTAATCTCTAAAATTATAAAAAATTAAATGGATTGTATAATTATTACTGGTTCAGCAGGATTAATAGGGAGTGAAGCATCTAAATTTTTTCACGAAAAAGGATATAAAATTATTGGAATCGATAATGATATGCGTGCCTACTTTTTTGGAAAAGAAGCAAGTACGGACAAGAGTAAAAATAAACTGGTGAATAGTTTAAATAATTATACACATTACAATTCAGACATCAGAGATGTAACCGCATTAGAAAAAATATTTTCAGAATACAACACTTCAATAAAAGCAGTGATTCATACTGCAGCGCAGCCTTCTCACGACTGGGCTGCAAAGGAACCTTTTACCGACTTTAATGTAAATGCTGTTGGAACTTTAAACCTTTTAGAACTTACCCGGAAGTATTGCAATGATGCTGTTTTTATATTTACCAGCACTAACAAAGTATATGGAGATAAACCAAATGAGCTTCCTTTAATTGAAACCGAAAAACGTTGGGAAATACATCCTGATCATGTTTATTCAAAATATGGAATCGATGAATCCATGTCTATTGATGATAGCAAACATAGCCTTTTTGGCGCCAGTAAATTAGCAGCGGATGTGCTAGTACAGGAATACGGAAAATATTTTGGAATGAAAACTGTTTGTTTTAGAGGAGGCTGTTTAACAGGTCCTGCTCATAGTGGCGCCGAGCTTCATGGGTTTTTAGCTTATCTGGTTTTATGTGCAGTGAATAAAAAACACTATACTATATTCGGTTACAAAGGAAAACAAGTAAGAGATAATATTCATAGTAAAGATCTGATCAATGCTTTTTGGCACTTTTTCAAACAACCCAAACAAGGAGTCGTTTATAATATTGGCGGTTCAAAACATTCTAATATTTCAATAATTGAAGCAATTGATATGATTACTGATTTATCGGGGCATAAATTAAATCATACTATTTCTGATCAAAACAGAATTGGAGATCATATTTGGTATGTGTCCGATGTTAGTAAATTTAAAAATGATTATCCGGCATGGAAGTATGAATATAACATGGAAAAAATATTATCTGAAATGATTAAAACAGCGGAATCAGATAAATGATTGTAACTAAATTAATGGGCGGATTAGGGAATCAAATGTTCCAATATGCTGCTGCTAAAAGCATCTCTTTAAAAAACAATACAGAACTTTTTTTAGATTTAAATTTCCTATTGGATAGAACACCGCATGAAAATTTTACTTTCAGGGATTTCGATTTATCTATTTTTAATGCAACTTATAAAATTGCAGATAAAGCCTTAACAGAGCATTTTTTAGGTTCTGATAATTCCTTTAAAAATATTGCTATCAAAGTCAAAAAAAAAATCAGTAATAAAAACTTTTATTACTACCATGAACCATTTTTTCATTTTAATCCTGATTTTTACCAGCTTAAAGACAATTATTATTTAGAAGGCTATTTTCAAAGCGAAAAATATTTCTCTGATAATGCGTCCATTATTCGCAATGATTTCATAATCCAACATCCTATCTCGAAAAAAACACAAAGCCTGTTATCCGAAATTCAGGCAGATAATAATTCCGTGTGCTTGAATGTAAGACGGGGAGATTTTGTATCAAATCCTTTAATGGCTGCTGAACATGGCTTATTAGGGCTTGACTATTATCACAGTGCTGTTCATGAATTAATGCAAATAGAAAAAAACATAACATTATATATATTTTCAGACGATGTCGAATGGTGTGCAAATAATTTAAAATTTGATGTTCCGGCTATTTTTATTGACCATACATATGCAGGTGAAAAATTTAGCACGTATCTATTATTGATGAAAACATGCCATCATTTTATTATCCCCAATAGTACTTTTGGCTGGTGGGCTGCATGGTTGGGTGATTATTCCGATAAAATAGTAATTGCCCCTAAAAATTGGTTCAAAGATAAGAGCAGAAATACAAAAGATGTTTTACCTGCTTTATGGAGAAAATTGTAAATTAAATAAGTACGTCAAATATTAATAAAAATTTATTATTTTGGGAGATAAAAAAAATAAAACTAAGCTGTTATTTTTTACTGCCGAATACCCTTTTTTCAAAGGGATTGGAGAACCATTTATAGAAAATGAGATTGGATATCTTGCAGACGCGTTTACTGAAGTTATTATATTCCCTTATAATAAAACAGGTGCCTCACGTGATGTGCCAAGTAATATAAAAATCGGAAATCTTTCGTTCACTTCAAAAATAACCTTTATCGATATATTTTTAATAATAAAAATACTTTTGTATGAATTTTCAAATGTGAAAAATCGCATGTTTTTTTTGAAAAAAATACGAATGTGGGCTTCCGTTTTAAAAAAGGCTGTTTTATCAAGCAAATCATTAGAAAATATAATTCGTTCAGAAAACAATACTGAGTTGATTTATTATTCTTATTGGATGAACGAGTGGGCACTAGTATTAGCTATTTTGAAACATAGAGGGATAATAAATAATTTCGTTTTTAGATGTGGAGGGTACGACATCTGGGATGAGCGACACGAAGGAAACTATTTACCTTTTCGCTATTACATATATAATAAAACTTCCGGAATTTATCCTAATTCAAAAATGGGAGAAAAATATCTGAAAGCATACAATCATTACGCGGATAAAATTAAATGTTTGTATTGGGGCACAAAAGATAAGGGCTTGAATCCATTTGATGTGAATGAAATTCCTTGTATTGTATCCTGTTCAAGTTTAATTCCACTAAAAAGAGTAGATCGAATAATAGATGTATTAAAGTGGATTGACCTCCCTTTAAAATGGGTCCATTTTGGAGATGGGCCTTTAAAACATGACCTCCATTGCAAAATAAAAACTTTACCTAAAAATATTAGCGTTGAATTTAAAGGAAATATTACGAATGACTGTATTTTGGATTACTATATAACTAATTCAATAACATGTTTTATAAGTACCAGCTCAACTGAAAGTATGCCCGTTTCAATTCAGGAAGCTATTAGTTTTGGGATACCTGTGATTGCTACAAATGTAGGAGGAGTTTCTGAAATGGTGAATAATCAAACAGGGTTATTATTAAATGCTAATTTTGAAGAAAAAGAGGTAGCAAGAATAATCAAAAAAATGATTTTTGATCCATTCCCGCAGATCGAATATCGTAAAAAAATAAAACAATTTTGGCTTGAAAACTTCAACGCTGCTAATACTTATAAGGAGTTTGTAAAAATACTGCAAAAGAAAAGATAATTTAATGTAAAATATATTGGATAAAGTGATAGTAATAATAGATTATGACTTGGTGATTTTGAAAATTTTGTTAAATTATACTAATGATGTTACGGATCAGGGTTATTCCTATACTTTTAATAAATAATAATCAACTGGTTAAAACAATAAAATTTAACAAACTGACATATGTTGGCGATCCGATAAACGCTATTAAAATTTTTAATGAAAAGCAAGTAGATGAATTAATAATTGTAGATACGTCGGCTACCGTTTAAAAGAAGCACCCTTCTTTTAAATTAATATCTGATCTCGCAAGTGAATGTTTTATGCCTGTATGTTATGGCGGCGGAATAACTACAATTGATGAAATTAAAAAAATAATTAATAGTGGAATTAAAAAAGTAGCTATAAATTAAGCTGCACATTGTATTTAATTTAATATTTACCCCCATGGCTTACGCATATCTACAATGTTCAAAATGTATATTAGATACAAATGACGATCCCTTAATAAGCTTCGATAACAACGGGGTATGCAATCATTGTTCGGAATATGACAGAATTGCCCATGAATATGTTTTTAAGGACAGTGAAGGAAAAAAACTACTAAATGAATTTGTAGAGAAAATAAAAGCAGCAGGAAAAAATCATGAATACGATTGTATAATTGGTTTAAGCGGTGGAGTTGATAGCTCCTACGTAGCTTATTACGTAGTTAAAAAACTCCAATTACGTCCACTGGTAATTCACTTCGATAATGGCTGGAACTCTAAACTGGCTGTAAAAAATATTGAGAACATAGTAAAAAAATTAAATATAGACCTCTTTACGTATGTTGTAAATTGGGAGGAATACAAAGACATTCAGCTTTCTTTTTTTAAAGCTTCTGTAGTTGATATTGAACTAATTACGGACCATGCTATTTCAGCTATAACCAATGAATTGGCGAAAAAAAATGGAATTAAATATATTATAAGCGGAGGAAATCTGGCTACTGAAAGTTGGTCATTCCCAAAACATTGGATACATGATAAAAATGACTGGCTAAATATTAAAAGTATTCAGAAGCAATTCGGCACAGTTAAAATTAAAAGCTATCCACACACCAGTTTTTGGAAAAAATTATATAATGATAATGTTCGTAAAATAAAAACACTTGAAATTTTAAATTACATTAACTTTAATAAAGAAGAAGCTAAAGATTTATTAAAGAAAGAGTTCGATTGGAAAGATTATGGCGGAAAACATTATGAATCACTATTTACCAAATTTTACCAAGCCTATATATTACCTACAAAATTTAAAATTGATAAAAGAAAATTACATTTATCCACAATGATAAGTTCCGGCCTCACTACCCGTGAGAATGTAGAAAATGAAATACAAAAGGAGTTATATGATAAGACCCAATTGCAAGGCAATTGCATTATAATTAACATCTATTGTTTAATAAAAAAGGGGGTTGATATGGCAACAGGGTGAAAAAAAAGGAGATTTTTCCGATAAAAAATGGAAAATCCAATTAAGCACT
>JBBSPS010000106.1:0-13206 GCA_038258655.1 Bacteroidia bacterium
ATGGCACAATTAACAGGGTATTCCCGAAGGGAAATGATTGGAAAGATTGCTCATGCATTTCTTTATTTTCCAGAGGAGCAAAAAATGTTGAAAGACTTTGTAGCAAACAGGTCAACCGGAATATTTGAAAGTTATGAAGCATATATAAAACGGAAAAGCGGTTCGCCATTTTTAGGTTACACAGTAACATCACCATATAAAGATGAAAAAAATCAAATTTCCGGTACAATAAGTATTATTAGCGATATAACCATCGGAAAACGGCAGGATGAGCTTCAGGCTATTGCTATTGCTGCAACTAAAGCCTCTAATTCAGTAATGATACTTGATAAGTTCGGCAAGATTGAGTGGGTAAACGATGGCTTTACTAAATTAACGGGGTATCAACTATTTGAGGTAATAGATACTAACGGAGAAATTCTGCGCAAAGAGGAAGACGTTTCTTTGTTTATAAAAAAACTAAACGAGGTTGTGCGTACAAAAAAATCAATCTCCTATGAAAGTAGAAATATAAATAAGGAAGGAGCAGAATACTGGGTCATAAGTTCAATTACTCCTACACTGGATGCTTACGGAAGTGTAAAAGAAATTGTAATAATTGATACTGCTATTACTGAACGAAAAAAATAAAGAAAGATTAAATAAGCCTTGCAAAGTGATATGAAAAATGAAATTAGATCATTTAAGGGGTGATTCTCCTAATAGTAATCCTTGAGAATGTTCATTTAATTAATAACTTAAAAAAACATACTACCATGAAAACTATTTTAATACCAAGCGACTTTTCTGAATGCGCAAACAACGCATTGCGTTTCGCGGCATTCATGGCCACAAAAACTGGTGCAACTCTAAATCTTCTTCATGTATTAGATGTTCCTTTAATAGGTTACCAGGGCAGCATTGAAGGAACCGTTAATGACGTTCCATACATGATGGGTATTCTAAAGGCTACTAAAACCCGAATGAAAAAATTACTGAAATCTTCTTTTCTAAAGGACATTAAAGTTAATCACAACATTGAAATAGGCAGTGTTACAGATCAAATAATGAAGGCTGCAGAAAAATATAAAGCAGAGTTAATTGTGATGGGAACTCATGGAGCAAAAGGAGTGGAAGAAATTTTTATTGGAAGTACAGCAGAAAAAATAGTTCATAATTCTCAAATTCCGGTGATTACCATAAAACATGAAATCACCGAACCCAAAATAGAAAAAATTGTGTATGCAACTGACTTTTCAGATGAATGCGAATCCGTTTTTCCTGAAGTAGAAAAAATAGCTAAAATGTTTGAAGCTAAAATTGAAGTGGTGAAGGTTGTTACAAGGTTTCAATTTGAAACATCAAAAAAATCAGCGCGGACAATTGAAAAATTTAAAAAGAAATTTCAGAATTCCGATTTTCCTGTATCAGTGTATAATGATTTTAACAAACAAGAGGGAATAAGAAGATATTCGGATAGTGCTGGGGCAAATATGATTGCACTTGGAACACATGGAAGACATGGATTGTCCCATTTTTTCAATAGAAGCATTGCGGAAGATTTGGTAAATCATTCTTCATTGCCAATCCTAACAGTTAACCTAAAACCTACTCCGATTAATGCTTCTTTAAATAAAGCAGAGGAAAATGAAAAAAACAAGGCGGTTCTTTCATCTGGTAATACTTCTTATATGCATCAAATTTTTGTCTAAAATGGCTTCCAGACTCGAACAAGTAACTGCTTGAAAATAATTGTTTCTGCATTTTTTCAGCACTTTTATCGAACCACCCTCCCCTGATAAATAAGAATTTATCAGGGTTTTTTTGGTTCAGTACCCTATGGGTTTGATTTATCGAACCTTATGAATGGTTTTCAGGCACTTAGAGAACTAATGAATTCCGATCCGAACCCACTTCACGCTATAAAAGTAGCTTTTATTCTGTTTCTTGTAATCCTTTGGATTCAGCTAGCCATACTAATTTCTATCAAGTGTAGAACTACACTCTAATCCATGAAGTAAGATTTTTGATATATTTTAGATGTTATAGACCACATTAGATTACATGTATGTATTTCCCCTGTTTTATCAGGTGTCTTAATTTTATTTGTTGCGGCTCTCATTTTTAACAATACCACTCCTAATAGAAGGTATCCGGTTAAAAAAAATTAGATTAAAAGAGTAAAATTTATATTGGGGATAAAAAAGTAATAAAGGATAAATTTGTCCATTACTTTAAAATGATTAAGTTTGTACCGAGGTAATCTACTAAAATGTTTTCAAAAGCTTGCGAATACGGTATTAGAGCAACAATCTACATTGCTGAACAATCCATCCAAAACAGAAAAGTGAGTTTGAAGGATGTGGCCAAAGCAATTGAATCACCAGAGGCTTATACCTCAAAAATACTACAACAACTTTCACGCAGCAACATCATCAATTCGGACAAAGGTCCTACTGGTGGTTTTTCGATGGGCAAACAAGCGTTGGATAAAGTAAAACTAAGTACAATTGTATCTGCTATAGACGGAGACAGTATATACAAAGTCTGCGGTTTGGGGTTAAAACAATGTAATGAGAAAATGCCTTGTCCTATTCACGATCAATTTAAGGCAATTAGAAACGAGCTTAAGAAAATGCTTGAAACTACGACTGTAAAATCATTATCCGTTGGCTTTTCGAATGGTGTAAGCTTTTTGAAATTGTAAAAAAATTTAATAAAATAGTGGACAATTTTATCCAATATAGATAGGTTATGGAAACAAAAAATGTGCTTAGCGAATCGGGAATTATTATTACCCTGATTCTCATTATTATTCCAATTGTATTTGCATCAATCATAATGATTGTAAAGGGGTACGCTGCTATAAATTATTATCTCAAAAAGAAAGAATTAAAAAAATTCAATGAATATATAATAGGACTCAGCCCTGAAGAAGTTCAGCAATTAGAGCACCGAAAAAGAGAACTTAAATTTGCTCTATCAAATAATGAATTGGCTGGCGAAGCCATTCAAAGCGATAGTAAAGGTTTGATAAATAATGTTAGTGAAGTATCAACACTTCGTTTTATTGAACAAAAGAAAAAGAGCCAACCGCGGCCATATATTGAACCAGATTTAACCAAACTTATTTTATGGTATTTAGGTTGCGCTACTTTTTGGTTGTTACTTGGTACTACTGTAGGAGAATATATCGGAATAAAATTCGTAAGTCCTGATATTGATCATTATAGTTGGTTGAGTTTCGGCAGATTAAGACCTGTGCATACCAATATTGTTTTTTGGGGCTGGGCATCATTAGCAATGATGGGATTGGCTTATTATGTAATTCCAAGAGTAAGCAATGTTCCTATAGCGAGTATAAAATCAGGTTATCGTTCTCTAGTTCTTATTAATGCTACAGTTATAATAGGAAGTATTTGTTTAATGGCAGGAATTAATAATGGTGGTGGCGAATACCGAGAATACATTTGGCCTGTAATGGCATTATTTGGTATTGGCGTTATTATCTCTTTGAACAACTTTATTAAAACCATCGCAAAAAGAACAACCAAAGAAATTTATGTTTCCAATTGGTATATTATTTCAGGAATGATGTTTTTGCTGGTAATTGCTTTCGTGGCTTATTGGCCAAGTTGGCAAACAGGATTGGGTGAAACCATAGTGCAAGGATATTATATGCACCAAGGTGTTGGTATGTGGTTTATGCTTTTCAACCTTGGTTTGATGTACTATTTTTTACCTCAACAACTCAACAAACCTATTTATTCATACAGCTTAGGAATTTTAGCTTTTTGGGCACAAATTCTTTTTTATACACTTATAGGTACTCACCATTTTATTTTTAGTGCTATTCCTTGGTGGCTGCAAACAATTGCTATCGTTGGTAGTGTTGGGATGATAATTCCAGTGGTTGCTGGCACAACAAATTTTTTAATGACCTTTAAAGGTTCGTGGAATAAACTTTCAGGCAGTTATACACTTCCATTTTATTTAATAGGTATCATATTTTATTTTGTAGGTTCATTACAGGGTACAGCAGAGGCGTTCCGATTTACAAATTTGATTTGGCATTTTACTGATTTCACTGTAGCTCATTCACATCTGACAATGTATGGAATCATCTGCTTTATGCTTTGGGGCTTTATTTATACCATCGTTCCAAGATTAACAGGAAAAGAACCTCCTCAAATTACAGTAGGAGCACATTTCTGGCTGGCATTTATTGGTTTATTATTTTACACTATTCCTTTAATGTATGGCTCTACTCTTAGAGGATTAATGTGGATGGATGGAAAACCATTTATTGATAGTGTAGAAGTAATGGCTCCTTATTGGTTATGGCGTGCTATCGGTGGCTCTTTGATGTGGCTTTCACATATTCTATTTGCCTATAATTTTTATGTAATGGTGCGAAAAAAAGAAGAAGTTGAGATACCTAAATCGGCAATAGATATTTTAAAAGCAAAAGCAGAATTAGACTTAAAAGTGACAATCAAATAAAATAAACGAAATGGAATTTTTTGATAATCATAAGAAATTATTCAGGACAGCATTGGGATTATTTGTTGGGCTCACCATCGTAGTTGCAATTCTGCCGGCAATCAATAACCAGGATAATAATGCTCCACTACCCAATGCAATTCCCTTAACAATTGATGAAATGGCAGGGAAACAGGTTTTTATTGCCAATGGTTGTGTAGCTTGTCATACACAACAAGTTAGAAATGTGGATGAGGATAAAGTGTGGGGAAGTAGACCCGGTATTGCTGCTGATTACGCAGGGATCCACCGGACAGATTTTTGGCGAAATACTGCAACCCTTATGGGGACTGAAAGAACAGGACCAGATCTTACAAACGTAGGAACTCGCCAATCGAGCCTCGCTTGGAACTTATTGCATTTATATCAGCCACGAGCAGTGGTCGAAAAATCAATTATGCCTGCATATCCATGGCTATTTGTGGAAGTAGACAGTGTTGAAAAAGGAGAAACAGAAGTAGCCGTTCCTGATAAATACAGAAAAGAGATTATAGGAAAAATAATTGCAAGTAAGGAAGCTATTCAGTTGGTTGCTTATCTGCAAAGTTTAAAACAAACACCTTTGCCTGACGGAAAAATATCTCCAGAGTTTTTATATAAAAAGGAAGTCAAGCCAACTTCATTAATAAGCAATGCATCAAATCTTCCTGACGGGAATATACTCTATATCAATAATTGCCAAACTTGCCATCAGGCAAATGGTGAAGGATTAAAAGGTGCATTTCCACCTTTAAAGGGAAGCCCAGTTGTATTGGGAGATAATTTAGAATTATATGTTTCTATTATCATGCAAGGGTATGATCCAAGACCAGAATATGCAGTAATGACTGCTATAGGAACAGACAACAATTTAAGCCCAGAAGAAGTTACTGCTATCATTAATCACGAAAAAACAAGTTGGGGAAATAATGCCAAAACGGTAACTGCCGAAGAGGTAAAGAAAATAATGGATTTCATTAAACTAACTGCTAAAAAATAAAAAATGAAAATGCGATATTTTATATTGATGTTTTTGGGATTGATGAATCAAATTACTTTAGCATGTTCTGTTTGCGAAAAACAACAACCAAAAATTACACTTGGCTTAACCCACGGTGCTGGTCCTCAAAGCAATTGGGATTGGGTAATTATAGCTGTTATTACTGTTATCACCATATTGACCTTTGTGTTTTCCTTAAAATATTTGATCAAACCAGGCGAAAAAAATTCAGACCATATTAAACAATCAATCTTAAGTAATTAATAAGATGAAAGAAGATAAAAGTAGAATAACACTATTTATTGATGGCGAGTTACAGCCAATTGCTGAATTAGTTGCACCAGTACAATTTGAACTGGATACCCGTAAACTGACAGACGGAGAGCATACACTCAAACTCATAAGTAAATCTCCAACAGGCAGAGAAGGGATTAAGAAAATAAAATTTACTGTTAGAAATGGACCTGCAATTGCTGTAGAAGGAATTTCAGAAAACGCAATTGTAGATGGAGTTTTACCTTTAATGATTAATGCTTATGACAAAGGAAATCAAAAGAAATTTGTTATTGAAGGAAGTGAAACACCTCAAAGTGTACCAAGTTGGTTGTGGATTTTACTCGTAGCATTTTTTGGATGGGCAGCCTATTATATCATTACAAATTTTAGTCTTTAAACAAAAATAAGACGAATGAAAAATGACATAAAAATTATTGAAGGTATTAAACAATATTAAACAAGTAGATAATTTTTACGAAAAAGTACGTGAAGACAAATTACTGAAGGATATTTTTAACGAAGCGCTCCTTTGGAGAATTTGTCGAAATGTTTACGAAGATTGTTAAGTATAATATATTGTAATTTCTTGAATCAAATTTAAACAGCTTCTAAAATATCGCAACAATGAAAAATTTAATCAAAAATGAGTGGCAAAGCAGACTTGTTAATTTTAAATCAATCACTTTTTTATTCATCTCACTAGTAGTTCTAAATGCGTGTGATAATTCTGAACAAAAAGGTGAAGATGAAAACAAAATAATAGGCGAATATGTGGCCGATTTAACTTTTGCACCAAATGTACCTTCTCATGCCAACTACGACCATCCTGAAAAAGTTGTTGTTAAACTTGAAGTTATTGAAAAGGTAATGCGCCTTGCAGATGGTGTAGATTATACGTTCTGGACATTCGGAGGAAGGGTTCCGGGAAAGTTTATCAGAATAACTGTTGGTGATGAAGTAGAATTTCATTTAAGCAACAACCCTAATAATAAGATGCCGCACAATATTGACCTTCATGCAGTAAACGGTCCAGGAGGAGGTGCTTCAGCATCATTGACAGTGCCCGGCCACACTTCTGTATTTTCATTTAAAGCATTAAATTCAGGTATATTTGTTTATCACTGTGCCACAGCACCGGTGGGAATGCACATTGCCAATGGTATGTATGGATTAATATTGGTTGAACCTAAAGGAGGTTTACCAAAAGTAGATAAAGAATTCTATATAATGCAGGGCGATATGTACACCAAAGGGAAATTTGGAGAAGCTGGTTTGCAGTCATTTGATATGGATAAAGCCTTGAAAGAAGAACCTGATTATGTTGTATTCAATGGTTCAGTTGGTGCGAATTCAGGTGATAATGCATTACAAGTAAAAGTAGGTGAAACAGTAAGGTTGTTTGTGGGTAATGGCGGTCCTAACCTTGTATCTTCTTTCCATGTGATAGGCGAAATATTTGACAAAGTATATGTGGATGGAGGTCAGATGATCAACAGGAATGTGCAGACAACCTTAATCCCTTCAGGAGGAGCAGCTATCGTTGAATTCAAATGCGATGTACCAGGAACATTAAATATAGTTGACCATTCTATTTTCCGTGCCTTTAATAAAGGTGCTTTGGCTCAGATTAAAGTATCTGGCGACCCTGATTTGGTTATCTATTCTGGTAAACAATTTGATGAGGTCTATCAACCGGAAGGCTCAGCCGTACAAGAAATAATAAGTACACCAGTCAAGGAAGTAAATTTATTTCCTGCGCGTACCAAAGAAGAACGGATGAGTTTAGGTCAGAATTTATATAATGCCAACTGCGCCGCCTGTCACATGAAAGATGGAAACGGCCTCCCGGGAGCATTTCCTTCGCTTCTTAATTCCGATTTCCTGAAAGCACGCGAGGACAAAGGAATAAATATACCTTTGAAAGGTTTGACGGGTAAGATAAAAGTAAACGGAAAAGAATTCGACGGGGTGATGCCTGCTGTAAGTTTAACAGATGATGAATTAGCTAATATCTTAACGTATGTTCACAACACGTTTACTAAAACAGGAAGTGTGATTACTTCAGAAGACGTAAACAAACAAAGAACAGGTAAAAAATAAAATGTTACGATCACTAATCATACCTTTAGTTTTTCTGCTCTCATTTCAATGTTGTGAGATGAGTGCAGAAAATACGGCAAGCAGTGTCGACCATAAAAACATGGTAAAAATTCCTGATGGAAAATTCACCCCGTTCTATAAAAAGAAAGATCAGAATGAAGTTTTTGTAAAGTCATTTTACATGGATGTGTATGCTGTAACAAATGCAGAGTACTTGATATTTATAAAAGCAAATCCGAAATGGTCTAAATCAAATATTTCAAAACTTTATACAGATGGAAGTTATCTGAAACATTGGAAAAGTGATTTTGCATTCGGAAAAGATTCTTTGAAAATATATAATAGCCCCGTAACTAATATTTCCTGGTTTGCAGCAAAAGCATATTGCAAATGGAAAGGAAAACGAATGCCAACTACCAATGAATGGGAATATGCAGCAAGTGCTGATATTGCCAACAGGGTGGCAGCGAACAAAACAACTATTCTTGAAATCATTCTTGATTGGTATGATAAGCCTACACCAACAGTTTTACCTAATGTTGGCACTACATTCAAAAACAAATTTGGATTGTATGATATGCATGGATTAATCTGGGAATGGGTATATGATTTCAACAGTTATGTTACAGGAGGCGATTCCAGAAGTAGTTCTGAAGTAGAAAGAGACTTGTTTTGTGGATCTGCTGCGAGTAATTCAACGAACAAAAGTGATTATGCTGCCTATATGCGCTATGGTTATAGAGGGAGCTTGAAAGGCTCCTATACGGTTGCTAATTTAGGTTTCCGATGTGCAATGGACATAAAAAATTAATACTATGAAAAATCAAATTTTATTTATTCTGGCAATAAGCACTATGCTTAACTATTCATGCCAATCGGAAAAGAAAAAGGAATGTTGCGTTAAAGATGAGCAAACTACAAAAACAAAAGATGCCGCCAATTCTAATAAAGAATCCATATATCAGGTGGAAGGAGAATGGAAAACACAGGATAATAAATTCTTAAAATTAGTTGATTTAAAAGGCAACATTCAAGTGGTAGCTATGGTGTTTACTAATTGCGCGTATGCTTGCCCGCGTATTGTTGCCGACATGCAATTAATTGAATCAAAAATTCCTACTAGTAAAAAAAACAAAGTAAAATTTCTTCTTATTTCATTTGATGTGGCGCGTGATACACCTGACCGCTTGAAGGTATTTGCAAAAGAATCAGGATTGAATGATAACTGGACTTTATTGCATGGCACTGAAGAAGAGGTACAGGAAATAGCAGTGGTGCTTGGAGTGAAATATGAAAAACAGCCGGACGGAAGTTTTGCTCATTCCAATATGATTATAGTGCTTGATGAAGATGGCGCAATAGCTTATCAACAGGAAGGATTGGGAACAGCACCTGATAAAACAATTGAAAAAATCAATAATCTGTTTAAATAATGTTTAATTAATATTATGAAAAATAGAATTATAAATACAATTATGCTTACGCTAATGTTTGTTTTCATAACAGTCATTACCTATGCACAAATGACATTAACAGGCGAATTGCGCCCTCGTTTCGAATATAATCATGGATATCATTTTTCAATGTAAAAGAATTATATCATTGCAAATTATTGCGTTTAAACAAATAATATAAATGAAAAAAGACATTATCAACATAACAGATATTAAGCTGTTAGTAGATAGTTTTTACGAAAAAGTACGTGAAGACAAATTACTGAAAGATATTTTTAATAATAAAATTGAAGATCGCTGGCCACAACATCTTGAAAAAATGTATCGTTTTTGGCAAACCGTTTTATTCGAAGAACACACGTATCATGGCAGTCCTTTTTTGCCTCACGCCCAATTACCCGTATCTAAGGAACATTTTGATAGGTGGCTAAAATTATTTTACGAAGCAGTTGATGAATTATTTGTCGGAGAAAAAGCCGAAAAAGCTAAATGGCAAGGAGGGAGAATGGCAGAAATGTTCCATTCAAAAATAGAGTATTATAAAAATAATCCCGCAACACCCTTATTGTGATAACTGTAAAATACCCTCTGGCTTTAACTGCTACATTGTTATGGGTAGGATTTGTTTCTGCTATCAGCTTTATGGAAGCTTGGTTAAAATTTCGTGCCCCAGGCGTTTCCTTGCCTATCGGTTTGGGTATTGGTAGATTGGTTTTTAGTGCACTCAATAAAGTGGAATGGGGTATTGCCATTGCCATTATAGCTAATTATATTTTTAAAAAGGGTTTTATCAGAGGTGTAGATATATTATTTTTTTGTATCCCATTTATTATACTCATTATTCAAACTTGTTGGTTATTGCCTGCATTAGATGCAAGAGTAGAATTGTATATACAAGCAAAAGAAGTCGCTCCTTCGAATATGCATTTTTATTATATTGGAATGGAGGTCATTAAAGTAACTTGTTTAATCATTTTCGGAATATCACTATCAAATTTTGGAAATACTAACTTAAATTATAAATAAAATGAATAAACCTGAATTAACATTATTAAAAAAAGGTGACCTATTTAAAATATTACAGGTTATTGGTGTAAAGGATGCGCAGATGCCAAAACATTTAAGTACTAAGGAGGCAATTATTATAGTAGAAGAAGGAAATGCTATAATAAAAATAAATGAAAGAGAGCATATATTAAACAAAAATGATTCTTTTATTATTCCTGCTGGCATTCCGCATTCTCTTTTAATTACGAATGATCTTAAGGCTATAGTAATTATGCCAATAGAATCAGAAATAAAATTTATTAATTAAAAAATAATAACATGAATACAATAACAGAAAAAACAATTGGTGAAATAGTAGCACAAGACTATCGTAGTGCATCGGTGTTTAAAAAATATGGAATAGATTTTTGTTGTCAGGGCAACAGAACCATTTCTGATGCTTGTGCAAAGAAAAACATCAATCCCAAAACAGTGATGGATGATTTGGAGCTAGCCATTAAAACTCAAGAAGATAAAACAGCAGCATTTACTTCATGGCCATTAGACTTCATGGCCGATTATATTGAGAAAAAACACCATCGTTATGTAGAAGAAAAAACGTTGGAGATAAAACCATATCTCGATAAAATTTGTAAAGTTCACGGAGACCATCACCCCGAACTATTTGAAATCAGTAGACAATTTAATGCTTCTGCTGGTGAATTAGCGCAGCACATGAAAAAAGAAGAACTAATTTTATTTCCATTTGTGCGTAAATTGGTTAAAGCAAAACACGAGGGATTAAAAATAGATGCGCCTCATTTTGGTACCGTTCAAAATCCAATTCACATGATGATGGACGAACATACAACAGAAGGCGAACGTTTCAAATTGATTAATGAACTTAGTAACAACTACACGCCTCCTGAAGATGCGTGCAATACCTACAAAGTAACATTTGCCTTACTTAAAGAATTTGAAGAAGATTTGCATTTGCATATTCATTTGGAAAACAATATTTTATTTCCAAAAACTATTGAGCTCGAAAAAATATTGAAATGATATTTCGTTGCCTGTAATTTCTGATAACCCATCATCGTTTTTTTGATTTTACGGCTATGTTTCTCTATTCGTTTCTCTGATTATTTTTTTCTGAGTTTAGTAAGCGCAGAGCCTTTATGAGCTGCAATGTGATCCGTCTTGCTGCTTTTTATTTCATATTGAGGTTCTACTTCCGTAGCATGGTGTGTATATCCTTTGTAATCGAAACTCTTAATATGTATTTTAATAATAGTTCCTGAAACTTTTCCCGCTTCAGAGTTCCAACTTACTTTATCCCCAATTTTAAATTTTGTTTTCAAAAACTGATTTTTCATTTGTAAATTTAATTTTCATCAGAATACAATACATTTCCGTCAACTATTCTTGCCGGTGAAGTGTATTTATGCTCCTGAACTTTTTGTATCGCCATAATATGTAATACTGTCCAACCTTTTGCTTTCAGATAATCCGACACCATCGAACGATGACATTTCCACCAAACTGCTTCAGAACACATATATGCTGTGGCTTGTTCTAAAGCTATATGTTCCAGTTTCACAATGGCATTTTTAAATTCTTCGGTTTCCATATAGTCTGCATAAGCTTTAAAAGAAACATTGTTCCAGCGATTGTTTTTTGAATCTTTTTTTACCTTCCTTCTTCCTCCCAAATCTGCCATATGTAGGTATTGTATTGCAGCATTTTCTAAGGATATTTTTAAATCTTCTTTGTTGAATTGTGGATACTTGCGTGAACCAGGCAAACTTCGTATGTCTGCAAGAATTTTAATATCAAAAGATTGGAGCATATTCAAAAATTCCTCAAGACTACGAGTAGAATGACCTATGGTATAAATAGTATTCGTCTTCAATGGATTTATTGTAAATTATTTAAGGTTAATATATATTTGTCAATATAAATCTGTTTTTCTTTTGACTTATATTGCTGAATGTATCGCGGATGTTCAAGAATTTTTAAACTACCGAATAACTTAGCTTCCTTGTTTAACTTTTGGATAAAAACGGCATTTTTCTTTCCGAGTACAAAAACCTCCGAAGTGTCTAATCCCATACTGATATGTTTTTTTAAGGATAAAATCATAAAATCTTTTACCATTTCAAAAAGAAGAGGATCATCATAATAATTGGCATTTAACCATGTGCCATCTGTTGTTTGGCGTACAATGGCTAAAGGAAATGGGGAGTTGATATAAAATTGTTTATAGAATTCTTTCGCTCCACCATATTCAGTAATCATATCATACATAAAAACAGAAGACACCTCGTGCGTATATGCTGATTGCATTTTTATACCACAAACACTTTCTAATCGTTTGGTATCTGTAAATGGCACACCTGTTACTCCGGCTCCGTGACGGCTCGGATTAATACCAATAATAAATCTTCTTTGATTTGAATCGTTGTAAAATGTTTGATAAAACTGCTGCATCACCTCCATCGTTTCAGGATTATCAAGATAAGGATTAATCACCCGAAAATTTTCCGGCAATTTACCCGAATACTGTAAATGGCGATTAAAATCAATAACTTTATCTCCAAAAGTTTTTGACATACTAATTTCGTTTTATTTCCTATCGCCAATGTAAAAAGGGTCAACAACATTTTACAGGGAGAAAACTAAAAAAGTTTTAAATTGGCAAAAAAAGCCAGTGGATTTATCAGCAATAAACTTATTTTTTCCTAAGAACCTTCTATGTTGTAATACAAGTTTTAGGTTCTTTTTTTAATAATTATTTTTACTTTTGTTAAGTAAGTCCCAAGAGGACGTGAGCTCTGCCGGAGGGCAACTCGCTAGCAATAAGGCTTATGACAGTGAATACAAGTCCTA